>JAOZGJ010000061.1 GCA_027491785.1 Thermoproteota archaeon | reverse complement strand
CAATTTAGGCAATTAATGTTCTAATCATAAAGATTAAAACCTATTGAAACATAGAGATTATATGATATTCGTCACGAAGTTTATTGTCTCGTCGGTAGCTTCTATGCTAGAGAAGCTGGGAGCTCGTCGAGGGGATGGGATCCGCACAACGGGAGGATCAAGAGGGGGACATAAAGGTTCGCGCGCCGCATGCAGTATAATCCCTATATATAGGGAAATTATATATACAATATTTCCTTCTATATAGTGATATTAGATGGTGAGCAGGAGCGTTCTGGAGGAGGTGCTAGCCGACTCTCTGGAGTTCAGGCCCCCAAATCTGGTGAGGAGGGAGGTGGGCTTGCCCCTCGATATGGGCATAAATAGAGCCATAACTGTGGTAGGCCCTAGGAGGGCTGGCAAGACCTACCTCATCTTCCAGACAATCTCCGACCTAGCTGAGGAGGTTTCCAAGGAGGCAATTCTCTACGTTAACTTGGAGGACTACAGGCTGAGTGAGGCCTCTTGGAGCGACCTCATCGAGCTGTACCGCCTCCACATGGAGTTATACCCTAAGCTGGAGTGCAATTCTCGCTGGATCCTCCTAGATGAGGTTCAGAATGTGGAGGGATGGGAGAGGGCTGTGAGGAATCTCCTCGATAGGGGCGTCAGGGTAGTCGTGACCGGGTCCTCTTCCAAGCTCCTCTCCCTAGAGGTTGCTACGCATCTCCGGGGGAGATCCATAACGGTAGAGCTTCTCCCATTCTCGTTCCGTGAGTTCCTTACAGCGAGGGGATATGAGGTAAGGAGACCCATTTCGTCTGCGGCGAGATCCAAGGTTCTGTCTCTCCTGAGGGAGTACTTGGAGTGGGGAGGATATCCGGAGGCCGTACTTGAACCTGATCAGAGGGAGAGGATCCTCAGGGAAGTGTGGGAGGTGACGGTAGCCAGGGACATCATAGAGAGATGGAGGGTTAGGAACATTAGGGCCCTCAGGATACTGCTGAACGCGGTGAGGTCCTCCACTAAACTATCCGTCCACGCTCTCTACCGCTACTTCAAGTCCATCGGGTTAAAAGTTAGCAAAAACACGGTATATCAGTATATGGAGTATCTTAAGGACGCGATGGTTGTTTTCACCCTTCCTAAGTACTCCCCCACATACAAGGCCATTTGGGGAGGAGTTCCCAAGGTCTATTTGGTTGATAACGGTCTTTACATGGGAAGAGCTGGCAGGGGTAGGCTCCTAGAGGGCATTGCATTCCTCGAGCTCAGGAGGAGGGGGTATAGGGAGGGTGAGAGTCTCTTCTACTGGGAGGATCCCCGGAGCCGGGGCGAGGTGGACTTCGTCCTGACGGATCGAGCAGGTAAAGTTCAGAAGTGCCTTCAGGTGACCTGGGAGCTCGTTCCTGGGGATCTAGAGCAGAGGAGGAGAGAGTTAGGCTCCTTAGCTAGGGCTAGGGAGAAATTGGGATGTAAGGAGGTTCTAATACTCACGTGGGATCAGGATGGTGAGGAGGATGGAGTCAGGCTCCTCCCAGTCTGGAGGTGGATTATCGAGGGAGCTGGGGAAGGCATGCAATCATCAGGCAATTGGAGAACCTTGAGCAACCGGTAGCAGAGAGCTGTGTTCCAGCCACCGCAGTCAGATGATTCCATTCCTCACTGCCCTCTTATGGTGCTCCTTCATGGGCAAGGATCTGCTGGATGTGCTATCGAAGCGAAGGTTCAGGGAGCCAGTCCATTACAGGAGAGGGAATTCTCAGGAAACTTCATCCCTTGAGTTTTTCAGGTAGTTTAGATAGGATTATACCAGTGGTTCGAGGCCGTTGAACTGTCTCCTCATCCTCAAGCTCCACTCAATTGTTTTCCCATATAGAGAGCCATGCAATCATAGATGCCGTACGAAAACTGTTAAATACTCAATAGTCAAATATACTCATAAGTTGACCTGCCCCTTGTGTTCAGCGCCTCTGAAGGCCTATCGGGGCAGGTTAATGCGGTGCGAGGGCTGCGGCCCTCAACCTTCGGATGCGGGGCGCCCGGGGTTCCCCCGAGAGGGGCGGAGCTACGGTGATGATGCCCAAGGGAGATGTTCGTCTACTAGTGACCACATCTCCTGAACCCCAAAATAGGTAGTTCCCGATGCTATGTGACATATGCGCCAAAGCGCATCATATAAAGCTGAACCTCACTAGCCACCGTGTGAGCCGCGCGATACCCGTCATTCTTATGTTCCTGCTCATCCCTATTCCTTTTAGCTTAGGAAGACCAGACAGGGTGAATTTCGAGCTAGGGGTGTACGATCCCTGCTCAAGTCCCTCCTGCGATCCGCATTATGAACTTCACAGGATTTCCAGGATTGGGGCCAACGCGATCCTCGTAACATTAGTGGATGACTATGGAAGAGCCCTCTATCCCTCGAAGTTCCTCCCAGTCAAGAAGGACATGGTTGATTTAACCCTAAGAACTATCAAGGAGGCCAGGAGACTTGGTCTCAGGGTATATGGATGGATGAACATACCTCATGAGATCTGGCTCAGGAGACATCCCGATTGGATCGCTATATTATCCAATGGAAGGCCCTCTGACTCATACGGAAGGGACTATTTCCATA
>JAOZGJ010000042.1 GCA_027491785.1 Thermoproteota archaeon | reverse complement strand
TGGGCATAGCTTTAGGAACTAGCAGGGTATACGGAGGTAGGGTCTTAGGATCTCTTGCCAGAGGCTTCTCAGCTTTATTTAGGGGTTTTCCCCTAATCGTAACCATATTTCTAATATTCTTCGGATTGCCGGAGATCGGAATATATCTCCCTCCCATACCATCAGCCATACTCTCCTTCTCCCTCTGTAGCGGGGCCTATATTTCAGAGTACGTGAGGGGAGCCATTATGTCAGTAGATCAAGGTCAGTCCCTCGCTGCTAAAGCAATAGGAATGACCCAACTGCAGGAAGTTCTCTATGTAATACTGCCTCAGGCGATCAGGAGGGCTCTCCATGGTATATCAAATGAGATCGTATATATGGTCCAATATTCCTCGCTGGCATTCGCCATAGGTGTCCAAGAGATGTACTCCGTGGCTAGAACATATAACTCCCTTTACTTCAAATCTCTGGAAATATTCTCCGTGGTAGCGATTACCTACTTGGCGCTTACAGCTCTCATTACGATGTTCTTCAGGAAAGTGATTCGGAAGCTCGAGATACCAGATAGATAAGTAAGTGATTTAGGGTAAAATCCGTATCGAAGTGATAAAAGCGGAGAAATTCTACCATGAAAGTGCCAGGGCAATATTGGAGTATTGAAGAGATTGAAAACCGGTTTCCCCGAAGAAGAGATCTATTAAGCCAGAAATTAAATTAATCCTCGAATCCAAGGATCTACTGGACCAGATTATATCCTCTTGGCGGCCTCTTCGTACACTGGATCCAAGAACCTGTAATCCTCGAGGATGCTCAACCTCTTCAAGCTGGTTAGAACACCGTAGAGTAGCTCTTAGATAGGGCCTTTCCCTCGACCTCCTCCACGAACCTCTTTAACCTGATCTCCTTGTAATAACGACCTTAAAGTGGTGAATCAGGGTCGTTGATCTTGAGGAGGCCATAGAGGAGTCCCACCTCAGATCCGGTCAGCACGAATGTCAGATTCCTATCGTAGTTGTGAGCATGAGCCAGTGCCTCCAAGAACAGCCTAGCGTTCGGATCCTCATGTTCTGGGCTTCATTCACGGCTATAACACCGCCTCTCCTGCCTAACGTGAAGTCCCCTCACTCCTGAGATCGTCATAGAGAGTGCTCGGTTAAGGGAGAAGGTTGATCCTACCTTCTTCAACCCTAGCTACGCCGAGACCATCTCCTATCTGGATTAGGACTTCCCTTTCGATTCTGCCTATGAGGTTTCAAGCCCTGACGGAATAGATCTAATGAGATCAGACCGCTTCGATGAAGAGTAGCAGGAGTGCCGGAAACGATCGAGACTTTTTCTTACTGTGGTTCTCAGGCGTATACCGCTAACTCCGCGCGCGAGCTAATATAGCTTTAGATAGGACCCGCTTTACAGCGGGATGATCAGCTTCCAGATCAGATGCTGTTCGTAAACCAGGCTCAAAGTCAACGATCAGCTGTGCATTCTATCCTTCAACCTTGATCGCCTCAACAGGGCAGGATGCGGCTGCATTCTCCACGCATTCCCTTAGCTCATCTGGGACCTCTCCCACTGAGAGGCTCTCGGTCAGCTCCACTGTATACTCGTCTACTACTCTGTTCTTCTCCTCCAACACGAAGACCTCGGAGCAGAGGGTGGGAGCCACCCCGCATGCTATACAGGCTTCTCTATCTACAGTTACCTTTATGGTCATACCCGTAAAAAGCCGTTATACTAAATAAATGTAACTCTCCTTGTGTACGACACGCCAATCTGGAGATTGCATGTGACTGGTCCTAATGATCTTCCTCTGGAGGAAGTGGCTCTAATGCTGATCATAGGCTCCAAGGCTAACCGAAAGTTGGCCCAGCCAAGGACCTACATAGCGAAGTCATCTTTGAGTGTCCCGCGCTAATGCTATGACGAGCAGATTCAATAAGTTGCTAGCTAATAGAGAGCCGGTGATCTCTAGCCAGAGGTCATTATCAGATCTCTGGTAAGTAGATTAGCTCTCTAGACTGATTATCCATCCTGACTCCCTACATTTTGGCTTTTTATCATTTATAGTGTCTTCTCTCTCATCGGCTTCAGGCTCCTTCCCCACATTGTGGAGTTCGTTCATTGTCCAGTGAAGGGCATCTTAATTCATCGATCTACCCCTGTAGAGGGTCTCGTCATCATCTGAGGGCTGGCAGTGAAGGAAACACTTATATAAGCTGAGAGAGGGAAATCTTGATGTCTCTTTCGGCCGAGGAGAAGAGGAAGTTCCTGAAGGCGCTTGAAGAAGATGAAGAGTTCAAGTTCGCGGTAGCGGGATTTCTAGGCTACAGGGAGATCTTAGAGAGGATAGTGGAGCTAGAAAAGGGGCATGAGGAGCTAAAGAGCGGGCAGGAGGAGCTTAAGGGCAGCTTCGAGGAGCTAAAGAGCGGGCAGGAGGAGCTTAAGGGCAGCTTCGAGGAGCTAAAGAGCGGGCAGGAGGAGCTTAAGGGCAGCGTTAAGAGGTTGGAAAAGACCGTAAATGTCATAGCCCACAGATTTGGTGTCCTATCCGAGACCTCCTTCAGGGAGGGGATGAAGTACGTGCTGGAGGAGGAGTTCGGCGTGGCAAACGTGGGCAGGTTCTTGATAGAAGATGAGGATGGGCTCGTTTACGGCCATCCAAGCGAAGTAGAAGTGGATGTCCTGGTGAAGGACGGGAGGCACATCCTCATAGAGATGAAGTCAAGGGTGTCAAAGGGGGATGTGGCTGAGCTGTACAGGGTAGGGAAATTGTACGAGAAAAAGGTAGGAGTTAAACCTTCCCTGGCTATAATTGGCGGAATGATTGATGAAGGAGCCAAAAAACTGGCAAATAAGCTCGGTGTGAAGATAGTACCAGCCATATGATCTGCTGACTCATTCCCTTATCCCTCCACCTCAGCTATTAGGAGTGGACGCCACCTAACATGAACCACGGCTGTGTCTCCTGTTATGGCCTCCACCAGTTTCCTCGATTCGGATGCAACTCACTCAGGCGTGAGATACCTGACCTCGAATTCAGGGGAGTATGACTAAAAGCAATAAAATGAACTAGATAAACCAAAATAAACGAACCTTGGAAACGATCCTCGCAACTATTATTTACTCAGTACCCCCAGTACTAATGGGGAAATGAATGAAGGTAAGGGAGTTCATGAGTGTTGATCCGCTGGTGGTCAGCCCTAACTTGACCGTTGCCCAAGCATTGGATCGGATGAATGAAAGGGACGCTTGGAGCCCGGTTATCAGGATCGAAGGGGATATCTTGGGATTCCTGACCGAGAGGGATATAATAGCCGGTGTAATAGCACCCGGGCTCTCACCTCAGGAGATCAAGGTCGAGGACGTGATGAGCAGGAGGTATGGTGTATTGAAACCTGACGATACCATGGCTGATGCCGCTAGGACCATGATGAAGGTTAAGTCTAGGCTAGCGGTCCTGGAGGATGGCATGCTTGTCGGCGTGGTCACTGCAGCGGATATCATGAGGGCCTACGCCGAGACCTCCACGACAGGTCCTCCACTTAAGCCCTACGCCACATGGGAGGTGCTCAAGGTGCATTACCAAGCGAGCGTGAGGGAGGCTGCGCGGATAATGAAAGCAGAGAGGGTGGGAAGTCTCCTTATAGAGGAGGAGAGGAAGATAAGGGGGATATTCACCGAGAGGGATGCGGTCAAGAGGTTTTTGGTTGGAAGAGGAGATCCTTGCGATCCCGTTGGCAGGTACTCCACCCAAGAATTGGTGACGCTAGATGCTAACTCCACCCTAGCTGAGGCTGCCAAGCTGATGGCACGCAATAGGATAAAGAGACTTCCCCTTGTGGTGAAAGGAGAGATCAAAGGGATAATAACAGCGAGAGATGTTGTGGAGGCGATATGGCGGATGACAACAGAGGAGGAACTGGCGCCGTGAAGGGAGCAAAGTGGCTGGAGGGGTAACGGTGGGATGACGGGAGGTAGCACGTATTAAGTCTCGCTTATGAAGACCCATCAGTCACCTGTCTAGGCTAGGCTCAAAGAGGGTTTCCTGGCTGCTGCTGGGCCGTCAAGTTTATCATGGATCCGCGAGCAGCTTCTACTGTATGGTGTGAGGTCTGTGACCTGAAGCCCTGGGATCCTAGGGTGGGTAACTTTATCAAATCGCACCTGATATAACAATGGTGAATTGATGGCATGATAGGAGTGAATTCTCAGGCACCCGATTTCACCCTCCCCGATCAGTTCGGTGAAGATGTGACCCTCTCCGACTTCAGAGGGAAGAAGGTGATCCTCTCATTCCATCCCCTCGCATGGACCAGTGTATGCGAGGCGCAAGTGAGAGAGCTTGAGGCCCTTTACAGTGAGCTGACGAAACTGAGTGCTGTTCCCCTGAGCATCAGCGTGGACCCCGTCCCTACCAAGAGGGCATGGGCCAAACACATGGGGGTAGTCAGGACATCTCTCCTCTCGGACTTCTGGCCCCATGGGAGAGTGGCCCAGATGTACGGGCTATTTAAGAAGGAGAAAGGGATATCAGGTAGGGCTGTAATTGTTGTGGACGAGGAGGGCAGGGTTATTTATGCCAAGGAGTATCCCCTGAGGGAGAAACCCGACATGGGTGAGGTATTAGAGCTTCTCAGGGGGACGAAATGAGCATAGGGATGATCCCTCCATCCCCATACCTCACTGATCGAGATGTCAACTAGCGATCCATGAGACATGTGCTTACGAAGGATTAAGCGTTCTTGGCGCGATATGCTCCGGGTCTCGAGGAGCATATGAACTTCCTCCTGCTGCGTGTTCATAGCGATTCCACAAGTCTCAGCCTCTTCCTGCCATCTGCAGTCGCTTGATCTCTTCGCCCTTGAGGCCGTGGATAGGCCAGGAGTTATTAGTAAAGCTTATTGCCAGGAGTTATACGATGGGTTACGATGTGAACTCGGTATTGGATAGCCTCATTGCCTTGCTGAGGAAACTCTCCGGTGGGAATGTGATCATAGCTAGCTCTTACTCGGGGCTTTTCGTGGCATTGGCCACCACGCTAGGCGCCTTACCTGTCCTAGCATCAAGAAAAAGGAGAATGGAGATGACACTATCGCTGTCCTTTGCGGCTGGCGTGATGCTGGTTGCGAGCTTCACGAGCCTCATCCTTCCAGCCCTTGACATGGCCGATTTCTTTGTGGTGGGGGCCGGTATACTCTTGGGTGTTTTGACCATATTGGCGATCGACAAGCTGGTTCCACACGAGCATTTCCTCAAGGGTTATGAGGGACCCGAACGTGGGAGGAGAATGCTCAGGAGGATCTGGCTGATAGCAATGGCCATGATAATACACAACCTTCCTGAGGGACTCGCGGTTGGTACGACCATGGCCTACTCCGTTCCAGTTGGAGTAGCTACAGCCGTGGCCATAGGTGTTCAGGACATGCCGGAAGGTCTCGCTGTGGCCCTTCCAGTGGCAGAGCTCAGGGACAGGTGGATGGGCTTTCTGATAGGTGTGCCCTAAGCGGGGTCAGTGAGATGATCATGGTGTTAGTTGGGGCATCACTCTTCTCCCTCTTCAGGATTATTCTCCCCCTGGGAATGGCCTTCTCCGGCGGGGCGATGCTGTATGTTACCTTGAAGGAGGCAATACCTGAGATATACGAGGAGGGCTCATCAGAAATCAAGGCCACTGTAGGTCTGCTTGCTGGCTTCTACTTGATGCTTTTCTTGGACTCAATGCTCTGATCCAGAATTGCATAAAGAACAGGAAATGAGTCACGTTGCCCTCATCCCTCCTAGTGAAGTACAACTTAGGCAGACCCTCGACAGAAGAATAATCTGGAACTGCTCTCTTGTCAGAAATCTCCCACAATCATCAGCCTTATCGATCGGAACCCTACCTACAGATCCTCATTACAGGCATTAGCTCGCTGTATTCTTCCCTCACTGGAAAATTAAAGCCAATCGATCAACCACCTCCCGAGAAAATTAGGCTACATGCTCTGAGCTGCCCGCGCGGTGAGTGAGTAGAGATCTCGTCAGCCGCATCGCAATCCATCATGCGCTCCTATCTGTGAGATTTCCCGAAGCATACGCGGTTCCACCTACACCTGATTGGAGGTCTCAAGGGCATGAGGAAAATCCTTTTCTAATACTGATGCTAGGGGGTGATGATAGAGTTGAGATCCAAGGAATTCGTGCGCGTTCATCTATGCGTGCTGGCGGCCCTAGCGCTTCTGATACCCTCAGGACTTGCCACGGCATCGCCTCAACTAAGACCGGAGCCTAACGGGGCGATTCCCCTTTACTTAATGGGTTCACCCACGCCAGAGAGGGAGAAAGTAGCTTTGCTCGCTAAAATAGTTGAGGTCGATCCGGATAGCGGAGCGGCGAAGGAGCTTAAGGGAGCAGGTGCTAAGGTAATCTTCTACGACTGGCTGTTCGCTAGATACGAGTGGGAAAAGGGAGTATGGAATGAATCAAACTTCCTAGTCAAATTCGAGGGCCCCTACGGCCCCGCATTGGCCTACGACTATGGTAGCGAGGAGGTCAGATCCCTCAGGGCCAAGGAGCTGGTTGATAAGATGGTAAGACTGGGTTACGATGGGGTCTTCTTCGACTGGTTCCCCGCCGTCTGCGATCCCAGCATCGCGGAGGAGGCTGCCCCCGGTTACGTCGAGGAGTTCAATAGGAGGCATCCGGGTGTTAGCCTGAAGGAATCTCTTCTCTCCTTTATCGACGAGTTGAGGGAGGAGGGGAGGAAGAGAGGTGTAAACGTTCTCGTGGTGTCAAATCAGGCTTACAGGTGCGGGGCAGAGGTGATGGCTTCTGTGGACTGGGACATAAGCGAGTCCTACTTCACTGACGTGAGGAACGGTAAAACGATCCTCTTCCCGTGGGAGAAGGGGAATTGGGAGAGCCCAGCAACTTACGTGCCAGAGCTGGTGAGCTCCACATATGATGAAGCCAGGAAGATGAACTTTAGGCTCGGATTCACCCATGTGAGCTACGCCCTCGCCAAAGACGTGGACGCCGCTTTCTACGCGTTTGCAGGGGCCATGGTCTTCGGGCAAGATGGCATTGCTCAAACTCCTTCGGAGCTGAGCGGGGAGGTCGTGAAAGACGGGGTGCCCAATGCCTACTGGCTGGGATGCTTCCAGTACAGGATGAACTCCAGCGAGTGGGCCATTGCCGTGTACGATCTTGGGATAGTGGCTGCCGGCCAGGTTCCCCTGCGAGTTCCTGAAGAGCTTAGAGGTATAGAGGTATACGACCTGAGGGAGGGGAAGATCAGAAAGCTCGATCGCATCGGTAGAGATGGCCCTTGGGGCGCCGTTTTCCTGAGACTGCCCAGCAGGCAAGCCGTCCTCTCATGCCGTGGCAAGAGGTTGGAGATCGGCCTTTGGTCGGGAATGGTGGAGGGCGTTGCTGAGACCATCGCAAAGGTCGGGAACTGCTCCCTCACATTGAGGCAGGTCAACGGAGCAGAGAGAGTGAGGGCTTGGTCATGGCGGGAAGCGAGTAGGGAAGTGGCTATAGTGTCGAACGATATAGACTGGAATTTGAGCGGCCGCATCATCGAGGAGAAGCTGAGAGGCATGGGGGTGGATGTCTTCAGGGCTTCGCTCTCCTTGAAGGGGATTGAGAGGGCCCTGCTCGATAGCAAGGTAGTCATCATACTCGGCGGGCGCAGGAGCCCCCTCACGGGTCCCCTGATGGAGCAGATCACCTCTAAGGTGAGGGGATGGGAGGGGAGGCTGGGACCTGGGAGGATAGTCCTGTGGCTATGGGGCCAGGACAGGTATGGCACTAGAGCTAAGGTCCTCTCCCACCTGGATGGAGTGACCTCGGAGGTAAGGGAGGCGCTATCTCCCCTCCCTAGATGCCCCTTCATGACCGGAGAGGGATGATGGAGGTCCCTACCTGCCTTACCACTATGGCCTGTTACCATCGAGGTCGACCAGCTCCGCCCCAAGAGGGTCAGACGGTAACTTCCAGCCAGGTAGCCCTCAACTGATTGATAGTGCCGGGACTGTGGTAATCCAAGGGCTGAGACTCCTGAGCAGGTGAAGGAGATCGCGGGCTGCTGACTGGGGATGAGCCTCGATGAGCGGCTGCGCTCGAGCAGGCCAGCTCTAGAGCGGGGATAAGCAACCCGATCTGGTGATGTACCAAGCAGCGATAAAGTAAGTGGATCTTCGATGGTATCCGAACTAAGCTCCGTGGAATCATGCAACTGGTAAGCGAGGTGAAGCTCCACTTCCACCTATGCCAGTGAAGATGAATTTGGTGTAAAATGGACCTCCCTCCAATCTCCATCCTTCTAAGGCCAGTAGTAGCTCCTCCGCTCCTGATCCCCTATATTACCTACTCCTCCGCTCGGATCGGAAATGGACCTTATTCCCGCGAACCCCCTCCTTAAGGTTTTTATGATGTACGTCCACATTTCACGGAGCCCTTCAATGAGGAGATCCATTCTAATGTACTTATCAGCGCTATTGGCTGTTTTAGCAATTATATTCCTATTCACGTATCGGGGACGCGTTGAAACCCCAGCACCTACTTCAGGGATGAAAACTACCTCTGCAGAATCAGGAGTTCCGGTCAGCTCCACAGCTTCTCCATTCACAGCTGCTAGGGAGTCAGTTACATTGCAAGCTACTTCCCCGCCGAACCCTGTGGTGGAATATGCAAGGGAGAGGGGACTGAAGGATATCTCCGAGCACCTAAATCCTCTTGGAAGGGACGGTCGATTGGATCCAGAGGATAAGAGGTTAGTGGATCTGATGGCCTCGCTTCCATCCCATGAGATAAGCAGCAGGGAATTTATCGAGACGTTAGACAGCGTGGTAGCCGACGGGAAAGTCACGGAAGATGAGCTTTCCCTCCTAGACGACAGATACGTTAATCCTGAACCACCGAAGATTGAGGAGCTCAACCTGACTCCCAGCAGGGTTGTTAACGGAAAGGTATACGAGCTGAGGCTTTCCTTCAAAGCCGAGGACTCCGAGACCCCCATAGTCTCAGCTATCCTCAAATGGATTCCTTTAAAATACGGGGGTATGCCAAGCAGGGCCTTCCCCCATGAGGACGCGAGGATTCTCCACCTGACTCCTGTCGATGGTAAATATGGTAATTTGAGGGAGGAATTCTCCATCGCGATATCCAACTTCAAGGGCGGAAGGGAGTACGAGGTGAGAATAGAGGTCACAGATGAAGCCGGGAACAGGCAGGTGGAAACGATCAAGACCCCCTATATAAGGCAGTACGAGGACATCGCTGGGCAGGACAGCTTGCTTGTGGGCGCATACTACTACCCCTGGTACGGGGAGGAGAGACATTGGGAGGAGGGCTACAAGGGCACACCCCTCCTGGGCGAGTACGACTCCAGGAGCCCTGTAGTTATCTCTAGGCATATAGACTGGGCGACAGGCCATGGTATTGACTTCTTCATGGTCAGCTGGTGGGGTCCCAGGAGCTACGAGGACGAGACCCTCAAAAGCTACCTGCTGAAAAACCCCTTAGCAGGAAGCATGAGGTTCGCTATACTCTATGAGACAGGCAGGCTAAAGGGCCTGAGCTTCGCTGAGGCCAAGAAGGTGCTTGAGGAGGACTTCGACTATTTAAATAGGACGTATTTCAGCGATCCCCGTTACCTCAGAATAAGGGGTAAGCCCGTGGTAGAGATATACTTGGCCAGAGCACTGCCAAAAAGCGTTCTGGAGGCCATATACGGGTACAGGATGAAGTACGGTTTTTATCTCTTGGGAGACCTTGTATACTGGCAGAATCCATCAGAGGCCTCCAAGGTACGGTATTTCGACGGAGTGACCTCCTATAACATGCACACGAGTGTGCCCGGCATATTGAACGACTTCGAGGGCAGGCTGAGGGAGAAATACGGTGAATGGCTCAGGTACCTGAGGGCCTTGGGAGTTGACTTCATACCCTCGGCCATACCTGGCTTCGATGACAGGGCTGTGAGATCGGGGAACCTGCCTCTGCCTAGGAGCGTTGAGAGGTTCAAGGAGCAGCTGATGATGGCCCTGGATTACTCATGGCCCAGAAAAATAATTATGATAACATCTTTTAATGAATGGCATGAGTATACGAGCATAGAACCATCCGTTGAGTACGGAATGAAGTATTTGGAGGCCGTCCGTGAGGTTGTCGGGGAATACTCCAAGGAGCAGCGGGGGGCCAGGGGGATAGTATACATCCTTCCCTCGGGGGCATGCACCAGCACTTGGACGAGGAGGTATGGAGATAGGATATATTTCTACGTGCATGCCAACTTATCAGATTACAGGGATGCGATTGAAGAGGATTTCTCGGTGATAAGTGAATACTATGACACGGTCATCGTAATAATCCCGGCAGACGACACGCAGCTATTTCACCACAACCTGAAGGTGGTGAGTGATATTGCTGGCAGGTACTCCCTGCGCATCCTCTGGGGCATCTTCCCCAAGTGGAAGTACGGGGCTGAGGAAAGTTACCTCAGGCAGGGAACGCCTATGAACAGGCTTGTGGTAGATCTCATGGAGTACCTCTCATCTCTAGACTCGACATGGAGGATAGCGGTATGGTACGGCTGGAAGGATAGGCTCGATTACAGGGAGATCATTCGTTTCTATAACAGCCTCCCCGTCGACTTGAAGGGGAAATATGCTGTATGGCTTGACGAGGAATATGCGCCAGTGGTAGATGGACTGGCTACTGTTGGGCCTACATTCTTAGTGGTCACCGAGCTGTACAGTGAGGAGGAGATAGTAAGGTACTCTGGAAGGCTGGATCAGCAGATGGTGGTGACTGGCTACGAGGGTGCCAGCAATGCGAAGGACTGGTTGAACGGGATATGCCCCAAACTTAGATCGATCAGAAAACCGGCATTTGTTGGTATATGGATGTTCTACGATGAGGGAGATGGATCAGGGGAGAGTTACGGAGCTTATTTCCCGAGGCAAGGGCTGGCTGATCCGTGGTATTGCGTGAAGAGCGGTTGACTATTGTGATACTGAACCGGAGCACCTATGACCGAGCTGCCTAGATGCTGTTCGTGATATCCACTGATGCTCCCCTTCATTCAAGCTGCTGACCCCTCTACCAAAGCGTGAGTTCTTGCATATAAGCGGGGTCACCTTCCCCTGACTTGAGAACCCTACCTACCACTCATTTCCCCCTGAGTTCTAAACTTCAGCTGATCATTGGCATGTCATCCCTTTAAATTCACGGAGAGGGATTAAATACTGGGTATTTAGTCCTGAATGGTGATATATTGCCCGTAGAATTAGTTAACACGTTGATGGATTTACCGGTAGATTCCTTAGAGATCATGAGGCTCAGGGAGGAACTTAAGGGCTCCACCTGTCAAGGAGGAGAAGCTACAAGGAGGGGATTGATATACATATCGAGCTACCAGGAGGATGGAGGAAGAAGTCTCTCATTGGTGGAGGGATCAGAGAAGCCCGTGGGTACATCCGGAGATTGGCGATCCCAGTCAGATGATGGAGTGGAGGAGGTAAATAGGGTGGCATCCATCGATGTGATAGGGAGGAACCCCGAAGTTACGTACATGAGGAAGTTCAGCAGGTATCTGGGCTATATTCGCAAGTACGTGCCGGATCAGGATGGACTGAATGCGGGAAGATTCCCCTTTAGTGGAGCTCAGTTTAGAGAAGTTCCTAGAATTGGTAAACAGGCTGCACCTCTCCGAAGAGAGGAAGCTCGTCCTCTCGGCACCCGTGATCTTTGGTCTTCAGATAGTCGGCTCGTGGGAACGGCCAAGCTACCCCCTGCATCTGGTGAGGAATTCGATATGCCGAGGAGGCTGTTGTGAAGTACTGAGGTGAGGTTCATGTCCTACGTAATAGTCCACGTTGCCGGGGATACCCTATTAAGAGGATCGAAGAAGCTCTATGAGATAGGGGGAAGAGGGAAGGACTCCATCCTGTTGAGAGCATCTTCAACGGTACTGCCTGCCTCCATCGAGGCGCTGATCAGCGGGAAGATCGATCTAGATAAGCTTAAGATAATCGTCCTCCTCCCCCACTCCCTCATAACCCACGCTAAAAGGTTAGGGAGGCTCCCGAAGTATGGAGAGGAGGTCAGTGATTGGATCCTCACTGCAACTCATGAGCTCATGGTTGAATTTCCTAGGCTCCTTATTGGGGACATCGAGGGCTATGACGAGGAACTTATAGAGGACTTCAAAAGAGGGCTGGGCGATTCCGCTATCGTGGTCAGGGTGGTTCAAGTCAGGGGCACCTTCACCCTCCCCCTAGAAGGGGGAGCCAGTGTGAGGCTGAAATTCGAGAATGGCGGGCCTTCTCACATATTCGCCGAGGTGTACCGGTCTCTAAAGGATTTAGGGGATGTGGAGAGGATAGTCTTCGATCTGAGTCAGGGATGGAACCATTTGACCGTGATGGCCTACATGGGAGCTCTAGCATACGCCGAGGTGAACCAAGTGGATATGATTCCCTTAACCTCCATGCCCGTGTTCGTCCCATCGGGAAGGTCTTCTGTACCGAAGTCTTACTCAAGCTCCGATCCACAGCACGTGAAGGGATTTGCAGAGGGACAGACCGATGAACTCCCCTTGAATTTCATGGATGTGGGGGAGACCTATGTTATCCACAGGTTGGTGGTCATGATATCGAAGCTGCTGACTCATAGCCGACTGAGCCTGGACCTCGTGGAAGAGATATGGAGGGACGTAATAAAGAAAGAGTTTGATCGATACGGGAATCTGGATAAGGGTAAGGAACTTATTAGATCCCTGATCAGGCTTAGGAAGGTCTCGTGTGCGCTCGACACCACTATGCTGACCTACCTGCATCATACCCTCAGGAGCTTCAGTGACTCCCTACCGTCAGTTCGGGAGATCCTCTACTACCTTGAAGGGAGGATGGAGAGAGGTGATTACGTGAAACACCTGAGGCCGGATCCGGAGACCTTCGGTGAGGATGTCGAAGAGATCGTTGTAGAATACGAGCTTGAGCCACCCTTGTCCTATCCCCTGGCGGATTCCATAAGTTCTTTCGCCCTCAAGATAGGAATTGATAGCTTAATGCCTTACCTGAAGGAGGCTCACACATCCTTGAGGTTCGGTTATGAGATGAGATCTCTCTACCGCACGTTGGGCATGCATCCCAACGAGATCTTAATCACTAGAGAGCTCGCCATGGTTGATGAGCATGGTAACCCAAGGAGCATAAGCTGCATGGTGAGGGAGGCGCCTGGAGGCACGGCCCTAGGCTACATGAGATCGTATATTGAGGACATGACCTGCGAAATCATTGGAGGGAGGATCAGCGGATCAATCGCTTCGGTCCGGGACATTTATCCTTTCGTGTTCCTAGGCAGGAAGTGCTCAGATATTATGAGGGACGCCTACAGAAGAGCGAATCTAGTTGATAAGAACCCAACTCTAACAGATCTACATGCGCGGAGCCTGAAATGGGAGAGATTCAGGGATGAGGCCATCAATTTGATGGAGAGATCTCTATGCAAGAGCGATTGGTGGGTCAGGAACTTCCTCTCTGCGGAGAAACTGATGAGGAAGGGAAGCTCCATCAATCCGGAGGAGGTTACTTCCCTCCTTAGGAACCTAGCTGCACACGTGGGACTTCAGCATTTCTCCGTAAGGAACCTGGTTCCCGTTCTAGATCGTTATAATAAGATGGGAGATGTGAGGATTTACTATTACGGAGAGCTCTTTGAGGAATTGGATTATCTGGCCAGTGAGAAATTGAAGAGCAGGTTGGAGGAAATACCGGGAGATCTCGTCAAGGAGATCGGATGCCTATGCGATATAGGAATGTGACCAGCTTTATGGGGCAAGTTCAGAAATTCCCTCAATCGCTTAACTGAACTACCTCGCACGTCTCTCCCGATCTGAGAAGCCCAAGAACTCCCTAGGATTGGCCATCAAGGAAGCAGTTAAGGGAGGATCGATGTCCGTTCACTTAGTATGTAAGGACAGACTTCCGGGCCGGGCAGGGCGAGTTCATGGCCCTTCAACTCCTTGAGAAGGGGAAGATCGCGAACCTGGTCGTGCTTTCCGATGGCCCGGTCAGGACCTAGATGGGGAAGGGTAGAGATGACTATAGTGGGCAAGGGATTGTCCTCTCGACATAAGCTCGGGCTTCTGGGGGATACTCAGGGAGTTGCTGAGCGGCTACATGAGCTACTTGGCTCGGAGCCTTAAGGTGAGGGGAGCAGTAGTGGTATGGACTAACGGATGGTAGGCGATCCTATCTTCTAAGGCGGACCTCGATCTCCCGCTGACCGCCTTCTCCGCCTTCCATCTCTACGGGGTGAGGCCCCTCCTTGCGAGGAGGGAGTATGCCCTGCCGAAGAGGAGGCTCACGATACAGGA
>JAOZGJ010000032.1 GCA_027491785.1 Thermoproteota archaeon | reverse complement strand
GAGCAACCGAGCTCGTGCCCGTGACAACGCCCGAAGGAAAGACGGTATTCGAGGATCACACGCCTGCTGGCTACAAGGATCTGTACTTCAACTTCACCAACCCAGAGGAAGTGTTCAGCTTCATAAGGGCCCCGATAGCCTACATGGACAGCTGGGTCTTCGATGGTAAGAACCTCAGCGAGGATGTGATGGACAAGAACCTCATACTCGTGGGCGGACCTCTGGTCAACACGCTCGTGAACTACCTTAACGAGACTGGCAACCTGTACATACTCTACAAGACCGATGGTAAGACCACCTGGCTCTACAACCCACAGGGTGCTCCAGGTGAGAGGGACATCAACCTAAGCTACGCAATCAAGCTGATAGATCCGACAATCGATACCTCATACGTCTACAAGGTAGAGGGTGGAAACGGTCTCGGTGTGATACAGTATGCAAAGAGCAACCCATGGAATAAAGATAAGCTCGTGCTCGTGGTGGCTGGTACTGACAGATACGGCACACTCGCTGCCAGCATAGCTCTGTCCGACCCGACCAAGCTCGCTAACACCACGATACAGACCTTCTACCAGGCTGGCATGGACAAGGACCACGCTCCTGCTGTCATAGTAATAGGAATAAGACCAACAACCGTACCGACGAGGGTATCTGTATCACCTGTGCTGGTAGTTCCTGTCGGGCTACCCAGCAGCTGAAACGACCTTTCTCCCCTTTCTTTTCTTTCTTTTTCTGCATCATTTGTTCCCCGTAGATTTCCTCGTTGGACTTAGTCATTTAGCCCATACTTGTTTCACACTTTACGTAACTCACCTTATATATTCAGCCTTCGCTACCTAGACGGGTATTGAGATGAGGAAAACAGTAATCCTCTCCTCGCTTCTAATGGCTGTAATATTGCTCCAAATCCCCTTATCCTTGGGACAGAGTACAGGAGATGTTATAGAGCATGCTATAGAGGCCCCTCTTAAGAGCGTTAGCTCAGTACCTGACTATGGATCATCCAGCGAAATACCTCAAGGTGGCTATGGTTTCGTCAATGGAGTACTTTACGTTGATAAGAGCGGTTTCACGTTCGGTCCTATTCCTGATCTGGAGATTAACATCTACGCTTCCCTCATATTATCCGAGGCACTTCAGGCATCAAACTTCATGAATTTCGATGGGAGAGATGTCTCCCGGGCTAAAGGGAGGCTTGCATCGATAAATAACTGGATACTTGATAATGCAAAGGCAGGAGGGCTTTGGGGGTCCGATGTCAGTGGTAGGCTCGTTGATGTTTACTTCACCTCCCTGGCCATAAGATCTGTTGCTGGTGCCCTCTCATCGGGAGCCCTTCCTAGGAGCAAACTGGTCTATCTAGCAAAGGCTGTTTCTCAGCTTATAGGGTACCAAGATAAGGGGGGAGGTTGGGGGAGGATACCCGAAGCTGATGTATTTCAACTCAAGGAACCATCTCCAGATGTAACGGCCCAAGTACTTAGATCTATACTAGCTGCTAGGGAAGTAGGAGCTAAGGCTAATGGCCTAGATGATAGCATAAAGAAGGCAATTTCCTATCTAGAGGGAATTGCTAGGAGAAGCAGAGATTTCGTTTACTGGCAGGAAAAGAAATCGTCCTCCGTTCAGATTACGGGGGATGTAGCTGATGCGCTGGCTGAAGCCATGTTTCAAGGATTTGATGTGGATAGCAATGTAGTCCAGGGCGTTATTAAATATCTGGAGAATTACGTTAAGGAAGCATACTCTTCAGGCACTTACGACATACTTACCGGTTTAGCCCTTGGTGCCTTAGCTAAATTCTCCTCCTTAGGTTTCATAGAGACGGATAAATTTGTTTCAAGCTGGGAACCTCTAATTGAAGATCTAGCACGTACGATAAGACCAGACGGCCTATTCACGAACCTTCCCTTCATATGGCTCAGGTACTCCTACACCTACACCTATGTATCTATCTTCGCGTATTGGCTCAGGGTCTCTTCCATATCATCGCAGGCGTACTTCTTGGGAGGATATGGAAGCTTTAATCCACCCGTTGTAGTTGAAGGAACTGATATAACGTTAAAGATCAAGGTAGAGAATAAGATAGGTAAGCCTCTTGCCCTTCTCATGAGCCTAGATGTCGGTTCCCCTGCCATAGTGAAGTCCAGCCTTCCCTCCAAGTTGACATTGCCTGGAGGTAAATATAAGGAGTTCTCAATAAAAATAGCAGCTCCAGATAAAATCCCATCTCCAAGAAATGTATCTGTTAAGTTATATATTAAAGATAGTATGGGTAAGCCCCTATTCACCAAGGCTCTATCATTTAGGATCCTCAGAAACCCCAGGCTTTCCCTTGAGTCGAAGGTAGTTCATCCCACGGCTGTTCAAATCAGGAAGCCTGTTAACGTCACACTCACCATGTCAAACATAGGGGATCTGTCCATATCAGATATAAGCATAATAGAGAAGCTAGGAGCAGGTTTTGAATTAGTAACCAGCTTTCCCGGGAATGGAACGGCACTAGTTACATCAACCAACAGTTTAGGGAGCTATGTCATCCCCAATCCCCTTAAACCAGGATCTAGAATGACCTTAACTTACCAAGTCATGCCGACCGACGTGGCGCCTGGCCCTCAAACGGTCTCTACGACCCTCATCACCTATACAGATGCTAGGGGAGAGACGCACAACATCAGTAAGGAGGTTAAGGTAACCGTACTCAGGCCATACATAGTCCTCTCCTCCAACGCTACCTCACTGAGAATGGAGTGGGACGAGGAGAGAAGCCTAATACTCGCAATATCCAATACTGGGAATGAAGATGCTACTGATGTGGAACTCAAGGTGGCAACTGGAGAGGGTGTGAACCTGAACCTGAGTATGGTGCCGAAGAGCGTTTTGATGAGGCCTAACCCAGATGGGTCCATGCTCCTGAGGATAGATAAGCTCAAGTCAGGGGATACCCTCAGCATACCCCTTAGGCTGAAGGCGACAAACTTCTACCCAGCTGCAGAGCTGGGTAGCTTCGTCAGCATCGGCTACGACTATAAGGACTCGATAGGGAGGAGCATGCCTTACTACTCAGGTTCCACGATAGTCAAGGTAAGCATAGTCGTATCCAAGAATTTCATATACCTCATATCAGCGATAATATTGGTAATAGCAGCATTACTCGCCATAAGAATATACAATAGATCAAGGAGATCTAGGCGTGAGAGGGCATCACCTCTCATGAGGCCATCAAAGAGGAGGAAGGGGAGGAGTCCGTTTGGAAGCTAAGTACAAGTATATAGTAATTCTGGTCGTAATCCTGTTAGCTGTCACCTCGGTCTACTTATTCACTCTTAATAGGGAGAAGCCTAAGAAGGTGACGTGGTCAGTTACTATAACATACCCTCTTAATCAGACCATGAAGAAGGGATCTGGAAGCCTAGGCCTATCGTCATATGCCCTGACATCAGCCATATCCTTTTTCTCCAAGGGTAGGATCAATGAAACTAACATATACGTGGGCCCCCTAGGTACCGTTCCGAGAGGCAATGTGACAGTAGTCCTCTCCCTCTCCGGAGGGACTGGAGTGGCAGTGTTCACCAAGAACTCAACGATTCGCTTGCAGGGAAGGGATCAAAATGGCCTCTTTGCGGCTACAGATAGGGTAATACTCGCAATAGCTGGTGAATATGCCTTGGATTTGGATGAGAGCGGTAACTATCTGGTGGTGATACATCCTGAGCAGGGCAGAAAGGTAGGCCTCCAGTGGCTTGGCAAGTTTCCCATCTCTCTGGTCAAGAAGGTCCCCATATATCTTTACGGTAGTGAGAGAGTTAATCTGAGAAAGATGCTTCTGGGACCATTCTCACCTGTAAATCATTGATCTTAATATTCCTTTCTCCTTAATTAATTCTAATTTAATGTTTGCTATCTTTTATTTATTTTTAATGCCCTTAGGATAATCTGCCTCAACAGATATGAAATACGGGGTCTACGATGGCAGAAAGGGATTGAAGGGAGGAGAGATAGTCAATGAAGATATAAGTGATGGTTGTATTGAGCAGTGAGGGAAAAGTGATAGGAAAGACAATATTTTACCCCGAGAAGTTGCCCGATCATATGAGGCTGGTTAACTTCATGAGTAAATGAGAACTCCCTGCATAGTGGCGATTATGTGTGCTCCCTGGAAAACATTAGAGATCAAATTTAAAGGCCAGCTTTTTGGTTCTAGAATAAGGAACTCTTTAACTCGGTTAGGAAGATCAAAATCTGCAGTATAAATATTAGATAGCTGAAAACGGGCCCGGGGGGACTTGAACCCCCGACCTGCGGCTTAGAAGGCCGCCGCTCTATCCTTGCTGAGCTACGGGCCCATTCATTTACGACTATAAACGAAGATATAATTAATACCCTCCTCTCTAATCCACTCAGATGTGGAAATGACCCATATTAGATTAATAATATTGTTCCTCATGATAGCTTTACTCATCCCAGCTTACCCCTCCTTTCATGTAGCCAGAGCTCAGACGATTAAATACGATTGGACGGGCTTCTCCATGAAGAATGGAACTAGATACGATCTTCCTGGAGGATTTCAAATGGAGAGTACGATAGAGAAGCAGGGAGGGTTTCCAACAGGTGTTGCTACGAGAATTCTCAAGAATGGAAGGGTTTGTCTCAACTATCAGCTTACATTGATAGAAGGTTATAATACTAGATCGGAAATTCCCATCAAAGAAAATTGTACGAGCGGGAGAGTACTGTATAAGGTACTGATAAAAGGAGATATGACAGATACTAACAATGGAATCATATATTTCGATATAAAAGATTCCATATTACCTCCTATATCGAACCTTACAATGAAGATAAACTTCCCCAGGACTAAAGAGTTCAACGAGCCCTATGCTCAATTCCAAGTTCCTGTAATTATCAAGAATCTAGGCCCTTGGGATATAAATTGGGTTAGAATAGACTCTAATTGGTTTAAGCAGGAAGGAGAGGGAAGCATAAATCTCACGGGTATTGTACCGGTTGAAGGAACGAATAAAGGGAGCACTGAAGCTAATATAACTTTGAATGGTTTACATGTCGAAGAATCTCAACAAGTGACATTCACCTTCCATGCTGGTCCAGGAGAGGGCAAATACGGAAGCTATACGATTGGTTTCACTGTAACATATCCTGTCATGTTTAGCTATGTTAATACCACAACTAGGGGGCTAGGGGTCAACGCTTATCAAGTCAAGATATATGAATATAACCCTAATGCGACGGAGTCCCTAAGGGGTTCAATAAACGTAGTGTTCGGGCTTAAGTATAAGGGACATAGGGGCAAGCCTAAAATGGACATATACATGAAGACACCGAAGGGTGACCTTGAAGTTAATCCGGGAACGCCAATAACATTTAGGTTCTATGCACAAAATATAGGCAATGATGATGCATATAATGTAACGATAAATGCTAAAGTAGAGCCCAACCTACCAATAGACATAACTGAGCCATCAAGCATAGCTGGGCATACCTTTCCAATAGTCGTCCTTTCCGATGTGCCTCACAAAGCCATGACACAGGATATAGCGTTCAGAATAGTAATACCCTCTGATGCGGAGGGAATGACCTATCACGTGAATATATCGGTCGGCTACTTCAACATAGAAGGTGCATACAATGAAACCTTCAGGCTGTTTACGATAAGCGTGAAGAAGTTCGGTACTTCGAAGCTCTATATAACCAAGAGCATTTCCTCGACCACGATACCAGTAAATGGGACGGTAGAGGTCAATGTAATAGTGGGTAATAACGGTACAGCCGCGGCCACCAACGTAGTCGTCGAGGATAGCTACCCATCAGATATATTCAAGCTAGTTTCAGGTAAGACGAAGGTCTCTGCTAGCAAGCTGGATCCAGGAAGCATGCTCTCCCTGTCCTACAAGTTAAAGGCTGTCAGAGAGGGAGTAACTAACTTCGGACCAGCGAAGGTTACGTACATCGATCCTAAGGAAGGCCAGAAGGTCCTGCTCTCCACTCAGAAATCCCCTGTTGTGATCACGATAGTAGAGCCAAAGCTATCGGTTAAGGTGGAGGATATCCCCCAAAACGTTACAGTTGTAAATTCACTGGTCGGTTTCTCCATCTACATGATAAATAGGGGGAGCGGGGATGCAAAGGATCTAACCTTAGATATGGAGTTATCTCCTGGCTTCTACATGGTCAGCCCGCCTGCGATAAAGAAAGGCGAGGGAGTATCCTGCGATCAACCAGTCTGGGAGCCGAAGGAAAATGAGATAAGCGTGAAGATGGTCTGTGATACCATCAAGCCGGAAGGTTTCGTCAAGCTGATACTCACTCTCAAGACGCAGACCACTGGGAAGCAGTGGATAAGGGTGAAAGACATATACTATAAGTCCCCAGATGGCCTTACTACCTTGGAGGTGCCCACCTCCTCTTATAGGTATGAGACAGTCGTGGTAACCCCGCTGGAGCTGAGGCTATTCTATCTAGCCATATTCACGTTCTCGGTGCTTATAGTGGCTGCATTCGTCATAGGCGTAACTAGGGGATTCAGGGTGTCAGTTGGCAGGAGGAGGCCGAGGACAAGGTTCGGCGCCTTGGAGAGCTAGCAACATTAAAATAGTGGGATTCGTTGTATCATGAGGTGTGATGAGATGGGAATGGAGTACATATATGCAGCTCTTATGCTCCATGAAGTTAAAAAGAAGGTTGAGGAAGCCGATTTAGAGCAGGTACTCAAAGCTGCTGGTGTAGAACCTGATCCCGCTAGGGTAAAGCAACTCGTTAGCAATCTATCCAACTTGAACATCGATGAGATAGTAAGCCAGGCTGCAGTATCAGCAGCCCCAGCTCCTGCTGCAGCTCCCGCTGCCGAAGAATCAAAAGCTGAGGAGAAGAAGGAGGAAAAGAAGGAAGAAAAGGAGAAAGAAGAGGAAGAAGCCGCTCTTGCAGGTCTCGGAGCGCTGTTCGGCTGAACCATCTAATTTTTTATCCCTCCCTCACAACTTTTCGAGGATGTCTAATGGGACTAGGAGATCCTATAGAAATAGAATTCCTCATTGAAAGGGGCTACGTAAGGAAGAGATGCCCTATATGCGGGGAATACTTCTGGACGCTTGATCCCAACAGGGAAACATGTGGGGAATCTCCTTGCGAACCCTACTCCTTTATAGGGAGGAGAATATCTGATAAGAGCTTGAACGAGGTCAGAGAAGACTTCTTAAGGTTCATGGAATCAAAAGGACACACAAGAATAGGCAGATATCCTGTCATAGCAAGATGGAGGAACGACCTTTTCCTCACGAGCGCCTCCATAGTTGATTTTCAACCATTCATAACAGCTGGCCTCGTTCCTCCCCCTGCGAATCCCCTCACCATATCACAGCCTTGCATCAGATTGAAGGACGTAGATAAGGTAGGTCCGACAATGGGCAGGCATCTTACCATATTCGAGATGATGGCCCATCATGCGTTCAACTCCAAGGACAAGTTCGTTTACTGGAAGGACAGGACGGTCGAGCTTTTCCATGAGTACGCGACTCAGGTACTGGGAATACCTGAGGAGGAGATAATTTACAAGGAGGGAATATGGGAAGGAGGAGGCAATGCGGGGCCAGACCTAGAGCCGATAGTCAGAGGTTTAGAGATAGCCACGCTCGTTTTCATGGAATATAAGGATGAAGATGGAAAGTACGTCCCTATGGATACCAAAGTGGTAGATACAGGGTATGGCTTAGAGAGGATAACTTGGCTCCTGAGGGGAGATCCCACGGGATTTCATTCCGTTTATGATGGACTAGTCGATCAGTTCTTGCATGATCTGGGCATAGACAAGATCGATGAAAGCCTGCTAACGAAATACTCTGAGGTATCCTCCATTCTAAGGGAACTTGAGAGAGGTAAGAAAGTTGAATCCCTTAGGAGGAAGGTGGCAGACATACTGAAAGTGGACTTCTCCTACTTAGATTCTAAGATATCGCCTCTGGAAAAGGCTTTCGCACTACTAGATCATACCAAGGCAATAGCTCTCATGCTCTCCGACGGCTTAGTTCCTTCCAATGTGAACGAAGGTTACTTGGGGAGGTTGCTCATAAGGAGATCACTCAAGATCCTCAAGCTCCTCGAATCCGAAATACCTCTATCGGAATTCGTGGCAAAACAGGTCGATTTCTGGTCAAGAAGAGGATTCCCAGAGCTGAAAGAATCTCTAGATAGGATCATAGAGATAACAGATCTGGAGGAGAGTAGATACAATGAGATACTGAAGAGGGGAGAGAGCATAGTAAGGGATATAGTGAAGAGTAAGAAGAAACTGGAACTGGAAGATCTGGTCATGCTCTATGACTCCCATGGGGTTCCACCCGAACTGCTTCAAAATGTAGCCAGTAAGCTAGGCGTGAACGTAGAGGTGCCAGATAACTTCTATGAGCTCATAGCTGCTAGGCATGAATCTAAGAAGCCAGAGGCCCCCAAGCTTCCATCATTCGTTGACCAGCTGGATAAATACCCACCTACGAGGCCCCTTTATTACCAATATCCCTATAAGATGGAGTTTGATGCGACTGTAGTTGGGCACGTAAATGATATGGTGATCCTAGATTCAACGGCATTCTATCCGGAAGGTGGCGGGCAGCCAAGTGATGTAGGTAAGCTTGTTTGGGGTAATGGGTCTGCAGAGGTACTTGAGGTGAAGAAGTACAAGGGGAGGATCCTCCACAGGGTGAGCAACCTGCCTCCAATAGGGGAGAAGGTGCATGGTAGCGTAGATGAAACTAGGAGATTGGCGAGGATGAGACATCACACAGCCACCCACATAATTTTGGAGGCAGCAAAACGGGTACTGGGTTCTCATGTTTGGCAATGGGGTGCTCAGAAGGGGGATGTAGAAAGTCGCCTTGATATTACTCACTATAAAGCTATTTCTCCCGAAGAGCTAAGGGAAATAGAGATCCTGGCTAATGAGGCGGTTATGAGGAACATCCCGGTCAGAACCTTCTGGTTACTCAGGACAGATGCTGAAAGGAGATACGGCTTCATTCTATATCAAGGAGGGGTGGTTCCCGATCCAGTCCTCAGGATAGTCGAGATAGAGGGATTCAATGTCCAAGCGTGCGGAGGAACTCACGTTACGAGGACGGGAGATGTGGGAATGATAAAGATATGGAGAGCGAGGAGGATACAGGATGGTGTGGTCAGGCTCGAGTTCTCAGCTGGTGTACCTGCCATTAAGAAGATGATCAACACATATTCTAGCTTAAAAGAAGTCGCTAATGAGCTGGGAGTGGGGGAGGAAGAGGTAAGCAAGGCATTTAGCTCGGTTATAAGAGAACTTAGAGATTTAAGAAGGGAGATCAGGAAACATAAGAGAGATATCGAGGAAATCAGGATAAAGCAAGCGCTATCCATGCCTAAACTCATCGGGAACTACAAAGTTTCCGAGGTAAAACTAGTCGATTTGAGCTTGGACGAGGGCATAAAGCTAGCCGATAAGTTAGCTGACAATGAAGAGAGGGTTATAATAATAAGGAGGCCCGAAGGTACTAGAGAAATGGTGGCTCTCCTAGCGACAGGAGGCTTGGATTCAAGGATTCATGCAGGTAACCTCATTAGGGAAGTGACAAGATCCCTTGGAGGTGGTGGTGGAGGGAATTCAAGGCTTGGTAGGGGATCCATACCGAAGGAAAAGTCAGATTACCTCGTAGAGGTGATCCTTAAACGATTAGAAGGGAACTCGTAGAGAGAGCATCTTCCCTGGCCTATCTCCTCTTTACCTTGGGTTTCCCAAATGCCATAGAGATAACAACGAAGAGGCTATCTCTGAACAAAAGAGAGAAAATAGCTTTATCCAAACTGATAAGGCCACCTAGTGAGTCTCTCAGAAATTCTCTTAAGGTAGCTCCTCTTACATGTGCTTCTGGTAGAGATCTGGGTATAGACGGTTTCAATGTTTTGATAACGGTAGAAAGCGCTCTCCAAGGAAATCCCATATATGTATGCTCAGATGGATTGGTCAGGGATCTAAGCCTTGCTTACTCATCGTATAAGCCATCAGATAAATTTGAAGAAGTTATTAGTATGATAGGAGATCTATTAGATGAAATAAGGCCCAAATCAGTGACTATTTATCTGGATGCTCCGATATCCAAAAGCGGGAGGATGGCCCTTCTTATAAGGAACATCCTACGTGATGTAAGGGTAGTTACATCTAAGCACGTAGATTCTGATCTATTAAGGCATGAGGTAGTGGCCAGCAGCGATTCCTTGATAATTTCCAAGGCTGAGTGTATAGTGGATCTCCCTAGAGAGATCCTGAGGAGAGCCAACATATCTCCGATACCATTATTTCCATTCAATGGACTAATTGAAGGGTTGATGCTTGATAGATCTTCCGAGGACTGTTGATTTTGATGGAAGTAAGGTAATCCTAGTGGATCAGAGGAAGCTTCCAGAGAAGCTTTCCTTTCTAGAGTGCGAAAATGTGGATTGCGTGGCAGATGCGATAAGGAGCATGGCTGTTAGGGGAGCTCCCGCAATAGGAGCTGCCGCGGCCTTTGGTATGGCCCTCTATGCAGCGAAATTCAAGGGTAATAGCAATGATTTCTTGAAGGGGCTAAAAGCTGCAGCGGATAAATTGAGATCCACCAGACCAACAGCTTACAATCTATTCTGGGCTATAGATAGGACGCTCAGGAGTGTGGAAGGTTCCGTCGATGTGGATGAAATGAAGCTTAAAGTCATTAACGAGGCTAGGAGAATTGCTGAGGAGGATGTCAAAAGCAACAGGATGATAGGGAAATTTGGATATAAGCTAATAAAGGAGGGATTTAGGGTCATGACCATATGCAATGCCGGTTCGCTGGCCACTGTGTGGTACGGTACGGCCACAGCGCCCATGTATAGAGCCCTCGAGGAGGGGGTGAATTTCGAAGTGGTAGCCTTGGAGACTAGGCCGGTGCTTCAGGGAGCTAGGATAACTGCCTTTGAACTGAGTAGGGCGGGCATTCCAGTTAAGCTCATAGTGGACGGAGCCGCAGGCTATGTCATGTCCCATTTAGGGATAGATCTGGTGATAACTGGAGCTGATAGGATACTAGCAGATGGTACAACGTTCAACAAGATAGGTACCTATTCTCTCTCTGTTTTAGCGAAGGAACATGGAGTTCCCTTCTATGTAGCAGCTCCTACGTCGACATTCGATCTCAAATCCAAACCGGATGATGTGAGGATAGAACTGAGGGATCCCAAAGAAGTTGCTTTCATAGGGAACAAGAGAATAGCTCCAGAAAAAGTGGAGATACTTAACCCCGCATTTGATAAAACCCCTCCGGAGAACATAACTGGGATAATAACAGAAAAAGGGATCATAGAGAAGCCATTAGCGGAAAATATTGAGAATATGCTGGCTTAACTAGCCGAATCCCGGAGGCCTTACGTTGACTACCTCCTTATTCACTAGAGTTGGAGGAACCTTCCCATTTAGAAATGCTATGAGATTCTCAGCCACTATTTCAGCCATTCTGGATCTCGTCTCGTAGCTGGCGCTCGCTGCATGAGGTGCCAGTACGACGTTGTTCAGCTGAAGGAGCGGATCATCGGGAGGAATAGGCTCCTGCTCGAAGACATCTAAACCAGCTCCAGCGATCCATCCCTCTTTCAATGCCTTATAAAGAGCCTTTTGATCTACTACTTTGCCCCTAGAGGTATTTATCAGGAAAGCAGTCGGCTTCATCTTTCTAAGTTGCTCCTCTCCTATTAAATGGTAAGTTTCTGGTGTCAGAGGAACATGCAGGGAAACGAAATCAGATTCCTCGAGGAGCTTGTCCATATCTGTGTATTCAACACCGAGCTCCTTCTCGAGGTCTTCCCTCCTTATAGCGTCGTAATAGAGGACCTTCATCCCGAATCCCTTGGCTCTCCTAGCTACCGCGCTGCCTATCCTCCCCATCCCTATTATTCCTAGAGTTCTCTCATAAACATCTGAGCCTATCATCATCAGGGGGTGCCAGCCCACCTTCCACTTTCCCTCTCTGACGTATTTATCTGCTTCCACTACCCTCCTAGCCACAGCAAGCATTAAAGCGAAGGCAAAATCTGCCACGGTTTCCGTTAGCACTCCTGGTGTGTTCGTGACATATATTCCCCTCTTCGTGGCCTCTTTTAGATCTATGTTATCATATCCTACAGCGTATTGGGAGACTATCCTGAGCTTGGGAGCCGAGTCGAAAACTTCTGCATCAATTGGATCTGTTAGAAGGGGAACAAGCGCATCTACGTCCTTGACCCGCTCTATAATCACGCTCTTAGGTGGAGGTGCCTCATCGGTCCATAGATCGACATCGAAAAATTCCTTTATCTTAGAGAGACCTCTCTCTGGTATTTCCCTAGTGATGAAGACCTTAGGTCTCATCGGATCACCTTCTATAATATGAAATGAAAAGCTTTTAATCAATTCTCCCGGCAGGGCGATTAATTATTTTTAAGGACATGCGTTCAGAGAACCCGGTGATTGGTATTTAGGCTCGAACCTGAAAGGGAGGAGGGTAATCAGGAGTATAAGCTGAAGCTCGATCCTAAATCCGAAGACCGTATAATCAAGCTAGCTACTCAATTAAACTACAGGCTAAATGAGGGAGGAGGAGAAGCCTTCTACGAGCTTGGGATATCTGATGACGGGCTTCCTATTGGTATAACAGATGAAGAAGCGAAGAAATCCTTCGAGGTTATGGATAGAATAGTTGAAAGCCTTGGCGCCAAATACATGATAGTTAGGAAGGAAAAGGCTACCAGAGGATACGTGTATGAGCTACTCATAAGGAAAACCATAGACGTGCCCCCTATCCAGATATCCATGGTAATGCTTGGCAACGTGGATGCCGGCAAATCTACCTTGAAGGGGGTTCTGATATCGGGAATGCTTGATGACGGTGATGGTCTAGCCATGAGCCAGGTAGCTAGATATCTCCATGAACTCAAGTTTAGGAGGTCATCGTCCATTACTTACCATATACTCGGATTCAATGACTCTGGGGCATCTGTTAATGACGGGCTTCAAAGTTATAACGAATCTGAGATATACCTGAGATCATCGAAGATCATCGTCTTAGTCGATTTAGCCGGTCATGAGAGGTATTTGAAGACTACATTGAAGGGGGTTCTGGGGTCAATCCCAGATTACGCTGCATTAGTAGTTGCAGGGAATGCTGGACCAATAGGAAGCTTCAGGGAGCACTTAGGCATATCTGTGGCTTTAGGAATCCCGGCATTTATTATAGTAACGAAGGCAGATATGACTCCTAGAGAGGTGCTCTACTCCAACATAAGGAAGGTGATGGAAATTCTCAAGCTACCAGGTGTGAATAAGATACCCCTTCCTGTGAAAGAAGGGAATGATTGTGCCATAGCAGCTAGGAACATGCCCCATGGGAGGATAGCCCCCATATTCATTGTATCCAATGTCACCGGCGATGGATTGGATCTGCTGAAAAGATTCCTGAATCTACTTCCTCCGAGGTTAAATTGGTCTGATAAGGAGAAGGGGAAATTCCTCACATATATAGATGATAAGTTCAATGTCTCTGGAGTAGGGGTAGTGGTCTCCGGGTTAATCGAATCCGGATCCCTCTCCGTGGGTCAAAGAGCACTGCTTGGCCCTTTCGATGACGGTAGCTTCAGAACTGTCAGGGTAAAATCGATTCATGTCAGTAGGATATCCGTCGGAAGGGCGGCGGCAGGGCAATTTGCAACTTTTGCAATAACTAATGTGGAGTACGATGAGATAAGAAAGGGAATGGTTCTTCTTGACATCGATTCAAAGCCTAGGGCCGTGAGAATATTCAAGGCGAATATAAGGGTACTGCACCATCCTACAACGATAAAGGTCGGATATGAGCCTGTGATACAGCTCAGAACTGTAAGACAGCCGGTTAAGCTGATTCAATCACCTAAACCCTTCCTGAGAACCGGAGACAAGGCAGAGGTAACTTTCAGGTTCATAAGGAGGCCGGAGTATATTAGAGTAGGAGATACCTTCGTCTTCAGGGAAGGGAAGACGAAGGGCCTCGGCAGGGTAACTAGAATTTTGGAGTAGAGAACCTTGAGAATCAAAATAGCTGGAAAGGTATACGAAAGGTCAGTTCCTGATGAGGAATTTCACGCTTTGAAGGAGAGAGTGAAATCGGTATGCAGATTTGAGCCTAAAACGAAGACCTGGATCTTCGATCCTAGAAAGGCTATCTGTGGAGATCCAAGTGTGCTCAAGGAATTTGGCGTCCCCGAAGATGTAATCAAGTCCGAAATGGAGAAATACAAGGAAAGGATCAAGGAGCTACTCTCAGAAAGGATGGAAAAAGGTCAATTCGCTTTCCTACCTTGCAAGGAAGTCAGGGCTCCGTTTAAAATAGATGGAGGACTGGCTATAATAGATCTAGCTCGAATTTCGAGAATGGTTTCTGGGGAGGGGCCCATTAAAGCATATGAAAAGATAATGAGCTCTGTCAATGGGTATTATCTGGAAGAACATTTGAAGAAAATTGAGAATTTGTTCTCCTTGAAGAGGGAGATATCCTTGAAGGATAACATGAGGAATATGCTCGTGCAGCTATCCTACCCAGATGAACCCGTTTTAAACGATTTAGAGCGCATTTCGAAGGTAAAATATTACATAAAAACCTTAAAGGATGTTCAAGTTAAAGAGATAAGAATACTGAGGAAGAGAAATAACTCCATATTTGAAGCTCCCTTCTTCCTCTTCCATAAAATTAGAAATATAGCTAATAAGCACGGATATGAGCTGAGAGACCATGTGAATTGGCCAGAAGAAGATGTGATCCTTGTAAAGGATTTCTCTCTATATAGCTTTCAGAAGGATGCCGTCGATAGCTGGGAGAATAACGGAAAGTTCGGTACGGTAGTCATGCCGACAGGCGCGGGAAAAACTTACGTAGGCTTGGAGGCGATTTTCAGGACATCCAAAAGCACCCTTATATGTGTAGTAACAGAAGAGCTAGCCAAGCAGTGGTCTGAGCTAGTAAAAGAAAAGCTTTCTTACTCTCCTGGCATATTTACAGGCAAGAGGAAGGAGATAAAAGCCATAACAGTAGGGATATACAATTCAATAGCCAAGCACATAAACGATCTCTACGACCGCTTCTCCCTCATAATATTCGATGAAGTTCATCACGTACCGGCTTCAACTTTCAAGGAAGTGGCATTTAAGTCCAAATCTAAGTACAGGCTTGGCCTATCAGCCACACCAGAAAGGACCGATGGAAACAATCATTTGATTTTTCTAACATCTGGAGATGTGGTCTATGAGGTTGATTATGAGAGGCTGCTTAAAATGGGATTTTTATCACCTCTCAGGCATCACGTTATCTACGTAGAACTGTCAGAAAAAGAAAGAAAGCTCATGGCTAGGGAGATGATGCTAGCAAGGAACGATGATGAGAAAAAGCTGATAGAGAAGAAGTATGCCCTTAAGGCTAAAGCTAAGATAGATAAGGTAATGGAGCTACTTCGCAGCCTGAAAGGAAGGAAGATACTGATATTTACTGAATACATCGATCAAGCAGAGAGAATATATAGGAAAGCTAGAGATGAGGGTTATAAGGTTGAGTTGCTCATAGGAAAAACTACCGGTAGGTCCAAGATATTTGATGAATTTAGAAAGGGAGGTATTGATGTGATCGTAACGACTAGGGTTCTAGATGAGGGTATAGATGTACCCGACGCTGATGTAGCTATAATAGTGAGTGGCTCTGGATCCAGAAGGCAGATGGCTCAGAGGGTCGGTAGGATAATAAGAGGAAGTCCTGGAAAGGTAGCTGATGTTTATGAGCTGGTAACCAAGGATACTATAGAAGAAAGGCTCTCTAAGGTCAGAAGGAAAGGACTTCCTTTATATAGTAGAAGAAGAGCGCGAAGTTTTAATTCTTGACGTTACTCTAAAATTAGTATAACCTAATATGGAGAAAGAGAGCATGGACCGCAATTTAATCCCATTGAGCATAATGAGGCCTGGTCAGAGAGGAAGGATAGTTACCTTAAATGTCGGAAGAGGAAAAGCAAGGAGACTCATGGAAATGGGCCTCCTCCCCGGTGAAACTGTAGATATTCTATCTAATTCAGCTGGACCAGTGATAATTCGTGTTAGGGGAGTTACACTTGCTTTAGGAAGGAATGTCGCCTCTCGCATATGGGTAGAGGTGATATGATGGCTAAAATCCTCGTGGCTCTCGCTGGAACTCCAAATGTTGGGAAGAGCACCCTCTTTAACAGAATAACTGGAGGAGATGTTCACGTTGCTAATTGGCCTGGAGTCACACTGCAGAGAACTGAGGGTAGAACGGTGCACCATGGTATCGAGATAGAGATAGTTGACCTACCTGGAACCTATAGCCTGTCTGCCCAAGACATTGGAGAGAGGGTCGCGAGGGATTTCATAGTCAGGGAAAGACCTGATGTTTTAGTCGTTGTAGTAGATGCCACATCCTTGAAGAAATCGCTATATTTCGCTATTATGGCCCTAGAGCTTTATACCAGGGTAGTAATAGCCCTAAACATGATAGACGCCGCTGATAAGAGGGGCATTCATATAGATATCGACGGAATGGAGGCAAGGCTTGGTGTCCCAGTAGTTCCCGTCTCGGCTTTGAGGGGCATAGGTATAGGGGTCCTTCTCGATAGAATACTGGACGTTGCTCAAGGGAGAGTTACGAAGAAGGAGCCACTTAAAGTTGATTATAATGGTCTCGAGCCCTACATATACCAGATTGAGAAGATCTTAAAGAGAGAGAATGTACTAAGCCATTATCCAAGGAGATGGGTAGCTATTAGGCTACTTGAGGGCGATGAAGCGATATTGAAGGAATTAGAGGAAGAAAAGCCGGAACTTATACCTAAAATTAAGGCGATAAAGGAGGAGGCGCGTTTAGATCTGGGGGAAGATCTAGGTAGACTGGCAATAAGCTCTAGATATCGCACGATAGACGATTTAGTCAGATCCTCGATACTTGAGGTGAAGCTAGCCGCTCCTTCCTTCTCTGAAAGGCTTGATAAGTTGATGCTTCACCCAGTGTTAGGTCCCTTAACATCCGCATTTCTGATCCTCTTTACATTCTTCCTCATATTTGCTGTAAATACAGGATTCCCCCTTAATCTACTACTGGAATATGCTGGATATGAGAAATTAGCCAATCTTGTGGAGGAGTTTAGCCTTTCTGGAATCCTAGGGTCAATTTTTGATCTAATTTCATCGTGGATCAAGGCATATATGACCTCACTGGGGTACAGGGACTGGATTACAGGCCTGTTAGCAGATGGTATAGTTGGTAGTTTGGGGACACTGATCTCCTTTGTTCCCCTCTTACTGCTAGCTTATATATTCCTAGGAGCCATGCAGGATAGTGGTCTCTTCCCCCGAGCCGCAGTCTCGCTTGATAGTCTATTTAGGAAGTTTGGTTTAAGTGGAAAGGCCTTCTTTCCAGCAGCCCTAGGCATGGGATGCAGCGTAGCTGCTGTAATGTCAACAAGAGCGATGGATGACGATAGAGAGAGAATGGTAACAGCTATGACCTCTCCCCTCATTCCATGTCAGGCTAGATTATTAGTCCTCCTCACCATAGCATCGGCAGTCTTTTCAGATCCACTCTCTCAATCCGCCCTTACGGTCTTCATATACGTGCTAAGCTTCATCCTATACTTATTTACATCAAAGCTCCTCAACAAACTAGTTTTCAAGGTGGAGTATGCACCAGACCTCCTCATGGAGCTCCCTCCCTATCATAGACCAAGTCTCAGGGTGGTCTGGTGGTATGCTAGGAGTAACACGGAACATTTCCTGAGAAAAGCAGGTCTTCTAATACTTGGATTGGGAATAGCGACATGGTTTTTACTTAATTTTGGGCCATCAGGTTACCTAGCTGGTAGTATATCAAATAGCTTCGCAGCCTCCATAGGCAATGCACTGGTTCCTTTCACGTCTCTCATAGGATTGCCCGATTGGAGATATGCCCTAGCCTTTGAAGTCGGGTTTATAGCTAAAGAGGGCCTTTTGATAACATTCTCAAGTGTTACAGGGATATCAGATCCTGTAAGGGCCCTACAAGCCATAGGATTAACTCCCCTAAAGGGAGTATCAATGGCTTTGGCTATGAGCTACTACGTTCCCTGCATGGCTACGGTAGCAGCTCTCATAACCGAGCTTAGGGTCGGTAAGTACGTAGCCTTAACGATAATAATGGAGTTGGTGATAGCCTTCGTCTTGGCCGCGCTAGTCTACTGGACTGGGATGTTATTGGGCTTTGCTTGAGCAACCATTTTTAATTTCCCAGCTACTCACTAAACCCGATGGATGAACTGGATGCCCGCATACTTGATGAGGTAATTAAGAATGGGAGGATAACCCTTACCGAGTTAGCTAAGAAGGTTAAAGCTCCGAGGACAACTCTGACCTCTAGATTCAGAAAACTAGTAGATTCAGGATATATTAGGGGTTTTACAGCCATATTAAACTTCAAGAAATTGGGCTATAGCTTAACAGCATTCGTTTTAGTTCAGATAAGGAGAGGCAGACCTGTTCAAGGCAAATCTAATCAGGAAGCATTCATTGAAAGGATCACGGAGGAATCCGAGAGAAGATCTGATTTACCTTGGATTGAAGAGGCCCATATAATAACTGGAGACTACGACATTCTCCTTAAGGTCAGAGCAAGAAATATGGATGAGCTGACAACTTTTCTCATAACAGAGCTAGCTCAGCATCCTGATGTGGAGAAGACCCATACCTTAATGGTTCTAAAGAGTCCATATGAAGGACTTCTTCCCATAACAAAGACCATCATTAAGCCCTCATGAGGCTCCTAAGTAGCGGGATCTCAGCGAGGATCTCCTCACTCAGCCTATTCCATATAATCTTTGGGTTACCTAATGCCCCCGTTCTGATAACCTTCGTAGGTGTGGCTATTAAATAGACTGGCATATCATGCTCTTCCCTCGGTACCTCATCAACCACCTGAAGGTCGTGTACTGTAGTAGCTACAGGGGTTTTACTATCTATTGCTCCTACCTCACCTAAAATGCCATACTCCAGATCTGAATACCCATGTCCCTTTCCAAGTCTATTACCGTTAAGATCAACTGCAACAGATCCAGTCACCTTTAGATCTATTTTAGGTAGCTCTAGCCCTACCTTCTTTCCATACTTGAAAGCTCCCCTTATTGTAGATGCCTTTTCATAATTAGCAGGAAGGATTTTCCTTGGATTCAATATAATGAATCCTTCTCTAAGCCTAGGAGTTGCCATGATTATCAGCTTACCTTGCATTAGTCCTAGCATCCTCACGTATCTCTGAGGAGAATCCGGATTGACGAAGATTACATCAGACTTCCTCCACTCGCTTTGAAGCGTTAAGTTAATCGCTGCTCTTTCTGCTCCCCTGAAATTCGGAATCCTTCCTTTTGTTGGCTTTGGAAAGAGCGCCACTCCCTCCCTCTCTAGTAAGTCCCATACCTTCTCCCTAATTAACCTCTTCCTCTCCTTCGCCTTCACAGGGTATTCACCCTTCTGACTTTAAATATTCATAGGGAAATGTCCTCCAGATGAGCTTAAGGGAGAGGATAATGGAACTCTTGCTGGATACGGAGGAACCCCTCTCCGTTGATGATATAGCTAGAGACCTCGGATTAGACCCTAGAACGACTAATGATATATATAGGCATTTAGAGCATATAGCTAAGACAGTAAGGGGGAAATACGGGAAAGTATTATTGATGGAGCCACCCAGATGCAGGAGATGTGGTTACATCTTCTCAAACCTCAAAAAGCCTAGGAAACCAAGTAAATGCCCTAAATGTGGAAGCGAGTGGATAGAGCCTCCCAGATTCATAATAAAATAGGACAAGATAGGATAACGATGGAATAGGGCAAGAGAAGTAAATCCTTACTCTGACATGAGATCCACCAGTAGATCCCTCACCCTAATTACCACTTCTTCTTTGACGTTTTCTAGATCACCATGAGCATTACTTTCGTTTTCTATAGTTCCCACAGAAACTGTCGGAATTCCTCTCCTAGCGAATACAAACCCATCATTTCCACCTAAGGATCCTGCTAACCTCCTCCCACCGAAGTACTTCTCGTAGCTCTCGAGGACCTCATTAACAAATTCGTGACTTGGATCCATCATCCATCCCGGGTTAAGTGTTTCCTCTATCCTAATATCAACTTCGGCTCCTATCTTGAGCGCTGCTGTTTGTACAGCAGCCTTGAACCTCTCAACAGCGTCTGCCTTATCATCATCCGGAATAATCCTCATATCGAATCCAAGTTCAGCTTCATTCGGTATCACGTTATTTTTATCGCCTGCCCTCATTATGGTAAAGCTAAACCTTCCCCAGAGCTTGGATACAGGAGATCCTGGTGGAGCAGGTATAATAGAGATTCTGGATGAGTGCTGCTGGGCAAACCCTATTAATAGGTTACTAGCTAGCTCTATAGCTATATGAATTGGATTGATGGCCATGAAAGGTCTTCCTGCATGACCTCCTCTTCCCCTAACAATTAAGGTCCCATGCACAACACCGCTCGCCCCTATACCGACGAAATCCGGTGCAGCATCCACTACGATAACTCTATCTGGGCTTATTCCTGCTTCTTCAAACCCGCTCCTAGCGACTGCTGATATACCAGTCCCCCCGGCCTCTTCGTCTCCCACTACTACAACAACAGGGTTGTATCTCCCCTTATCAAGATCTAGGACTCTCTCGGCAGCGGACAAGCTGAGCGCTATAGCGGATTTATCATCAGCGGCTCCTCTTCCATAAATCCTTCCATTCAGACGTAGAGGCTCGAATGGACTGAATTCCCTACCTTCCAGCTTCCATGGTCCTCTGGCCGGTACCACATCATAGTGGGATAAGAGAACCAAATTCCTCTCGGCACCTATATCCTTCCAAGCTATGACGTTGGGAACTTCTCCTTTCTCATCCTTATGAACATGGATATAGGTCTTGAGACCTATCTCCTTAGCTTTATCCTCTATCATCTGAGCTGCTTTCCAATAGTTTTTCCTCTCTACAGAATTAGTATCAAGCCTCACCAAATCCATTAGAAACTGAAACATCTCCTTGTCATTCATATGCAATAGAGCTTCGGCATCCTTATATGCTTTAATTCGTACCGGCGCACAGATTATATTTATCGCGAGATAGGACTTAGCGGGTACTTTATGCTCAGATTAGTGCTTTTAGGTAGGCCGGGAGCTGGTAAGGGGACTCAAGGCATATTCCTATCTGAGAGGTTCAATATACCTAGGCTCGTGATGAGCAGCCTATTAAAAGAGGAAGCCAATGCAGGTAGCAATTTAGGTGAGACCATAAGGAGTTATATGGAGGAAGGAAAACTTGTCCCCGATGAAATAGTGTATCAAGTCCTCCGAAAAAGGATAATGGAGGTCGTTGATAAGGGATTTATCCTAGATGGATTTCCTAGAAATCTTAAACAGGCTGAATGGCTTGATAAGTTTCTGAGGTCTAATAAAATAGAACTGTCCGCAGTTATTTACTTTGATGTGGATGAGCTGACAGTGCTTAGGAGGATAATGGGTCGCTTAGTATGCGAGTCCTGCGGTCGGACGTACAATATATTCTACGATCCACCGCCAGATATCAGGAGATGTGAATGTGGAGGTAATCTTTACCAGAGAAAAGATGATTGCTACGATAAAATACTAAGGAGACTTAATGTGTTTAATGAAGAGACAATGCCTCTGGTAGATTACTATAAAAGAAAAGGATTACTTCTAGCGATTGATGCAAATAAGGGCATAGATGCAGTGAAAGAGGAAGCCTACTCTATAGTCTCGAGCCTTCTCTCCTGAGGGTCTCAGGTATCCTTACGAAGAAAAGGCTTGAAAGAAGTCGAGTAAATCCCAACAATAACATGGCTTCTCTAATTCCAAAGACATCGCCGAGGAACCCTCCTATGAGAGGGGCAATAGATGTGGTAAGGGAAGTCAGTGCACTGAATGTGGAGACAGCCGCTCCCCTCTTTGATGGTAAAGACGCATCCAGTAAATAGGCCGGTGAGGCCGTATAGTACATGGAGAAACCTATCATGCCAACAGCGGTTCCTATCAGCAGGTGCGAGAAGTTCCTCCCGATGGCATACGCAAAGGGAATAGCTGATGCGAAGGCAGGTGAAAGCAAGAGAAGAGGTTTCCTTCCTATCTTATCAGCCGCGTATCCCCATATGGGTTGAAGTATAAGCCTTGTCCCATTCGCCACTGTACCCATAAGCCCTATTTCCGCCTTAGATAGTTCATACACGTTTATCTGGGCTACTGAAAATAATGGCCATGCTAAGGTCCATATAAGAGACCATAAGACGCTTGCTATCAAGAAAGGCTTATAGCTTCCCTTTACATAATCCTCTGGCTCTCTCCTTTCCTCCTTAATACATATTCTAGGTTTCGGGATGAGGTATGCAGTCAAAGCTGCGAGCACGAACTGGGATACTCCAACCAAGCTGGCCAGGTGATAGCCGTATATATCCATGAATAAGCCAGCAATTGGAGAAAAAATAGCGCTTCCAACGGTTGACAATGTAACGGTAATCCCAGATACTCTCCCTCTTTCCCTTATCTGCGTTAAATCTCCTAAAACAGCAAGCCATGAAGAGTTAGATAGTCCCATGAAGGCGTTAAGCATGGAATTAGCGAAGTAAAATTCCAAGGCTGACCTAGAGTTGAAGACTTCATAAATAAATATACCAGATACTAGGAAGCCAGTTAACATGAGGAGCCTTCTCTTCTCTGTCTTATCTACGATCCATCCCCATAATGGCTGCGTAACCGCGGTGGAGAGTCCTCCTAATGATATATTAATTGCTATCTCCATAGCCGAGAGGCCAAGTACTTCCACCCCATATACCTGAAGAAGGAAAAAGGTGAAGCTCATGGCCGTACCTTGGAAGAAAGAATTTACTGAGAGACCGAGCAATCTGCGCCCGATTTTACGCCTGATCTTATGGCCCGAGGCCAAACCAGTCACCTAAGCGATACAGCAACCGAGAGGACCATGATCAGCAACATAGCTAAGGCGAGAAAACCTATTTGCCTATCCCCTCCCATGAATTCTCTAATAGAAAGGAGGGCTAGAAAAGATATGGGTGTTCCTATTATTATCATGAATCCTGCATATTCGAAGTAATATCCTGAATTAACTCCGATTGAGCTGAGAACTAATCCAATAGCTAGGAAAGATAAGCCTATTATTACACCAAACCTGAGGAGGTTTGGAAGTTTATCATCAACTGGCATATTCATCTCCCGGCCTAGCTCAGAGAAATAACTTTATTCCAGCATACATCAAGATCAGGGAGAAGACTAGCTTGATATACTTCGATTTTATTCCTTTGAGGGATTTAGCTCCTAATGTGGCACCAGGTATTATGCCAGAGGCAAACCCTAGAACTAAGACTGGATCTACTAGCCTTTTAAGGGAGTAGACAATGCTACCTGATGCAGCTGTCAAACCCACCATGAATGAACTAGTAGCTACAGCTTCCTTTATTGGTAAATCCATTATTAAGTTCATTATAGGTACCTTAAGGACCCCTCCACCTATACCAAACATTCCTGAACTCACTCCAGCGAAGAATGATGAAAATATCCCCCAGAACCAATGTTTTACCTCACCACTTTCCTTGGGCTTCGTAAATGTTCTTAGCAGCATTATAGTTGATATTGCAACTAGACCAGCCCCAAATACCCTCTTCACTATGCTGGAAGGCAGTCCTATAGTTAAAATCGCTCCGGATATTGCTCCGAGAGCCGTGGTTGGTTCTAGGGTCAGGGCCACCTTGAGATTGACCAGCCCCTCCTTCATGTAAACTGAGGAGCTTGAGGCTGATGTGACTATTATAGTGAGGAGGCTTGAAGCGATGGCCACCTTGACATCGATTCCTAGAACGAGTACCATTAGGGGAACCATCAAAGTACCTCCTCCTATCCCAGCTATTGCTGATACTAGTCCTACCCCTATTCCGCTAAGCATAACCTCCAAGAATCTCATCAGTACTATGCTCAACTAGGCCACCTTGTCGTATGATCTCACTCAAGATTCTTAATAAGCTTCAGTGTTATCTGATGGGTGGTAATCTCTGATCTTAGATCTCCTGTCAACAAATGCTGGATCCCATTTATTGAGAAAAGAGGGAGTGCTTAAGATAATAGGAGAATGCATTCCGGTAGAATGGCCAGAAATAACTAATAGATTGTGTGATAATTCAATTTGCTTTTCTTCGTGTCCTGAGCGTGATCATATAAACATTATAGCTCTGAAAATAGCCTCAATACTTTCTAGGGTGGATTTAAGAGAGATTCAAGTTGCTACGGTAGACGGAAGTCCCCATTGCTTGCACCTCCACCATGCTGTAGAAGAAGCCCTTAGGATAACTGGGAAAGGTGTGGAAGTAAGGCATATGGTTATCTATAAGGGTAAGTTATTTCAGGTAAGTCAGAACGCAGTAAAGACAGCTCGTTTCCTACGTAAAGTGGATACTCTAATTGGTAAACTTAGTAATGGTAGGTGAAGAAATGTTAATGTATATGACTTCCTTAAAGCTAGATGTCCTCCCGAAATAATCAGCTCAGACATCGATTTAAATGCATGGTCTTGTTGGGCGTATCCCAATACCTTTTTTATATCGGTCATTACCCTTGGTGTTGAGGATGGTCTATGTCAAGGGTAGCGAGGAGAAAGAAGGTAAAGGGTGTAAAGCCGAAAATCTCCAGAGGATTACCAGTAATGGCTAAACTTAAATGCGCAGATAATACTGGAGCTAAGGTACTCATGATAATCGGAGTTCAAGGATATAAGGGACGAAAAGGTAGAATTCCATCTGCTAGCGTTGGAGATATGGTTTCGGTTGTTGTCAAGAGAGGGAAGTACGATTTAATGCATAAACCAGCAAAAGCCATAATTGTAAGGCAAAGAAAGCCCTATAGAAGGAAGAACGGCCAGTGGGTTGTCTTTGAGGACAACGCTGCGGTGCTTGTGAATGATGATGGTACACCAAAGGGATCGGAGTTCCGTGGTCCTATAGCCAAGGAGGCAATTGAGAGATGGCCCACTCTAAGTGCCGTCTCGGCTCAGATAGTGTAAATGAAATGAGCAAAGTATGGAGGTGTTATGAATGAGGACGATATCTTACAAGCCTGGTAAGCAGAGGAAGTACTTCTATAATGCACCTTACCACCATAGAGGGAAAATAATGTCAGCACCTCTCTCATCAGAGCTTAGGGGAAAATATGGGATAAGATCTCTTCCTATTAGGAAGGGAGATAAGGTAAGAGTTGTTAGAGGAGATTACAGGGGAACGGAGGGAGAGGTTCTAAACGTGTTTAGGAAGAAATATAGGGTCGCCATAAAGGGACTAACTAGAAAGAAGACGGATGGGACTGAAATACCGATATTGATACACCCATCGAAGGTCATGATAGTAAAGCCTAATTTGAGTGATAGTGCTAGAAAGGGTATTCTAGAGAGGAGAGGAGTAGAGATAGAGGAGATTGAGGAAGAAGCTGAGGAGGCCACGGGAGAAACTTCAGAAGAAGTAGAGGAGAGTGAAGAAGGAAGCGATGAGGAAGAGGTTATTGAGGATGAAGAGGAGGAATGAAAATGGGAAAGATGGGAGGAAGTAAGCATCTAAAGAGACTTGCAGCTCCTGGATACTGGCCCATAGCTAAGAGAGAGAAAACTTGGGTTGTTAAACCGAATCCCGGACCTCATCCTTCAGATCAAGGCCTTCCCCTGCTTGTATTAATTAGAGATGTTCTGAAGCTCGCAACTAATGCTAAAGAAGCTAAAAGGATAGTTTACATGAAGAAGGTAAGGGTTGATGGCAAACCGAGATACGATCCCAAGTATCAAGTTGGGCTAATGGACGTAATTTCCATACCAGACTTGGAGAAGCATTACAGGATGATACCAGATCCCCACAAATTTATCAGGCCAATAGAGATTCCTGAGAGTGAAGCCAGCCTGAAGGTAGTTAAGGTTCTAGGTAAAAGAACAATAAGGGGAGGAAAAGTTCAAATTACCACGCATGATGCCAGAAACTTCATAATAGATCCTGATTCTGACATAGCTAGGTCTGTGAAGGTAGGCCACTCTCTCCTGATAGGGATACCTTCTCAGGAAATTAAATCAGTCCTTCCTCTGGAGATAGGCGTCGTCGGATCGATGATTAGAGGTAGGATGGCTGGGCACATAGGAATAATTAAAGAAATGGCTGAATTTATAGAGCTGCAGGACTTGGAGGATCCCAATCTGAGATATAGGGGGATATCCAAGAATATATTGGTGGTTGGTAGGGAGGAGCCTGTTATAAAGGTGAGGTGATCTCATGGCCAGCGAACTAGCCGAGACAATAGAAAGTAGATGGAAGAGCAACCCGATGCTCATGCCTAAGGTCATGTCTGTCACGCTTAATATATCAGTTGGAAGGAGTGGAGAAGTTCTGCTTAGAGCTGGAAAAGTGTTAGAAGAGCTTACAGGCCAGAAACCGGTGCAAAGAAGAGCTAAAAGAACTATAAGGGAATTTGGTATAAGGAAGAGAGAACCTATAGCAGTGACCGTGACTGTCAGGGGTAAAAAAGCTGTGGAACTACTTGATAGAGTGGCTGATGCCGTAGATCGGAGGGTGAAGGCCAGTGCCTTTGATGAGTTCGGGAATTTCGCCTTTGGCATAAAAGAACATATAGAGATACCAGGAGTTAGATATAAAGCGGATATAGGAATATTCGGGATGGACGTGATAGTAACCATGGGAAGAGCAGGCTATAGAGTCGCTAAGAGAAGAGTCAAGAGAAGTAGGATACCTAGGAAGCATAGGCTTACTAGAGAGGAATCTAAGGTGTTCGCGGAAAAGTACTTAAGGCTGAATATAGTAACAGATAGCGAGTAAGGTGGGAAAAATGGTGAAGCCTAGGAGGAAAGTTAGAACAAAGGGAAAGGGCACCTATGTATGCAGAAGATGCGGCAGGACTGGAAGGGGCATAATCCGGAAATACGGACTTTACCTCTGTAGACAGTGCTTCTTAGAAGTGGCCCCATTGATGGGATGGAAGAAATACGAGTGAGGTGATCTCATGGCCAGACTGGATGTCTTAGCTGATGCCATGAGCACTTTAACCAACGCTTCTAGGGTTGGTAAGAGAGAGACTGTGATCAACGTAGCTTCAAAGCTTGTGGGTAAGGTGCTCAAGATCCTTGAGGAGGAGGGATACATAAAAGAGTTTGAATACATAGATGATGGTAGGGCAGGAAAATATAGGGTAGTACTTAGCGGTAGAATAAATAAGGCGGGAGTAGTAAAGCCTAGGTTCTCCGTTAAGAAGGATGAGTTCTTGTACTGGGAGAAGATGTATCTACCCGCTGAAAACGTTGGTGTACTAGTAGTCTCCACCAACTATGGGATTATGAGCCATAGAGAAGCTAAAAGGAGAGGTCTGGGAGGAGTTCTTCTAGCTTACTGTTACTGAGGATGAGGAAGGTGAGCATTATGGTTAGGTATCCTAGAGTCGTAACCCAAGCACAGGAATCCGAAATTCCCGTATTGGAAGGAGTAGAGGTAGAAATAAAGGGATCTAAGATAAAAGTCAAGGGCCCTAAAGGGATCCTTGGGAAGGAATTCCATAGGGATCTGGTTGAAATATCAAAAGAAGGCGATAAGATAAAAGTGAGAGTCTACGGTAAGAGGAAATTCCATCGTGCATATCTCGGTACAATATCCTCTCATATAAGGAACATGATGAAGGGCGTTACTGAGGGATTTTCTAAAGAGATGGTCATAGTATACGCTCACTTTCCTATGAGAGTGGAGGTAGACGATAAGAATAGGTTAGTCAAGATATCTAATTTTCTAGGCGAGAAAGCTCCAAGATATGCTAGGATAGTTGGAGAGACGAAGGTAAGGGTAGAAGGAGATAGATTATATATAGAGGGGATCTCAAAGGAGGACGTAGGTCAGACAGCTGCTAATATAAGGCAGGCAACTAAGATAAAGGGTAAAGATCCAAGGGTATTTATGGATGGCATCTATGTGGTGAAGTAATATGACATATATCATTAATGATGTTAAGAAAAATGCTGCCATTTTGAAAAAGATGAAGAAGAAAAAACCAAGATTCATAAATTTAGCTAGATATTGGAGGAAAGGGGCTGTCAAGAGTTGGAGGAGACCCCGTGGGATAGATAATAAGCAGAGACTTAAGCTGAAGAGCAGACCAAAAAATCCCGTGATAGGATATAAAAACCCTGATATAATAAGAGGCCTTCACCCCTCCGGTAGAAGGCCTGTGATAGTCCATAATTTGAAGGAATTAAGGGATGTAGCTAGGGATAAAAATGTCATCGTATATATAGCGGGGAGTGTTGGGAATAAGAAGGCTTCAGAAATTCAAAAGGAAGCTGAGAAGCTTGGTCTAGTAATAGCTAATAGGAGGGTGATTGAAGAATGAAGCTAGATTACCAGAAGAAATTAGCTGCTAAAGTAGCAGGTGTGGGGCTGGATAGAGTTAAACTCGATCCTGAGAAAGCGGATATGATATCAGAAGCAATAACTAGGAGCGATATTAAGAGGCTAATAAGGTCCAAGGCGATCAGGATATTACCGAAAAGAGGTACTAGCAGAGCTAGATCTAGAGAGAGACCTAGGAGGAAAGGTCCTGGGAGAAGAAAGGGAGGGAAGTATTCAAGGCTCTCCAGAAAGAGTAGATGGATTAACAAAGTTAGAGCTCTCAGGAGAGAGCTTAGAATCATGAAAGAGAAGGGAATGATAGACATTAATATGTATAGATACCTCTACAGAAGACTGTCTAGGTTCGAAAGTGTGGCACATCTGAGGTCGTATGTGATGAGAGAGGTGCAGAGGAGTGGCTAGATCTGGAAGGTATAAGGTGAAATTTAGGAGAAGAAGAGAGGGAAAAACAGATTATAAGAAGAGGTTAGCTCTTCTTAAGAGCGGGAAGCCGAGAGTTGTTATAAGGAGGACAAATAGGTATATAATAGTCCAATTCGTGAGATTTAGGCCAGATGGCGATGAGGTGATAGCTCAAGCATTCTCAAAGGAATTGAGTAAGTTTGGATGGGTATATAATGGTAAAAATCTACCAGCAGCCTACCTAACGGGATATCTGGCTGGAATTAGGGCTAAGAGTAAGGGAGTAGAGGAAGCAGTACTTGACATCGGTAGATTTCCATCTACAAAGGGATCCAGAATATATGCGGCCCTTAAAGGTGTACTGGATGCTGGGCTTCACGTACCATACTCTCCCGATATCTTACCTAGCGAAGAGAGAATAAGAGGTAAACATGTGGCCTCTTGGGTCTCCTTCCTGAAGAGCGAGAATGAGGAGCTTTATAAGAAGCAGTTCTCCTCGTACTTGAGCAAGGGAGCTGATCCAGAACTCATACCTGAATCTCTAGAGAAAGTTCTCTCACAATTAGAACAGGCCCTCGGCACTAACAGGCAGAGTTAAATAGGTTTATTGCTCATGAGAGGTTGATGTAGATGTCATCGGAGGAAGGTAGTTCTGGGGCTGAACTTGAGAGATCTTGGACTCCGAGGACTGGAGTGGGTAGGCTAGTAGCTGAAGGGAGAATCAAGAGCATAGATGAGATCCTCAGGAGAGGTATACCTATACAGGAGCCTGAAATAGTGGATACATTAGTTCCTGGACTTAAGGAGGAAATAATAGAAGTCAGGAGGGTCCAAAGACAGACTGACGCAGGAGAAATGACACAACTGAGAATTGTAGCTGCAGTTGGAGACGGGATGAACTACGTAGGGGTAGGAAAGGGCAAGGGAAAGGAATTCAGGCTGGCTCTAGAGGATGCCATTAGAAATGCGAAGATAAACATAGTCAAGGTAAGGAAGGGGTGCGGATCTTGGGAATGCGGGTGCGGTAGACCTCACTCTATACCAGCAACTGTTTCAGGGACTTCTGGCTCGGTAAGGGTTACCTTAATGCCTGCTCCGAGGAAACTAGGCATAGTCGGTAATGAGACAGCTAAGGTGATCCTAAGCCTCGGGGGCCTTCAGGACGTCAGGGTATTCTCTAAGGGTCAAACGAAGAATAGGATGAACTATGCTTTTGCAATACACAGTGCCCTCTGGAAACTACTTTTAATGACCCTTCCTCAAGACTGGAGATTTTGATCCAAAGGATTTTTATTCTCCTAATCAAAATTAGAGAGGTGCGCATTCGTTAGGCGTGGACGCGCTCGATGTCGGATGCGCCCATTTAGAGGTGATGATATTGGAAGAGGTCCCTCTAATGGCCGTTATTAGAATTAGAGGTAGGGTTGATATAAAACCCGATATTAGGTATACGCTCGACATGCTCCATATTAAGAGGAAGTTCTGGGCTACCATAGTACCCCTAACCCCGTCCTATAGGGGGATGTTATACAAGGTAAAGGACTATACTACGTATGGGGAGATCGATAGAGAAACCTTGGAAAACCTCCTAAGAAATAGAGCAGAGCTATCTAAAGGTGGAAAGCTCTCTGATGAATGGCTTAAGGATAATACAGAATTTAGCAGCATAAACGAATTAGCTAACGCCATTATCTCTGGAAAAGAGAATTTGCATAAATTAGAGTGGATTAAGCCATATTTTAGGCTTACTCCTCCTAAAGGTGGTTTCAAGAAATCAACTAAGAGATCATGGAACGATGGTGGGGAATTGGGTTATAGGGGAACAGAGATAAATAGGCTCCTCAGGAGGATGATATGATGAGATCCATACCTAGGAAAGGGAAGAAGAGTAGGAAGCTTAGAGGGTATAGGCTACACGGTTATGGCCAACAGAGACAACATAGAAGGAGCGGCAGGCAGGGAGGGTTCGGTAAAGCAGGGGTTAAGAAGCACCTATGGACGTGGATAACCGCTCACGAGCCTAATTACTTTGGAAGAGGAAGGAGAGGATTTAAGAGACCTAGAGCCGTCATTAAAGAGAGGAAAGCAATAAATATAGGAGAACTAGAGGAAGTGATGCCTGACCTGATGGCTCTCGGTTATGCTAAAAAGGAAAATGACAAGATAGAGGTTGATCTGGGTGGAGCTGGATACGACAAACTACTTGGAAGGGGCAGCGTAAAGATGCCTATGATCGTTAAGGTGAAGGCAGCTAGCAGGAATGCCACCAGGAAGTTAGAGGAGGTAGGCGGATCCGTGATTATTATCTCCTGAAGGGGATGTTAAATGAGCTGGATTAGGGAAATAACTGCCAAGATTAATAGAGCTATCCCGGAGGTGGAAAAGCCCAAACAAACACCGTCTCTCAAGGAAAAAATGGTATGGACTGGTATAGTTCTCCTAATATATTTCTTCCTGACAGAAGTTCCCCTCTATGGCGTTCCTAGGGGAGGACTGGATTTCCTAGCTCAGCTCAGAATAATCTTTGCTGGTGCGCAAGGGAGCATCGTTGAGCTTGGAATAGGACCAATAGTAACAGCAGGTATAGTCTTGGAGTTATTAGTAGGTAGCAAAATAGTTCAGCTTGATTTGACTGATCCAGAAGATAGGAAGTTCTTCCAAGAAGCCGAGAGAGTTGCTGCGATATTCTTCATACTGTTCGAGGTAACGGCCTATACCCTCGGTGGGAGATTTGGAAACCTCACGACGAACCAAGCACTACTGGCAATCGCTCAGCTTTCATTAGGTAGCTTCTTACTAATGATGCTCGACGACTTAACAAGTAAGTGGGGAATAGGTAGCGGAATAAGCCTATTCATATTGGCTGGTGTGGCTCAGAGGGTTATATGGGGCACATTATCTCCTGCGATAGAGAAGCAGTCTGGGAGATATGTTGGGGTCATTCCAGCTTTACTTACCGAGGGAGTGGGTGCTCTTTATAGAGGGGCACTTCCTGACCTTCTTGGACTTATAGCCACATTTGTCGTATTCATAGCTGTGGTATGGGCCTATGAGATCAAGGTGAACATACCAATAGCCCACGCTCTCTATGGCGGATATAGAACAAAATATCCCATAAGGCTTCTCTATGTGAGTAACGTTCCAATAATATTCGCTGCCGCCCTCCTAGGTGACGTAAATATAATGGCTAAGATCATGTGGGCCAGATTTGGCGCCAACCCGCAGGGTTGGGTGAAATACTTGGTTGACATATTGGGTAAATTCGAGGCAGATCCCATAACAGGGAGCGTAGTACCGGTATCCGGACTGGCATATTATCTTACGACTCCGAGGGGACCGAGCGTCCTAGTTCAAGATCCACTGAGGGCGTTAGTATATTTAGTGACCTTGGTTGGAGCGAGTGTAGTGTTCGCAAAGATCTGGGTAATGACGTCAGGCATGGATCCAAGATCTGTAAGTGAACAGCTCGTCGGCCAGGGAATAGTCGTTCCTGGTAGGAGATCCTCCACTAGAATAGTGGCCAAGACGATAGAAAGCTATATAGAGGCAGTCACATATCTTGGAGGTTTTATAGTTGGACTTCTAGCAGCATTAGCAGACTTTTCAGGGGCTTTAGGAACAGGGAGTGGAATATTGCTTGCGGTCACAATAGTTGCTGGCTTCTACGAGACGCTGATGCGTGAACGCGCATTAGAGATGTATCCCAGACTCAAGAGATTCATCGGGTGATGATTTGCTAGGATTGGAATGGATTCTCTTCCCCCCCGGCTCTATAATATTCCTCACGGTGCTGGCCTTCGTGATAAGCTTAGCTATAATACTCCTGAATAAGAGGACTATAGATTACTCCAGGCTTAGAGAGCTTCAAAAGATAGTGAACGAATATACGAAGCTCCAAAGGGAGTTCCTGAAGGATCCGGAGAATAAGAAGTTGAAGAGGAAGATGGATAGGATGAAACCTCAATTCGATGCTGCTAGATCCGAGATGACCAAAATGAACATGAAGCCGATGCTTTACACAACAATACCAATCCTTCTCATCTTCTGGGCATTAGGTAGCTTCTACTCAGAGATACCTGTAGTTGTACTGCCCTTTCCTATACCATTCATAATGAGTTACTTTCATGGTAATAGTGCTCTCTCGGATCAGACGCTTGGGTACCTAGGTTATTACATAATCGCGTCGTACTTCTTCTCTCTAATCCTCCAGAAAATATCAGGAACATCGTTAACAGAATGATTCTTTTTCAATTAAAACAGGATATTTACCATATTTTTCTAAATTAGAAGGTAAATTAATAATTATTTTAATTTGACATCGGAAAGTAAACGTTAAAAATACACATCTTCCTGTTACGACTGGCCGCGGAGGTGCTAGCTTGTGATAAGGGATATCAATAAAAGCGGAAGAAGCCGCTCACTTAAGAAGCCTAGAATAGCTATCAGAACCCCAGGTGGTAGGATAGCCTACCATCATAGGCATAAGAAACACTCGGTTGCTAGATGCTCCAGATGCGGGGCGCCTCTCAATGCAACCCCTACGGGATCAAAGCATATCATGAGGAAGATGACCTACAGTCAAAGGAGACCTAATAGGCCCTATGGAGGTAACCTTTGCTCTAGATGCCTCCGCGAACTGATGATCTCCAGAGCTATAGAGGAGGGTATATCCCTCCTGGCGTCCTAATGGACGCCTTCCCACTCGCGAGAGGGGTGCGAATATGCCTGTAATAGAAGTAGGAAGAGTTTGTAGAAAGATAGCCGGTAGGGAAGCTGGTAGAGTATGCGTTGTCGTGAATATAATAGATGATAATTTCGTTGAGGTCACAGGACCCAAGGAGCTTACAGGAGTGAGGAGGAGAAGGGTAAACGTCAAACACCTGGTACCTCTCCCTATAAAGCTAGAGATATCCGAAGGAGCCAGTGATGATGAAGTTCTTAATGCTCTTAAGGAGACGGATCTATATCAGGATCTATTAAAGGAAAAAGAAAAGAGAGAGAAGAGGGGTAAACCTAAAAAAGAGTAG
>JAOZGJ010000020.1 GCA_027491785.1 Thermoproteota archaeon | reverse complement strand
TATTATCTAGCGAAGCTCCCTCATCATGTAGAAGGAGCCCTTCAGCTTCTTATAACCAAGCTTCCTGAAATACTCCCTAGCGCCCACTCCAGATATTACAAGTATTTTCTTGTGATCGAGTTCCTCCCTAGCTATCCTCTCGGCCTCCCTTACTAACCACTTTCCATAGCCCCTATGCTGAGCTTCATCTCTCGGTACCTCTCCTATGGGAAGCTGAGGCCCATACACATGAACTTCCCTTATGAGAGCAGTTCTCCCATCAATTTCCCATCTATGGGCCAATGGTGAAGGATCCCTCAGTCGAAGGAGACCCATAAGAACATCGTTATCATCCACTATCGAGAGGAAGAACTCCATTCCGCCACTGGCCTCGTACTCTACTATTTTCAACCTAACCGAATTGTAATTCGGTTTTAATCCTCTATGAGACACCCTTCCTGCCTCCCTAAATCTTATCTCCCTTATTTTGATCCCTTCCTTCCAAAGGAGGTCCTCTACAATTTGCCTAAGGTTCCTCCTCTTTGGGCCAGCTACTATATATTCCTCCGGTATATCCCTCTGGATGTGTTGAAGCCTTACCCATTCAGGGATTATTCTCAAGGCTTTCGTGAGGAACTCCACGGTTTCCTCCTCGGTGAGGGCTCTATACTCCCCTCTCTTCCACATAGTATAGAGAGGGGTGCCCTCCATCACCAGAGTCGGGTATATCTTCAGCATATCAGGCCTGAAGCTAGGATCCTCAAAGATTAACTTTAGAGCCTCCAGATCCCTATCCAAATCACTCCCAGGGAGGCCAGGCATTAGATGATAACCTACCTTATAGGCAGAATCCTTCAGGATTCTCGTCGCTTCTACCGAATCCCTTACAGTATGTCCCCTTCTAACCTTCTCCAAGACATCATCGAACGGCGACTGAACACCTATCTCCACTCTCGTAAAACCTAGATAAAGCATCTTATCCACATGATCCTCTTTCGCCCAATCCGGTCTCGTCTCTAGGGTTAGCGCCACACACCTAACATCTGATCTCTCATTGATCTCATGGGCCTCTAGGAGGCTTCTAGATGGAGATGGTGAGTAAAGGGAATTCATAGCATCGAAAGCCCTCTTAATGAACCACTCTTGATATGAGAACGGCTGGGCATTGAAGGTACCTCCCATGACGATTAGCTCTATCTTGGACGGCTTGAAGCCAGCATTAATGAAGTCACTTAGCCTCTCCTTAACTTGTAGGTAAGGATCGTATCCAAGCCTCCTCCCCCTGACCACGACGGGACTCCTATCCACATAGCTCTGCGGAGTATCGGTACCACCCGGGCAATATATGCACCTGCCATGCGGGCAAGGATAGGGCCTAGCAACTATGGAAACTACAGCAACCCCGGAAGCTAACCTAGCCTTCCTGATCTTCCTTCTCTTCCTTCTCTCTAGTTCCTGCATTCCCAATGATGACTCACTTTCTGAGTTAAAAGACCTTACCCTGCCTGCAACTAACTTAAATCTTATCACTCCATCAGGGATTCCCTAGCTAGCCTAAGAAGATTCTCCTCAGCTTCCCTCTTTTCTCCTTCATAGTCAGCTAACTTCTCTATATCATCTTGAAGCAATTTTTTCCTAGAAGATATCTCCTTTCTCAGGATATCGGGATTTGGTCCCCCTCTTCCCCTAGATTTGAGGACCTCGCTGAAGCTAGGAAGCTCCAATCCTAGTGATTCAGCCGCTTTTTCAAGATCCCACCCATTGTCCTTTAGAGCCGAGGCTATCAGGGAATGGGCCTCCCTATAGGTCACCTTCCTTTCCTTCACCAACTTCTCCGCTAGATCCTGAGCTAAGGTGGATTTTATCCTGAGATCGGAGAATTTTATCCTCTTAAATAGGTCAGCCATAACCCTGATGGATTCAGAAGCCTCATCTACAGCTAATATATGCTCATTGGTTTCTTGCAGGTCTAGGTTATAGCCACTGGGCAACCCCTTAGTAATGGCCATTAAAGAAGTTAGAGAACCTATTAGCTTGGCTGATTTAGCTCTAATTATCTCAAGAGTTACTGGATTTCTCTTTTGAGGCATTATGCTGCTTGTCGATACATGATCACTGGGGATCTCGACGAGACTGAACTGAGGGCTTGACCATACTATGAGATCCTCCGCCACCCTGCCCATCGAAACCATCAGGGATGCTATGGGACCAAGGGAAAGTACTAGGAAGGACCTGCTTCCGGTAGCCAGTAAGGTATTCACTTCAACTCCAGCAAATCCTAGAAGATCTGCCAGCCTTCCCCTATCCAATGGAAGCGAGCTTCCAGCTATAGGGCCAGATCCCAAGGGGGAGAGATCCACTACCTCCCTCAGCATGTACCAGATCGCTCTCCAGTGCCGGAAACATTCCTCCTCTATGTATAGGAGATAGTGGGCAGCTGTTGACGGCTGGGCAGGCTGGAGGTGGGTAAATAATGGCATGTTGACCTCGAGGTTGTCCTCAGCAGCTTCCAAAAGGGAAGATCTTAATCTGTTCACCTCCCAAAGCAGATGAATTATCTTCCACCTCAATGTCAGTCTAAGGGCAGTAGCCACCTGATCGTTCCTGCTCTTTCCATAGGCAAGCCAACCGGCATTCTTTCCTGCGTTCCTGAGCAACCATTCTTCCAAGGCCTCATGGACATCCTCGTAGCTGCCTGACAATATCTCTTCCTCTTCATCGAGGGCCCTTATTAACCACCTTATTACGTCCTTGGAATCCTTAGGGATAAGTCCCCTTTCCCACAGGTGATAAAAATGGGCTAAGGCAGTGAGGACAACGCTCCTAAAAATCAGTCTGTCCTTATCCAGGGAGGAGGTAAAGCGGGTCAACCATTCTGGCTGATCTCCTAAACTAGGTCTCCTGTACACCCCTCCTCGCCGCCCTCGCCATCAGAGTGTGAAGTCCCCAAGCCTGAATGAATCCCCTAGCCTCCTCATCGGACGGATACCATCCCTCATCGTAGCCAGCTATGTCCAAGCTGTAGGCTGCATAATCAGATCTCCTCCCGACAACACTGACATTTCCCTTGTAGAGCTTGATCCTCACTTCTCCGCTCACTACGAGGTTCATTCTAGCTATCATATCCTCCAAGCTCTGCCTAAGGGGATCTCCCCAAAGCCCTTCATACACCAAGTTTGTCCACTCCCTGTCGGCTAGTTCCTTGAACTGGAGTTCCCTCCTAGTGAGTATCATCTTCTCCAGATCCCTATGGGCTTTCAGTATAACGGTCGCAGCTGGAGCCTCGTAAACTTCCCTGCTCTTGAAACCTATTATCCTGCTCTCCATGTGATCTATCCTGCCGATACCATGTTTCCCAGCCAGCCAATTAAGCTGAGATATTATGCTGGTCGTGTCTAACTCGGCGCCATTCAGGGTTTTAGGTATTCCCTTCTCGAATCCCAAGGTTATGTACTGGGGCTCCCCTGGTGCCTTCGTTGGATCGACAGTCCATTCAAAAACCTCCTCGGGTGGCTCGTTCCAAGGATCCTCTAGGGATCCCCCTTCAATGCTCCTTCCCCAGAGGTTCTGGTCTATCGAGTACTTGCTATGGCTCTCAGGTATTTTAAGTCCTCTGGACCTAGCATATTCCACCTCCTGCTGTCTCGTCCAGCGCCATATCCTCGTTGGGGCTATGACCTTGAGATCCGGGTTTAAAGCCCTCACTGTTATATCGAACCTCACCTGATCGTTTCCCTTGGAGGTGCATCCATGTGCAACAGCATCGGCCTTCTCCTTCTCGGCGATCTCAACCAACTTGCTCGAGATTAGAGGTCTAGATAAAGCGCTTGACAGGGGATACTCCCCCTCATAATTCGCATTGGCTCTTATAGCAGGGATCACGTACTTTGAAACGAATTCGTTCCTCAGATCCAGGCCATAGTGCTTCGAGGAACCGGCTTCGTAGGCTCTTCTCTCAACATCCTTCAGGTTTATCCCCTGCCCTATTTCGGCGGTGAATGTAACGACATCCACACCTTGCTCAGTGAACCACTTTATCGCGACGGTAGTATCCAACCCACCGGAGTATGCCAGAACGACCTTGGAAACGTTCTCACTCAAATGAGGAATATCCGGTAACGCACACTACTCACCTTGGGGGCTCAAATAATCGCTTGGTTATAAAGTTACCTCCCAGATAGCTACGGCATTGAGGGAACAGATTGGCTGAGAGCAAGGAGAACCATACGATCCCGACGATCTACCATATGGAAAACCTCCATGAGCATGAAATACCTTCTTATGTAGCGGAACTTGATAAGAGCCACTTCCACAGGGGAATCGGTCTGATCCTCCTGCCATCCCACTCCTCGGTGCCCTCATCCTCCTTGGTTATCGCAATCAAATTCCTACATTTCAGAGCCTTAGAAGCCGCCGAGAGGGCAGAAAGTTCCCTCCTCCTAACATCAAGATCCAAGGAGGGTGTGACCTGTATCAGCTCCTTGACCCTACCTCCCTCTCTAACAACGAAGTCCACCTCTCTCCCTCTGGATTCCCAGTAGTTCACCTCCATCAAGGGCTTCCAATAATGTTTCCTCCTGAGGAGCTCCACAGCCACTAAATTCTCCATCCTGAATCCCTCATCCTTCACGCCATATATCGTCGGGAACCCATTGTCTATTAGGTAAAGCTTGGGGATCGTCCTCATGGGCTCTATATCACTTGTCTCCAGCTTCCTGATGGGCAGAACGAACCTGACATCCTAGAGGTAGGAGAAGTACTCGTAAACCTTGTTAACACTTATTCTAGCGCCCATGAACAGGAGCATCGTATGAAGCCTCCTGACCGAGGATTTCCTAGCGAAGTTCCTGACCGTTACCCTTATGAGCGCTCTCAAGGCGCCTAACTTCTCTATTCCATACCTCTCGACTAGATCCCTGTAGATAACGAGATCTAGGTACTCCTGCAGGGTTCTCACCTTCATAATCTCATCATATCTCACTAGCTCCGGGAAGCCCCCGTATAACAAGTACTCCTTCAAATAGCTCCTTATAATCCCCCTATCGTCCTCCGTTAATACTTTTGGGATGTGAAACCCTTTGAACTGGAGAAATTCCCTGAAGGACAGTGGAAAGAGCTTCTGGGTGAAGCTCCTCCCTCTGAGGGTAGAGGCCGGTTCGTAGCTGAGCAATCTAGAGGATGAACCTGTGATGTATATGTAAGAGGCTCTCCTCTCTAGGAGCCTCCTCACGAACTTCTCCCATCCAGGGACTACCTGAACCTCATCTAGGAAGAGATACATCTCCCGGCTGCTTTGATTCCTCGAGGCGTGTATTTCGATCAAATATGAAAGATCCTTCCCTCTTCCTCAAGTTGGGAATCCCCAATCTGAGGAATTCCTCAACTACTTCCTCCGAAGGCTTCTTCATGTTCATATATTTGAGTTTAGTGTGATACTTACTGTAAATGCATCTTAGTATGATGATAAACTTGACTTACAAGAAGGAACGGGGGTCGTCTGATCGGCCGCAATCTCGGGATCCAAACTTACATGTAGTTCCAGCAGTAATAAGACGGAGACTTCGACCCTCAGGGCAGTAGCGGGCCGATCCAAGGATGCTTCTGTTGTATGAACCTATAGCTCATCTGGATAAGGGGAAGAAAAATTCTGACGGATCTCCAGCGAAGTGAGATTTAATAAGTGGAGACGCTCCGGGGAGAGCTAGAGTGAGGATAGACCATTGCGTTAAATCCCTGACGGTGAATAAATGCCAATCACCCGGAAATCACATGTCCTGCGGATATAACCCAAGCATCCGCAAATGCGTAAGAAATCATGAAAGTTCCACTCCCCTCCGCACCACCTTCTCTATCGTTTCATGAGCGCCGTACACATACCTGATTCCAAAAAGTTCTGCGAGATCCCTGTTCAGAGCACCCACATCTTCCTTTGACAACCTGTCCATGTAGTACTTCCCTAGGGCGGAGGTGAGCATCCTGATCTCGTTATCCACACTCTTCAGGTAGTTGACAACTCCTCTTGCGCAGCTCTCTCCTCTAATCCCCCATCTCAGCGCCGCCTTGCCGATCTCCTTCAGCAATGGGTTCCTGAAGAGCTCCCTCCTTATGAATGTGGGAGCGAGAGGTATAGCGCCAAAGCACGCGTACACAAGGGGTCTGCCGAATGCCACAGCACTGGCTCCCAATGCTAGGGATTTGACCACATGGGAGCCGTCGTAAAGCCTCCCTGAGATTATGAGGCTCGTCCCTATCCCCTTATCCCTAGCCCTAGCGATGGCCCCCAGACAGGCCACAGTAGGGAGACCCAGATCCCTCATGCCAGCTATAGGGCTCATCCCAGTTCCACCCTCCTTACCGTCTATCGTTATGGCATCTATCCCTTCCCTGCTGGCTACCTCTATCACCCTATCCAAGTCTCGATACGGTCCCGTCTTCAGGAACACTTTCACTCGGGGGAAGTTATTCTTGATAAGCCTGATCTGGCTGGCTAATATCTCCTCGGTAAAGGTTCCAGGGGCTGAGTGTCTCTCATAGTAGTCCTTGATTACCTTCTCAGGATCCTCAGGTATGTAATAATGATCCTTTATCCTGAGGGCTACTTCCCTGCTGACAAGCACCTCCCCACCCAGTCCTGGTTTCGCACCTTGCCCGGCCTTTATCTCGAAGGCCAC
>JAOZGJ010000017.1 GCA_027491785.1 Thermoproteota archaeon | reverse complement strand
GCAGAATATATATCTACCTCAACGTTCTCCGTTTTGGGTGTGGAGAGGCCTCTCATCAGGGCTTTCTTAATCCTTAGAACACCATCATAGGCGTAGGAAACGAGCCTGATGATCACGTTCTTTATATACATGGGGGGCTTGAGCTGAACCTTCACTATGTCCTCTAAAACTTCAGCCAGTTTATTATCTAATCCAGCGTTTATTAAAGGCTCTACTCCTTCGTAAAAGACGTCTTCTAGGGCATCTAGCGGATCCCTATAATATTCGGATAGTTTACTCCACGCCTCCCTGGCAACGGTCTCTGGATCTCTATAGCCAGCTCTCTGGGCCGCTAGCTTCAAGAGGGAGATTACCCTCACCCTCTCCTTCCATTCCTCTAGTTTCCTCTTCCTCTGCTCCGCACTAACGTACCTTAAGGAGAGATCGACCTGACCTAGCTTTCTATGAGCCCTTATAACCCTACCGACTATCTTATCCCCTTCCTTTACGAAGTCCCTTATGTCCTTTATCCTTCCCGAGGCGACATGACTCCTAGGTATGTAGGCTTCCAATCCATCGTACTCATCGAGCCTCACAGTCACTCCGTGATCCTCTACCTTCTCTACGGTACCAACAACGAGCTCGTTTCTCCTCGGGAAGGACTTATAGCTCACTCTATCACTCTTCCCAATTTTTCTATGATTGTAGCGAGTATCTCAGCCTTGCCTCCCCTAGGTCTAGCTAAAACCTCATCACAGACTTGGCATCTCACCACGCGAGATGCATGGGAATATATTATCTGTTCATTTCCGCACTTGGGACACCTAACTCTGACGAAATAGCTTTTAGGAAGGGGAATTAACTCTAACCTGCCTCTGGTCATGAACCTGATCACCTCTTTATTTCAACTCTAGATAGCCTACCCAAGTTTCTCACGACCTTCCTACCGCATTCCTCGCAGGTCAGGACTATTAACGCCTTCTTCGTGGTCTTGGCTTTCCTCTTCAATTTTCCCCTGGGCTCCCCGCCATATCCCCTCCTCTTTCTTTCCAGCTGCCTCTGTCCCCAAGAGAGGGTCCTGGCTTTCCCTTGCTTATATAGGGTTACCTTATGCTTGGTATACTTGCCGCACTTCGGGCAATAGGCATTTATTGCGGAAGGAACTTTCATTCTTCCACCACCTCAACAACTCCCCTATTCTTTAATACCTCAGCGTTCTCGGATGGTATGAGAGCGACATCTCCTTCTGAGAAAGGACCGTATACTTTCATATCCACACCAACGAATTTGGATACTGGAGTTTTAAACGTTACTAAGACCTTATCTATATCGTCTTTAATGGGCGGATACTCCTTTTCTAATATCCTTTCAGTTTCTTCCTCCCTAATGGAGCTATATGCTTCTTTTTTACCCATTATAATGTCCAAAGAGGCTCCATAAACCGCTTTTCTGAATATCTCCTCGATTTTAGATGCTTTCTCAAGCTCCATCCTCAAGTCCCTCAGTACATCAGCGGACAGCGTGTATATCCTCCCTTCAGTTCCAGGAGGCAAATCCTTGGAGAGTTCTTCCTCTAACTCCTTTATTTCTTCTATTAGAGAAGGTGGAATTTTACCCTCAGCTAGAGATGCATGTAGAAGCCTCATTATTTCCCTGTATTTAGCCATCTACCTATCGATCGTATAGGACCTAAAAAATTAAATTAATCGCCCACTAGCTTAGCTCTCCCCCTCAGTATGAGAAAAGTAGCAGCAAACCCTGGCAATTTTATCCTCTCTCCAGGTGAGTAGGGACCGAATTTTTCCCCCTTTAAGTTAAAAGAGGGAACATTCATAGTGGCCTCTACTTCGATTTCAGGATGGGCAGGTAACCCTACGGAATCCTCAAACGGGTTGAATACCCTGTAATCGTCAAGTGTAAGACTTAATGCCCTGAAACCGGTCTTCCCGTGTAAACTGTTGGGTATCCTAGTGAGCCTCCCCGTGTCCATGGTCACCATCCAATCTATCTTCGCTCCAGAGAGTAAGGCTGATCTTTTCAGCAGGTCCATCATATGACTGACCTCCCTAGAGCTTAGCCTGACTGGTTTACCAGAGAGGGCATCCAGAATCTTACCGCTTATCCCTCCGAAGGTGGAAGGATTGCTAAGTAGGAAGCCCACCGCTCTCTTCATGACCTTGCTCTCCGTCGATACCGCTACCTTCCCTTCATTTACTATCAGGTGGCTTGAGGGATCGAGCCCCTTTCCCATTATATAGAAGGAAATTTCCCTTCTCTCGTTCTTTCCTAGGGAGGTAAGCGATCCCTCTGTGACCCTGACGTGGAAGCCCCTATTACCAGTATAGGAGATTGATATATGAGCGAAATCTACGCCGAAATCCTCGTTTAACATGCCCACCAACTTCTCAACCTCGTGTTTCGCAAGGGAGATGCATCTCTCATTGAGCCAGTGATTCACCTCTAACCTCTCAGATCCGCACTTGGGACATCTCTCCGGTTTTATTCCCTTCCCAACATATCCGCATTCTTTGCATCTCCATATGGAGTCCTTCTCGCATTCCTCATCGCGTAAATCCGTTGAGTCTATATCGAAGAAGAGGTCTGCCTTTATAGGTCCCTTCTCCTCCATGGGAGCTGTGGGATTCCTGTAAAGGGAAACTGAATAATAGGCATGAAGAGGAGGCTCTGATATGAGATACCTCCTCAGATCTCCCAGATTAAAGAAGGAGATATGCCTCCTTACCTTACCATCGAACCCCCTGAACATGAATTCTCTCCTAGGAACCTCCGGGACGTATATTGTCTTGGACATCGCCCTATAATAGGAGCTGAAGAGATTCTCCAAAACCCTCATCTCATTTGATGCCCTCCAAGGGATATTTCCTGCCGCAATCTCCTGGACATAAGCCCCAGCTTTTCATCGTTTCACAGCTTGGCACCTTATATCCCCTCCTCTCTATATGAGATATTTGATACGAGGCTATTTTCTCGTTAAAATCGGGAGCCCCCCTGAAAAGATCTAATATTTGCTCTTTCGACCAACCATAATTCAGGAGGAATGACGTGAGGGCAAATCTAGCTTGATGGGTTAGGTTCTCTCCTCTCCTCAACTTGACCATGAGCTCCTTTATGCATGGAGGGAAATCGCCCTTACCCTTCCTTGGCTTCTTAAATTTCTTCCTCATCCTCCTAGCGAATAGATCGGATGCCTCCCTCGCTATATCTTCAAGAGGCTCAGGTAGCTCCACTCTGGGAGTCTCCATCACCTTCCTCCTTACATGTTCCTCCAGCAACCTCCTCAGATCATGTTCATCGATCAGAACATAGCCGCTGGTCAGTACCCTATTGACAAGCCTCCACTTGGATCCTCCTATGCCTATGCATCCCTTGAGGTAACTTACCAGATCTATCCATATTCCATTATCCTCCCTTATGACGAATCCGAAGGTCTTTGAGGCTATTTCTTTTATCTTATCCAAGGGAAGGCGCCTTGAGAGCTCGCCGAATCTCTTGGCCTCGTAGGTGGCGAGCCTCCTTAGCAGAGATCCACCCACCCTAGCTGCTATGAGCTTAGCTGCCAAGTATGAGTAAACCTCATTCATCGGATTGGCTCTATCTAGAACAGGGCCCCTCCTTCCTTCTATAGCATTTATCAATCTTTCTCTAGCCAAGGATCTGGCTCTCTCAAGCAGGGGATCGTAAGCCAGGTCTTCGAGGGTTAAACCCTGTTCTTCTAACAGCTTAGCAGCTTCCTCAGAGAAAGGAGCTATTAGGATTATTTCATGCATATGATCATACCTGAAGATGGGCCAAGTAGTACGTTATACCAGCTCCCTCTATTCCCCCTAATGGATAGCTTAGCTTGAGCGGAGCTTGAGTCTTCAGCTCTAAGTCCGTTTCCTCTGATATCTTCGCTGGTTTAGTCATTTTCTCAAGGTAAGCCATATTGTAAACACTATGAGATGGTTCCTCTGCCCATACATCTATAAGCGCCCTATCCTCCTTTCCTATGGAAACAACAGCTTTCCCCTTATCGCTCGATGTTCTAAACTCTATTTTCTCGCTATCTATATATATCTCAACATCCGAGCCAACTATCTTCAGATCTTTCACAGCATTGGGTATTACCTCACTATCCATCCTAGCTTTAGCCTTGTAATCGACCTTGAGCGTCTTGTACTCGAAGGGCGTACCTGCCAAGAGGGGAAGTTCGAAGCTTTTTCTATAGCTGTTAGTGGCTATTATCCTCATGAAGGATTCTGAGAACTCAAGTTCTATCCTCTCCTTAGTCTTTATTCTCCTGAGTATCTTAGAGAGATCCGTGAAGTTTATCCCATAGAAACCGGATTGATCCACATCAAAGTCGATGAAGTATGTTCTGGGAAGTATGAGTTGTATCATTGCTGTCTTCGATGGATCGAGCGCTTGAAGGCCCAATCCTTCCTCGGGATCGAGCTTTATTGAAGCCTCTCCGACTAAGGACTCTACAGCTTCTACAATGGCTTTTAGAGTGCCTGCTTCCTCAAAAGCTATCTTATTTCCCATTCATACCACCTTTCAACATCCTCTCTACTTCTCGCCTCACCTCTTCCACATCCCTCATCAAACTTATATCTATTCCTGATATATTGGCGATGGCATAGCCCTGTATCTCCTTGAATTCCGCAGAAGATGTTATGACAGACCCGACAGCTAGAACTATATCTTTAAGGTTAAACTGAGATGCTCTATCGTAGTAAACCCTTGCCCTAGATGTCCCGTCATCTATCACCAAGTAGTTCTCTACCACGTTAAGCACAACCCCTATGACGGCCACCTCCCCCTCCCTAATGTCCTTTATCTTGACCCAATACATGGCATCGCCTCACATGAAATCGACAAGTCTCTTTGGAATGTACTTCCTTCCTGTACCCTCCTCCTTATTTTCCACTTCATACTCACCGTTGTTCCCCTCTCCCGATTCTGATTCAAGAAGCGACTCCAATGTGCTTGGCGTCACTTTCTCCTTTTCTATCTCCTTGAACATGGAATTCACTTCTTCCTCCAGTATCTTTATCCTCTGGGAGAGGTAACCCTCTATACCATATCTCCTCACCAAGTTTAGTGTGGGTCCTAGGTACTTGAGAACGGTTCCCTTATGAACGGTAAGCTGTATGGGGCCACCACAAATTAGGCATCTACCCGATAAGGGAGGCCTCCTATACTTAGCATTGCACTTGGTGCACCTGAATGTCTGCTGACCGAACTTCCTGAGATTTCCAACTATATCCCTGAGGAAATGGGACGATATAGCTCTGGAGAGGGCATCTGCCTTATTTACAGCCCTTATCTTATTTTCCAGTGAAAAATGGGCCTCCATCTTTTGGGACATCTTATTCAGCTTTCTGTAGGTCGTCTGAAGGGGGCCCCCATAAGCGTGGGAGGTGGGGATCAGATAGCCAATGGATGGATACTTGACTCCCATGGAGAGCTCCGATTCTACTATCCTTATGATGGATTTCATTTTGCTTGGATCTTCGAACCTGTAGGTCGCCTCGTAGAATTCAGGTGGAAACTCGGTGACTACCTCCATATTGTATACTTCATCGTCTATGAATTCCGGATCGACCCTAGTTACCATGATGAGGGGGGCATCTTCCCTACCCCCTGGGGTAGATGGAAGGAAATCCCTAGAGAAGTTGAGTAATCCGTCTAAAGCCAGCATGATGGAGTCCTCGTCCCCATCTATGTTCCTCCTCTTGGCTGCATGAAGGAAGGGATGAGCGTAAAGTACATCGGCATCGGTGAATCCAATTATCCTAGCTACGTTAGCGACGAATGTATGTGGGGAGATCGTTAAAACGAGTTGACCTACTAGGTCTTCCTCCCTTTCTAGATTATAGAAAGGCTCAAGCCCGTAAACCTTCTCAAGTAGCTCATCAATGTACTTCGAGATATTTAATAAGTAGTGAGCGGCGGCCCTAGGAATTATTATGTCCTGAACCTTTATCTCAACCAGCTGATCCTCATCCACCAGCTCTTCCCCTTTAATGTCCCTTGTGTAGCCTAGCTCTCTAAGCTTGTATATGCTAGTTCCTATTTCCTTGGGTTTGAATTGAGTAAGAACCGCATTGACTGCATCGAACCTCACGGTCCCATCCTTGAAGACATATAAGTCGTATTTCCCCCTGAGTATTCCCTTCTCAATGATCTCTGGATGCTTAGAACCACTAGTGAGTCCTTTAACCCCCTTAACCTTACTAAGGACCTCCTGCCCTTCTCCAAGTTTATTTAGGGCTCTGTCTACCTCCTCCTTCAAATTAAGCTTGAGTTTCACATATGGAACCGGCTCGGCATCTGGATGGTCTTTGCATCTACCATTTACAGGCCTCCCACATATGGGACAGAACCTCATTGTTACAGTCCTTGTCCCGCAGTTCGGGCATTTATAGAGTGTAGTCCTTGTCCCGCAGTTCGGGCAGACCCTCAATGCTACCTCTACTTCTACCTTCCCGTTCCTGTAAGCAGCATCCAAGGACCTAGTCATTCCCTTCAGCTCCCCAACGGGGTATAGTAAATTGATGGGTGGTTTCATTTTCCTAGGCCTAGCCTTCTCTGGCCTCCCTATTCTCATACCTATCTTAGTTGGTCCTTTAGGCATAATTTTCACATCTAAATGACGATTCAGATAGTATATGGTACCATGGGCAGCTTCGTCCTCCTCTGCTATGCTTCTCGGAAGGCTCGATTCTATATAACTGAGTAGATTAGCTTCATCGCCCTCAAGCTTTATTAGATCTCCCCAAACCTCATGAGGTATACCTAATTTCTCAAGGATCTCCTTTACATCGTTTTCTAGGGCTATATAGATTTCTCCATTCTCTATCCGTCCATTCCTCAGGGAACTGATTAGGGTAGCTAGCTCCTCTATAGTTATATGCTCCCAAAAATAGGTATGACGGGGATGTAGTGGTACATTAAACTTCTTCGAGATTTCTAGGGCTTCCATGAAGGAAAGCTTTTGCCATCTATCGACAGGAGGCTCTACCCCTAATTCCTTAGCCCTCCTCTTCAGCAGGCTGTACCACCATTCCTCAGTCCAAGCAGCCGGGAGCAGCCTGTGATTATTCTCAAGGAATTCCCCATATCCTATTAAGACATCTCCGAGATGTACTATCTCCTTTACCTGACCAGATAGCTTATAGGCATCTTCAGGATCATCCACCCTTATTACACTTCCATCGCTCAGCTTCACTGTCGGACCCTCTAGCCAGTCAACCGGCATTACCACAGCACTCTTTCCCGGTCTCTCTATCCTCACTTGAGTACCTACTGCCACGAAACTATCTACTATGTACATAGTAGATGGACTTATCCCTATAGAAGCAAGACCGGTATTTCTAGCTCTCCCATATCTCAATCTGAATCCTCCTATGCGAGATGGGTAAGAGAGGATTGGTCTTCCCATAACAGCGTCTTTCAAGTACTTATAGGAGGGAGGTATTACCGGGCATCCCTCCTCATTCTTCTGCCTGTTCTCACCTTCAACTTCTTCGGACTTACCTCCTTCATCTCCGCCTAGCCATCTCCACTCCGAATCATCAAAGTCTATGGAGGACTCTTTGAGCTGCTTTATCGTCTTCTTTAACTTCTTTGACTTCTGTATTATGCAATCATTTATTACTAGAATCGCACCTCCTCTAAGCCTGTTAGTTTCCACTCTAGGCAGATTTCTAAAGGAAGATACTTCTTCTTTCTCCGTAGGAGGACCGGTAACTTCTACTGGTATGCCACGAACAGCTCTCCTAACCTCATCCGGCTCTGAGTTATACTGGAGGTGAGCCACCCTCTTGTAGAGGAACACCTCCTCGACGTATCTCTCTACCTCCTCATGAGTAGGTATGAACCTAGAAAGACCGAGCCTTTGCCTTATATAATCAGCCATCAGAACGCTAATAGCTCCTTCCGTACCACCCGCAGTTCTAATAGGTCCGTTGTAGTACACCGAGAGGTACGAGTCCTTTCCAGATCCCTTTATCTTCACCTTGCTTATGCCCTCTATCGGAGCTGAGACCGTGGCATCCGTTATTATGGCCATGCCAGCCCTTAACGCTAATTCAGCCCTGTATTCGTCATTTCCCTTTATCTCAATCTTTTTTTCCTCTCCTTCTTTAGGGATTATCTCTGCTATTACTCTAAAGGCTGTCTCTACCTTGTTCCCTGTTTTATCAAGCCAGTACTTCACCCTCTCCCCTAAGGACTCCACTTGGAATAGGGCCACGATTCTCTCATGCAGTTCATTGGCTATCTCTATCTCTATGTCGGTGGTCGGATCGTATCCCAATGATCTAGCCCTTTTAGCTACTTCTATTACCCTGCTAAGCTCTTTCTCAAGGGATGAGAAGTATTCTTCTACTACCATACCGAGCATGAGATCATCCCTTGGGTATAAACAGTCATGTGTGCCATGTCAGCTCCGTGGATATGGAAGTTATTTAAATGAATAGAATTGCTTTTGTCATAGGTGTGCTTAGTTGGGAAGGAGGAAGAGAAGGACAACCTTACCTATAAGGAGGAGAAGGAAATCTGCCTTCTTTAGATGTCCAGTATGCCAGCATAACTCTATTATGGTAGAGCTCCACGAGAAAGAAGGTAAGGCCATAATAAAATGCTTTAACTGCGGTTTAGTGAAGGAGATGGATCTTCTACCAGGTGAAACTAAAGTAGATGTATATACGAGATTTTTTGATTCGTTCATAGAGGGAGAAGAGCAGGTATAAATAAATTAAGGGAAAGGAAAGGTGTTGTACACCTACCCTTCTCCTAGGATCTCAGGTACAAATTTAGGTTCTTCCACGATTTTTGTCCCCTCGTATGCCCTTCTTAGGGCCTGAATGTTTTCATCGGTCAGGCGCCTCATGAGGGATCTAATAGCCTCTTCCGCGCTCTCTAGCTTTACTATTCCGGTAGCTTTTATGAGAGCCCCTACCATGGCGGAGTTGGGAACGGGAAGTCCAGCTACTTTCAAATTCAAATCCATGGCTATGGAAGTAGCATCTACTGTAGCCAAGCTCTTAACCCTTCTAGGTAGAAATATCCTACTGGGATCCTCTGGTATGTTCATCACGACGATCGTATCTGGCTTAACTCCCCTCCATGCTAGTTCTAAGTTGAGAAACATCGGATCTATTAGTACCAAAATATCTGGCTCATATACCTGGCTTCTTAGCCTTATTTGAGAATTGGAGACACGAGTGAAGGCCATAACAGGAGCCCCCCTTCTTTCCGCACCAAAGAACGGGAAGGCTTGTGACCATTTTCCCTCTAGAAAGGCAGATTTTGCTACTATCCTAGATGCGAGAACGGCTCCTTGGCCACCTCTACCATGCCACCTGATTTCTATCAGGTCCTTGTCCAAACAGAATCCCCTATACTCATTCAGGTGTAAACTTTTTAAAACCGTATTACATCTCAAACTGATGCTAGTGTTCCCTTTAAGGGGGTGCTTATTTGGTAGAGCTTGATGATGTTCCTGTTGATTCAGACCTAAAGCCGGAATCCTCTTCATCTAAAGGTAAGAAGAGGGGTGTTAGAGGTAAGAGTAAAGGAGCTACTGGTAAGGAGAGAAAGCGGAAGATCACCAAGAAATCAAAGGCCACTAAGAAGGCTCAGAAAAAGGGTACCAGAAAGGTCAAGAGGGTAATGAAATATGATCCAACCGAAAACTTCATGGTTCCTAAGCATGAGTTAATAAGTGATGAGGAAAAAGAGTGGCTGGTGAAGAAATATGGTTCACTAGATTATTTTCCCATGATACTCATCACAGATCCTATAGTAGAGAAGATAGGGGCTAAGGAGGGAGATATCATTAGGATACATCGTGAAGAGGGCTATTACTACAGAAGAGTCGTTAGTTTGAGAAGTTCTTGAGATAATATTCTGTTAGGTGGGGGTTTGTTGTGTCAATCCAGAAAGATGGTTTAAATGTTGATTTTTATCCCATAGTCAAGGCGTATTTTCGAGAGCGGAAGCTCTCGGATGTCCAAATAGAATCCTTCAATAGGTTTCTGGAAATGGGAATACAGGAGGTTGTAGATGCTTTTAAGGAATTAGAGCTTGTAGAGAACTATAAACTTGTATTGAGCAAGGTATATGTGGGCAGGCCAGAGGTCGAGGAATACGATGGATCCTCTCTACCTGCGATGCCCAATGAGATAAGGCTTAGGAATGCCAATTACCTAGCTCCTATAGAGCTCGAGGTAAAGATCTATTCAGGCGGCATGGAGCTAAAGAGCGAGAGGATCAGGATAGGGCACATACCCATAATGGTGAAGTCTAAAGGATGCTATCTATATGGGCTCGATGAGAAGAGGCTCATCGAGAAGGGGGAGGATCCTAGAGATCCAGGAGGTTATTTCATCATCAACGGATCTGAAAGGGTGCTTGTAATAAGAGATGATTTGGCTCCAAACAAGGTAATAGTAGAGCAGACCACTGCGGAAAATAAACCCTACTCTCATGTGGCTCAAATAGTATCAGCGAAGGCGGGGCTCAGAACAAGGCTTTACCTGGAGTATTATACGAGGGATGGAACCATAAAAGCATCGACTGGAGCTATAAGGGGAGTCCCCGTTGCCATGCTCCTCAAGGCCCTTGGCTTAGAGAGGGACGAGGATATAGTCAATGCCATATCAAACGATGATGAGATAAGGAACGAGTTCCTTTACAGCTTAGATGATGTCCAGAGAAGGGCAGAGGAAGAAGGAACCCTTGGAATGCTCACTAGGGAGGAGGCTTTGGACTACATAGGAAGGAGGCTTGTTCAGGCAGTTCCAAAGCCCGATAGAATCAGATACGCTAAAGAGTATTTGAAAAATAACCTACTGCCTCACATAGGAAATAGCGAGGAGGATAACATAGTCAAGGCGTATTTCCTCGCTAAGATGATAGAGAAGCTGCTTAAAGTAGTTAGGGGGAAGGTAGACCCAGACGATAAGGATCATTTCTCCAATAAGAGATTAAGGCTTGCAGGAACTTTGATGCAGGAAGTCTTCAGGGATGCTTTTTATCAGCTCGTGAGGAGACTTAAGGAAAAGGCGGATGAGCAGCTTAGCAGTGGAGTATACGATCTAGATGTCAGGAGAATTTTAATGAGTCAGAAAATGATAACTCAGCGCATATTAAGGGCAGTCGCAACAGGAGCTTGGCCAGGAGGGGATCTGGGAGTAAGCCAGAACTTGGAGAGGACGAATTACATAGCGACACTGCACCACCTGAGGAGGGTTAACTCCCCTCTACCCGCTGGATTGCCCCTTCATGAGGCTAGACAGATACATGGAACTTCTATAGGTAGATTATGCCCATTGGAAACTCCTGAGGGAACTAATGTGGGTCTTGTCAGGAGTTTAGCTGCTTTTACTGATGTAACTTTCGGAACAGATCCAGAACCGATAATAGAGCTCATCCTAGAATGGGGAGCTAAGCCTGCAGCCCAAGCAAGCCCTAAGGAGGTCGGAAGCCTTGTTCCGATATATGTTAATGGAAAGCTCATAGCTTTTACAGATAGACCTGATGATCTAATCTCTTATCTTAAGGAGAATAGGCCAAATATGAGCCCTGAAGTTAATTTCGTATACAATAGGGAGGATAATTCGATCTACATTAATGCTGATGCAGGAAGGATGAGAAGACCCTTAATACCGGTAGATAAGATAGATATGGCCATAAAGCTCCTTCCTGATATAGAAGCCGGTAATATAAGCTTTTCTGACCTAGTAAAGCAGGGAATTGTGGAGTTATTGGATGTGGATGAGGAAGAATCCGCAGTTATAGCTTACAGCTTAAGCGAACTCAATGGGAAACATACTCATCTGGACTTCGCTCCCTACGCGATGTTCGGCGTGGCTGCTCTTCAAATACCTTATGCCGAGCATAACAATATACCGAGGGACATTATAGGAGCTAACATGGTGAGGCAAGGTTTAGGGGAGTATATAGCCAATTGGAGGCTTAGGTTTGATAGCAGAGCATTCCTCATGTTTTATCCACAGAGACCAATAGTAAGGACAAGAGGAGCCGAAATAACTGGCTATGATTACAGACCATCGGGCCAGAACTTGGTTGTGGCTTTGATACCGATGGACGGCTATAATATGGATGACGCCTTGGTCATGTCAAAGGGCTCGATAGATAGGGGCGCTGCAAGGGCGGTTTTCTTCAGGACTTACGAAACTGAGGCAAGGAGACAGGCCATAATAGAAGGGGATAAGTTTGAGAATCCATTACCTCTAAAGAAGGTCTCAGGTAAGAAGGAAGAGCAGTATTACCAGAAATTGGGAGAAGATGGTATTGTAGATCCGGAGACTTATGTTGAAGGTGGAGATGTACTAATAGGCAAAACTAGCCCACCAAGGTTCTCCCCAGAGCTCTCCATTGGGGGAGGTTATCAGTATACATTCGAGAGAAGGGATACTTCTATTTCAATGAGGGCCTGGGAAAGGGGAGTTATTTCAGATGTACTCCTAGCTACAAAGACTGGAGGAGAGAAACTGGTAAGAGTTAAGGTCAGGGATACTAGACCACCTGAGCTTGGAGATAAGTTTGCAACTAGGCATGGGCAAAAAGGTGTCCTTGGAATGATATACAGACAAGAAGATATGCCCTTCACTTCCGATGGCATCGTGCCTGACATAGTACTGGATCCCCATGCGATACCATCTAGGATGACGATAGGCCAGCTCTATGAGATTTTGGCAGGAAAGGTCGGAGCCCTTGAGGGAAGGTTCGTTGATGGAACTCCTTTCATGTCTGAACCAGTAGAAGATCTGATGGAGGCTCTAAAGAAGCTAGGATTCGAATACAGCGGCGAGGAGATAATGTACGATGGGAGAACTGGGAGGATGATTAAGGCTCCCATATTCATAGGTGTGAGCTACTATCAAAGGCTTAAGCACATGGTGAGAGATAAGATACATGCGAGAGCTAGAGGTCAGATGCAACTGCTTACGAGGCAGCCGGTAGAGGGAAGAGCTAGGGGTGGTGGCCTAAGACTAGGCGAGATGGAAGGGGAGGTCCTGATTTCCCATGGAGCTGCTTCTGTCATAAGGGATAGATATGTAGAGCAATCAGATAAAACGATAATCTACGTATGTAAGAACTGTGGGACCGTAGCTTTCTTTAATCAGAAGACAAACGAGTTCTTCTGCCCAAGATGCCAATCTTCCGTTGAGGTAAAGCCCTTGATAACGAGTCATGCCTCGAAGCTTTTCTTAGATGAGCTCGTGAGCGGGCACGTAGATGTGAGACTGGATGTGAAGGAGGAGGTATAAGGGGAAACGGGGGATGATCTCATGGCGCTTATATGGGAGCCTGTTAGAGACGAGGAAGCCATTCCCTACAGTTTAAGGAGGGTCATGTTTGGCCTAATATCGCCATCGGACGCAAGGAGGATAGGCTTTATAGAGATAACAGAGCCAACGGCCTACGATGAAGGCGGTCTCCCAATACAAGGAGGTGTTCTAGATCCAAGGCTAGGAACCATAAATCCCAGGAAGAGGTGTCCAATTTGTGGTAACTATCCAAAGAATTGTCCTGGCCACTTTGGTAGGGTAGAGCTAGCCATGCCTGTAGTCCATATAGGATATGTCAAGAGACTGAAGGATGCCTTGAATACCGTATGCCATAAGTGTGGAAAGGTTCTCTTACCTGAAGACGTTAGATCCGAGTTTATAGCTAGAGCTAAGGAAGCTGCAGCTAAGAATCCTGATAAGAAAATAGATGATAGTCTTGTCAGGGAAGTCAGGGAAGAGGTGAAGAAGTACGTTAAGAAGCATAGGAAATGCCCTCACTGCGGTGCTGATATACAGAAAGTTGAGCTAGAAGAGGTATACAAATTTATAGTGAGGGAACCTGAACCTAGGAGGCTCTGGCCGACTGAGATAAGAGATATACTTGAGAGGGTAAGTGACGATGATTCTCTCCTAATAGGATTTAATCCAGAGAGGGCCAGACCTGAATGGACGGTACTTACAGTTCTCTTGGTACCTCCGCTTCCTGTTAGGCCCTCAATATATTTAGAGACTGGTGAGAGGTCTGAGGATGATCTAACTCACATTTTAGTAGAGATACTAAAGGTGAATAGGAAGCTACACAACTCAAAAAGGCTTGGAGCTCCCAGTAGCATGGTAGAGAGCGAATGGGACCTACTGCAATACTGGGTTAGCGTATTTTTCAATAATGCTGCTGCTAGCATGCCTGTAGCTACTCAGAAAGGTACGAGGAGACCTCTTAAGTCCTTGTTCCAGAGGCTGGGCGGTAAGGAGGGAAGACTTAGGAAGAATTTGATAGGAAAGAGGGTTAATTTCTCCAGTAGGACTGTAATTTCTCCCGATCCTATGATAGACATAGATGAAGTTGGTGTACCAGTCGAGATAGCCATGGTGCTCACAGTTCCGGAGTATGTGAACGAGAATAACATAGAGAAGTTAAAGGAGCTAGTCATGAGAGGACCTGATGAATATCCTGGAGCTAATACGGTAAGGAAAGGCGGGATAACTCCCATAAGCCTAAAAATAATACAGAGAAAGGGAAAAGATGCTTTGAAGGAGATAGCTGAGCAGCTCGAGCCGGGCGATGTAGTAGAAAGGCACCTTATGGACGGAGATTATGTCATATTCAACAGGCAGCCGTCCCTCCATAAGCTATCTATGCTTGGCCATAGGGTGAAGGTACTACCGGGGGCTACTTTCAGGCTCCATCCAGCAGTTTGTGTTCCATATAATGCAGATTTTGATGGAGATGAGATGAATTTACATGCTCCTCAGCTGTTAGACGGGTCTATAGAAGCTAAGGAGTTAATGGGCGTCAAGAATAACATGCTCTCGCCTAGAACGGGAGGATCCATAGTAGGAGCGAGACAGGATCTCATTACCGTCCTTTATATGATAACAAAGAAGGATTCCCTTTTCACAAAATCAGAGGCAACTAGGATCCTCTCTAGGGCAGAGATAACGAAGCTACCCGAACCAGCAATAAAGAAACCGAAGGAGTTATGGACAGGGAAGCAGCTCATATCTGTCCTCTTGCCTGAGGACTTGAACTTCGAATCCGTTTCTAAACTGGCTAAGGGTGCTGAATGTGTCGATCCATCATGCCCTAACGATGGATATGTCCTGATAAGAAATGGTCAGCTATTGTCTGGAGTATTGGATGACGACATAGTTGGAACTCTCGTCAAAGGAAAGCTCACCATAATAGACGTGCTAATCAGGGATTATGGGGGTGATGTAGCAGCAGATTTCCTGAATAAGCTCCTTAAGATAGCGGCCAAGGAAGTATTGCTGTATGGCATCACTACCTCACCTAAAGAGCTTATGATGCCTAAGGAAGCGTACAAGGAGATAGATGGTATATACTCAAAGCTTGAGGAGGAAGTGAGGAAGATCATTGAAAGCAGACCAATCACAAGGAAGGCGGCCGTATATAGAACAAAGGAAGAGCTACTTCGCCTAATGAGAGAAGAGCAAATGCTTGAGTTTGATATAGTCCAGACAATAGATAGTTTCTGGAGTAAAGTGAGCGATATAGTGGCTAAGTACGTTGATCCCAAATCCAATGTCTCTGTGATGGCTAAGACTGGTGCTAGGGGATCAATAGCCAACCTCTCCCAGATAATGGGCCAAGTGGGTCAGCAAAAGATCAAGACTAGGATCGGATTCGTTCTAACCAGCGGAAGACCTAGGAAGGGATATAGAGACAGGGTCCTCTCATACTTCGAAAGAGGAGATCTAAGTCCTGAGGCAAGGGGGTTTGTAAGAAATAGCTATATGAAGGGACTGAATCCGGCGGAATTCATCTTCCATGCAATGTCTAGTAGAGAGTCTCTCATAGATAAGGGAAGGAGAACAGAAGATAGTGGCTATTTCTATAGAAGAGTGGCCAATTCTCTTAAAGACGTTTATGTATCATACGATGAAACCGTCAGAGACTCTATGGGTCATATAATCCAATTCAGATTTGGAGGGGATGGGTTCGATCCAACTAAGCTTTTCAGGGGCGAACCAGTCAACGTGGAGATGATCCTAGAAAAGCATGTGAAGAATGCTAGGAAGAGAGGGATCTCCAAAGCTAGGATAGAGGAGGCATTAAGGAAAGCTGGTTTACCGTTAAGTCTGGCTGATAAGATATATAAAGCCAAACCTAGGGAACCAGAACTTCAGAAGATAATAGAAGATCTGAAAGAGGGTTTTGATAATGCTAAAGTGGAGGTATTAACTCCTATAGGCCTCATAAGTGCCCAAAGCATAGCTGAACCGACAACCCAGATGGTTCTAAGGACTTTCCATGCTCCAGGACTCCTCGCCCTTGATGTAACCCATGGAGTGGAGAGATTTAAGGAACTGGTATTCTATGCCTCAACGAGCACGCCCACCATGGAGATACATCTCAAACCAGAATGTATGGATGATGAGATGAAGGTGAGAAAGGTTATCAGAAGTATAAGGGAGCTTAGAGTTAGGGATCTAATAGAGGAATACGCGATAGATAACTTCGGTTACAGGCTCATTCTGAAGCCTGATATGAAGGCCCTCAATACAAATTTGATAACGATGGATAAGTTCGTTGGCTACATTAGGAGCGCAGTCAAGAACATGAAGGGAGAGGTCAGCATCGAAGGAGATAACATCGTTGTAGAGTTATTCGAAGCAGCTAAAAGAGAAAAACCCCTCCAAACTCTAAGATCGTGGTCTTATAGGGTGTTAGACAAGCTCGTATCTGGAATGAAAGGCATAAAGAGGGCGTGGATAGAAACAGTAGAGGTCGATGGAAAGAAGGAGTATGTCGTAAGGACTTCCGGTTCCAATCTAAGGGAAGTGCTAAACCTAGATTGTGTTGATGTATCTAAGACGATAACTAATGATTGTAAGGAGATAGAGAAGGTTCTGGGAATAGAAGCCGCCAGAAATTGTATATATAAGGAGCTAGCTAGGATCTTGGACGAGCAGGGACTTGAAGTGGACAAGAGGTACATATCTCTGATCGCAGATACTATGACGTTCTCCGGAACCATAGAGGCCATAAGACTTCAAGCAGCAGGTGTATCTTCTGGATTCTTCAGTGAAATGAAAACTCCCCTCAGCAAGATGGCATTCGAATGGACCACCCATGTCATATTAAATACCGCTAGGCGCGGTGAGGATAATCCTATAGCTGGTCCATTAGATGCATTAATAATGGGTCAGACCCCACCTATAGGAACTGGAAGGGTCTCCGTTAGGTGGGACCTGAGTAAGCATTATGGTAAGGGTGAAGGAACCGATGAGCAGTGAAATAGATCCCGAACTTTATCTCGCTTTGAAATCCGGAAGCATATTGTTAGGAGCTAAAAAAGTAATAAAACAGCTGAAATCTGGCAATAATCCAAAGCTCATAATAGTAGCCAGCAATGCACCGGAAAGCATCAAGATGGAGATAGAGTATCTAGCTAAGGTTGCTGGTGTGCCCCTCTATCAATACCCAGGCAAATCTATAGATATGGGAAGAGCTTTTAAGAAGCCTTTCTTTGTCTCAGCTGCAGCTATAATGGATGAAGGTGAATCAAGGATCCTAGAGATCCTGAACCTAGAATAGAGGAGGTGCTAGAAGATTCCCCAGAGGAAGGTAGTAATAGCACCAGAGCAGTTCAAGTACATAAGATTATTCCAAGACATGCTTGGAGTGAGACCAAAGGATGTCGTGGAGGATGAGGAGGGGAACAGACTCATATTTATAGTGGAAAAGGGAGATCTCGGTAGGGCTGTAGGGAGAGGAGGTAGAAAGCTTAAAACAATGAAGCGCCTCCTCGTGGACGATCTTAACAGAAATATAGAAGTTGTGGAATTCGACGATACGCCAGAAGGATTCGTCACGAATCTGCTTAGCCCAGCCAGGGTTCCTAAGGTGAAGATATTAAAGCAGAATAATGAAACTGTGGCGATAGCCTACGTTATAGAGCAGGATAAAAGTATAGCTATAGGTAAGAATGGAAGGAGAATAAAGAGGGCGAGACTTCTCGCTAAAAGATGGTATGACATAGACAATGTTAAAATAGCAACATGGTCTATTCCTAACTCGTAGGTGATGACATGGGTAAGAAATCTCCACTGGGCTTATATGCAGCCAGAGGGTTAGCTCAGAGATATAAGGAGAAAAGACTCCATAGCTGGAAAGTTAGGAGAAGGCTCTATAGGCTGAAAGAGAAGTTCGATCCTTTGGAAGGAGCTCCTATGGCTAGGGGGATAGTATTGGAAAAAATAGGGTTGGAAGCGAGACAGCCTCATTCTGGCCTTAGAAAGGCTGTTAGAGTTCAATTAGCGAAAAATGGTGTGATAGTAACCGCCTTCGCCCCAGGAGATGGAGCTCTTAATGTGATAAATGAGCATGATGAAGTGTTAATAGAGGGTATAGGGGGTTCCAGGGGAAGGTCCATGGGAGATATCCCAGGAGTGAGATATAAGGTAATAAAGGTAAATGGGGTGTCCCTACAGGCTATTTTACAAGGAAAGAAGGAAAAGCCGAGTAGGTGATCTTATGAGCACGGAGGACAAGCAAAATAACAGCTCTAGTGGAGGGAATGGGGGAATAAAGCTATTCGGAAAGTGGAGCTACGATGGAGTGGAGGTTAAGAATGTCGCTCTGAAGAAGGTGATCTCCCTTAAGCCCGTTTACCTCCCACATACTGGGGGGAGACATGAACATAAGAGGTTTGGAAAATTAGACCTCCCTATAGTTGAGCGACTGGTAAACAGGCTTATGAGCCAAGCCCTAAATGCTGGAAGCAAGAGAGATCATGTCAATAGTAAGAATCCCGGAAAGAAGCTTAAGGCCCTGAGGACGGTGAAGTACGCCTTTGAGATAATAGAATTGAGGACAGGTAGAAATCCCATTCAAGTATTCTTGGATGCTTTAGAGAACTCCGTAATTAGGGAAGAAGTTACTAGGATTATGTATGGTGGCGTGAGTTATTTCCATGCAGTTGATACATCACCCAGTAGGATGGTTGACCTTGCTATAAGGCATATAGCTCAAGGTGCGGCCATGAAAGCCTTTAGAAGCCCTAGAAGTCTAGCAGAATCACTGGCTGATGAGATAATAGCGGCAGCAGAGTATGATAGGAACAGAAGTTTCGCCATAAGGAGAAAAGAGGAAATAGAGAGGATAGCCCTGAGCAGTAGATGATATCATACCGTTTTATATAGATGACGTTCATCTTAGGTTGATGTACCATGAGTAGGGATCTACCTATTTCCCATCTTAGAAAGGTTCACGGAGCTGAGATAACTGTAAAGCTCAAGAATGGTAGTGAAATAAGGGGAAAACTACTAGTCTACGATGATATGATGAATTTAGTACTTGATTCAGCTAGGGAACTCGATCCTAACACCAAAGATGTGAGGAGGAACATGGGTACCCTCTTTATAAGGGGAAACAATATCCTTTTCATATCGCTGGAGTGAGCGTACTCACTCCACAGTTACGCTTTTGGCAAGATTTCTAGGTTTATCCGGATTCCTTCCTAGAGAAACCGCTGTATGATAAGCTATTAGTTGTAAAGGAACTACGTAAATCATAGGTGATGTCAATTCGCTTTTCACATCTAGAGGAAGAGAAAAATCTGATGGAATGTTAACGCTCTTAGGTTGAATTGTTATCGTAAATGCGCCACGGGATCGAATCTCCATTATATTGTAGATTATTTTCTCCCTAGTCCTCTCATCGCTTGGAACTAAGACTATGGATGGTACACCTTTCTCTATCAAGGCGAGGGGTCCGTGCTTATACTCCCCAGCTGGATAGCCTTCGGCATGTATGTAGCTTATTTCTTTCAATTTAAGGGCTCCTTCCAAGGCAGTAGGGTAATTTATGCCCCTCCCAAGGAAGAATACATGCTCCCTATCCATGAGGAGGCTACTTATTCTCCTTGAAATAGTGCTTATGTGTTCCATAGAGCTCTCTAGTTCTTTTGCTACATTTATCAAACCATCCTTTATCCTTACAGTGGACTTCCCGGATATAAGAGAAGATATTATGTAAAGAACAGCCACCTGAGCCAAGAATGTTTTAGTAGCAGCAACTCCAATTTCTGGCCCCGCCTGTATAAATGCGGTCTCATCGGATAACCTAGTTAGGGTGCTACCTGGCACATTGGCTATGGATAACACTTTAGCCCCTCTGGACTTAGCTATCCTAACTGCTTCTAGTACGTCTGCGGTTTCCCCGGATTGGCTTATAGCCAGTATAGTATCACTCTTATTTACATGGTGAGACCACTCTGGAAATTCGGATGCGATAATGACTTCTGACCTCATTCCCGCAAGTTTAGAGAGGAGGAATTTCCCTATAAGCCCCGCATGATAGGAAGTTCCTGCTGCAACTATAGATATTCCTCCACTCTCTGAATACCTTAATAGTTGATCTGAGAATTTCTTATAGTAATCTATACTATTAGCAAGCTTATTTAATATATAGGGTTGCTCGTAGATCTCCTTAAGCATGAAGTATTCGTAGTTTCCCTTATCAAGCAGCTGAGGGGACCAATCTATCACCTCAATTTTATTCTCGACTTTTTTCATGGTACTTTCACTTAAGTACCATATATCAACTCTATCTGGCGTTATTAGGGCTATTTCACCATCTTTAAGGAAGATAAACCTGTTAGTTTTATGAAGAAGGGCCGCGACATCGGAAGCACAGTAATTCTCTCCATTCCCTACTCCTATTACCAAAGGGCTCTTGTTCCTAGCCAATAGGATGAAATTGTATCCTTTGATAATCGATGCTATGGCATAGCTTCCTTTTAGTTCATATATGGCCTGAGAGAATGCTTTAACGGGATCTCCTATCTCTGCAAGCTTCTCCTCAATTAAGTGAGCTATTACTTCTGTATCAGTCTCTGAGGAGAACTTATGTCCCTTTCTTATGAGCTTATCCCTGATGATATTAAAGTCGTCTAGAGTCCCATTATGAACTACTGCTACCTCTCCATTGCAAGAAATATGAGGATGGGCATTTTCCTTGCTGACTCCACCGTGAGTAGCCCATCTAGTATGTCCAATCCCTACATTTCCATCCTTAATGCTCCTTGTAGAGTTAATCACTTTATCTATAGTACCAACTCCCTTAATCACATGTATTGTTCCATTAGATAATACAGCTATTCCAGCCGAGTCGTATCCTCTGTACTCTAGCTTCTTAAGAGCTGCAATTAGATCCTTTATTACATGATCGCGTCTTTTGGCTATGCCCACTATCCCGCACAATTTATCAGCACCCTACTCTCTATTCAACTTCGACTTCCATTCCCTTAAGATAATGATTGCACCTGAAATCATTGCAACGAATATTACCAATGAAACAATGGCGGATAAAAGCTTAGCTTCCTGCATAGCTTTTTCCCTTAGGCTCATTATCTCGCTACTTAGGTCATTCAGCTCTTTAGTTATATTTGAATATATTGAGGGGGCGTTGGTGGAATTAGCCTTATTCACCCTATCGGATAGGTTGTTAAGCTCCTCTTTAATGGCTCCAAACCTCGTCTTATTAATAATACTACTTATCCCGCTGAGCTCGTCCTCTAGCTTTGATATCCTCTCGTACATGGATCTCTTATAGGATTCTACAATTTCCTTTGATACCTCAATTATCATGCTTTCAGATTGATTTAGAAGTTTCTGTATCTCTAATATGTCAGAATAGGAGATATTCTCTTTCTTAAGAATGAGTTCTGCATCTCTAATCTTAGAGCTTATTATTGACATATTAATCAGTATACCTTCGGGAAGTTTTATGGAGTCGCTAACGGCATTTTTATAGAGTTTCTCCAAGTTGTCCTCCATCTCATTAACTCCCTTTAGAGAATCCAATAAAGCACTCCTATTGAACTCGCTAACGATTTTAACTATTCTCTTAATAGCTATGCTATATTCTCTACTAATGCAACCTATTCCATAGCAGAGGCTTACATTAAGTGTAAAATTTCCCTCTCTCTTAGGTGAAAGGAAGGCATGAAAATCTCCTAGAGTTCCATTTAACTTTTTCCTCAGTTGAAGTTTGTTATTTAGATATATTAGAAGGGAGGGTTTATAGTTTTGCGGTATTCCTTTGATTTCATAGCTCCCATTGATACGCAATATTTCCCCTGTATAAAGCTCCCTCTTGTTTAAAGTTATATACATAGTCGCATTCACCTTTGGTTTTATTACGAACAAAGACGTTCTATTTCCCTCTACGGTCTTAAGGCCTATCTCTCCTCTCTTGAAATACTCAATGAAAGGAATTATGAAATTAGGTCCTTCTAAGGAGTTCCTACTTACATTTACCGGAATAGATACTTGTATGGTCGAGTTAGCGCTTAGCTCTCTAAATCCAAGATTTCTTATAAACGCCCCCCATGGGGTAACGAGCTTTACATAGTTAACAAGTATAGACCCATCTAGACTTTTCACCGTTACATTTACGTAACATGGAAATCCTGCTATACAGGAGCTCTCCGAATTTATTTTGATTGATAGATCACTATTTCGTGCTGATACTTTATTTAGATTTGGTAATATGATGAGTAGCAGCACTGCAAGGACCATTGCGGTTTTTCTCATCGTCCATAAGAGGGGCTAAGCTTTAATAAACTAGATATACTAGCGTCCTATTGGATGGAGAACTCAGTAATAGTGGGTGCCGATATAAGATCCGGATCCCCTAGATCAAGGCAGAGACCTCTATACTCGATTTCTGTAGTTAAGGGGGATAACATCCTCTTTGAGCTCGAGGAAGCTCATATAGAAGATATAATAGGTATAATGAGGAGGTATGATGCCAAGATCCTCGCTACAGATAACATATACGAGCTGGCGAGGGATTTGAGGGGATTGAGAGAATTCGTTAAGAAGTTACCACCTGGAAGTAAACTAATTCAAGTAACTGGCTCTCCCAAGGGACTCAGGCCTCTCTCCTCGATAGCGAAGGAGGCTGGTTTACCATCCCCATCCCACAAGGATCCTTTATTAACAGCTAGAATAGTAGCACAATTAGCTCAGAGAGGTGTTGGTATCGAAGTAGTTGCAATGTATCCCGAAACTAGGATCTTAATTACGAGAAATAGGAGTATGAAACAGGGTGGATCGGGAAATAATAGATGGAGAAGATCTATAGAAGCAAGTATACTGAGTGAAGCCAACAAAATTGCAACGGAACTGGATGATGCTAATATGGACTATGATCTATACGTGGAAAGAGCGTCAGGAGGTCTTAGGAGGGCTGAATTCATAGTATATTCGGACATAGATAGTGTGAAGAAGGTAGTCAAGGAAAGCAGTGAATGGGCACCTTTACGGGTAATAGTGAAACAATCTTGGAGAAGCAAGCTGAAGTTTCCCTCAGGGCAGTTCTCCGCTTTACCGAAATCTAGACCTATAATAGTAGGAATAGACCCTGGAATGTCCGTTGGACTCGCTATATTAAGCTTATCTGGCGATCTTTTGCTTCTTAGGACCATGAGAAGAGCTTCCAGATCAGAGATAGTAGAGGAGATCCTAGATCATGGGTACCCCGTTATAATAGCGACAGATGTTAATCCCCCTCCAAAGAGCGTAGTTAAGATAGCTAATATGTTCGATTCTAGGCTCTTAGTAGCTAAATATGAGATGAAAGCCGAGGAGAAGAAGAAAATAGTATCGGAATATGAGGAGGAAAAGGGGATAAGGGTAGAAAGTTCCCATGAGAGGGATTCCTTAGCAGCTGCTTTGAAAGTCTATTATAAGGCCAAAAATCTGATAGCGAAAGCGAAAGCGAAAGCAGAAGAGGCGGGCTTATCAAAGGAAGTAGATGAAATAGTGAGCATGGTTCTTAAAGGAACTCCCATTTCAAAGGCTATAGAGGAGTTCTTATCAGAGAAAGAGGAGATTGAAGAGGAAAGGACGTTAAGACTATCTGAACTTAAAAGAGAGTTAAGGAGAGCAAATAAGTATATTAGAAAGCTTAATGAAAGAATAGAATCACTAGAGAAGGAAACTGAGAAATATAAATCTCTTTTAAAGGAGAAAGAGGATGAGATTGATAGCCTAAGAAGAAAAATAGAAACCTTGGAGAATAGAAGGAGTATAGAAATAGAGATAGACAGGAGAATAGCTTCTAGAAATGCTAGAATAAGAGAATTAGAAGAACTACTGTCTAAAGAAAGGTGGAGAGTAGAGCTCCTGAAGTCGCAAATGAGACAGCTGGGTGAAGCTAATCAGGAGGTAGATGGGATAAGACTTGCAGTCCTTTCCTCACTATCTAAGGAGAAGCTAGACTCCCTGTACAATGACCCAGTTAGGGAGGTTCTTCTAGCTCTCGATGCTACCGGAGCAAGTCCAAACATCGCTAAAAGAATGAAGGATATGGGCATAAAGGTCTTATTATATAGGGGTGATCCTCCACCAAAGGAGTTCCTATATGCTGCTAAGAATGAAGGATTAATGATAGCTCCAGCTACAGATTATAGGATAGTATGGAAAGGTATTGAACCGCTTATCCCAACCGAGGATGCTCTAGATCTCTTATCTTCCATAGAGGAGAAAAAATCGGATAATGAAGGCATTGAGAGGAACATAATAAATATAATAAGGGATTACAGAGCTGCTCTTCTGAAGACAGAGCTAGAAGATCGGGAAAACGGCTAATACCTATCAAGTCAAGTTTTATATAGCTATGGGTACCATAGGCATGGTGATAAAATGCCTAGAGGTACTCATGGAGCATTAAATAAGGCTGGTAAAGTTAGATCACTTACTCCTAAAGTAGAACCTAGGCCTAGGAGAAGCCCTACTCCTAGGATAAGGGTAAGAGGCATCTACCGCAAGAGATTTGTCCTAGGTAGAAAACCCGGTCAGCACCCTATATGAGAGAGTTTTTTAGGAGCAGTTTTATTCTCTTTAAGGGGATAACTTGTCTATATTCCTTTCTATACAGCCATATGGTTTGCTTGCCTTAGATGACAAAGGTAAGGTGATCAAGCTTTATCCTTTTCCTAAAGATCCAGATTCTATAGTCGAGATCGTGAAAAATAGGAATCTATTAGGCGAATATATTAATAAAATAATCACAGATATAGGAGTTAAAGGAGACATCTTAGTTAACGATCAAGTGCTCAAAGATCTACTGGATGAGAAGGGAGTAAAGGCCGTGATCTCACCGAATGAGAAACCGTTTCTGAGAATTAGGAAGGAGTTCCTCAAATACCTTTCTCGAGCTTGGAGTGACACCGATGAGAGGGAATACTACCTTATCCTCAACGAGATAGGCATCAAGATTACCAAGCGAAAAATCAAGGAAGAGCTAAGTTCATTAGATCAGCAGATTATGAAATCCATAGACTACATTGATCACGCCAATAAAGCCCTCAACGTACTAGCTCCAGCCATAAGAGAATGGTATTCCATACATTTTCCAGAATTAAATGACCTGATCGAAGATCACCCGACTTTCATGAGGATAGTATCACTCCAACCAGACAGGAGAAAGATCGATGAGAATGTATTGAAAAAGGTGGGTATAAGTGGGAACACTGCTAAATCCGTGATAAGTGCTGCTAGAGAATCAATGGGCGCTGATCTCGATGCCGATGATCTGAGTACGATTAAAAAAGTTGCTGATAATTGGATTTCCCTTTATGAATCCAGAAAAACTGTTGAGTCCTTCATAGAGAGCTTGATGAAGAGAGGCGCTCCGAATCTCTCATCTATAGTGCATCCTCTTGTTGGAGCTAGGCTGATAGCTGTTGCTGGCGGCCTCAAGAGGCTTGCTAGCTTGCCAGCCAGTTCCATTCAGATATTAGGAGCTCATAAGGCGATATTCATGCATTTAGTTAAGGGGGCTAAACCACCAAAGCATGGAATTCTATTTCAAGCTAAGGAAGTCAGAACCTCTCCTAAGAAACTCAGGGGCAAGATAGCTCGACTTCTTGCTACTAAGATAGCAATGGCCGCTAGGGTAGACGCTTTTGGCGGGGGGAGATATATAGGAGATAAGCTCAGGGAAGAAATAGATAAGAAGCTTAAAGAACTGATAAGAGGTGATAATCATGAAAGTTAAAATGGATCAGAGGTTTGAGGATGTTTACTGGATCTTAGATGGTAAGAAGCAGTTAGCTACGAAAAATCTTGTCCCAGGCCAGAGGGTATACGATGAAGTCCTAAAACGCAGTAGGGGTGTAGAGTATAGGGTCTGGAACCCGTATAGATCTAAGCTGGCTGCAGCCATCTACAAAGGTCTGAGTACTTTCCCTTTCAAGAAGGGATCTAGGATCTTATATCTAGGGATAGCTTCTGGAACTACTGCTTCTCACATTAGCGATATAATAGGAAATAGTGGTGTTATATTCGGTATAGAAATAGCCCAAAGAGTTCTGAGAGACTTGTTGCCTGTAGCTGCTGCTAGGAAGAATATAGTCCCTATAATGGAGAGCGCGAGAAGGCCTCAGAATTACTGCTGGATTGTTCCGGAGGTTGACGTAGTTTATGAGGATGTGGCTCAACCTGATCAAGCGAGTATATTGAGAAGGAACTCGGACATCTTCCTTAGAAAGAGAGGGTATGCCTTTATAGCTGTGAAATCCAGCAGCATCGATGTAACACTCCCACCTAAGAAGGTATATAGGCAGGTAGAAAGAGAGATGACCTCGACTGGCAAGTACAAGCTGATAGAGAACATTGATCTTTCCCCTTATGATCCAAAACATGCAATGATTGTATTTAGGAAGCTGTAAGTTCTCTAACTACGTTCTCTAACTCTTTCCTACTTGCATTGGTTTTAATACCTAACGGCTCTAGATGAGTCCTACATGCAAAGTAGCCAAGTTCCCTTAACTTCAAAATAACATCATCGATTTTAGGAACTCTTGTCCTCATTGCCGAGCATATATCGTCTAGTAAGTAGTAGAGGGGAGGGCCTCCTGCCTCTCTAACAAGAGCTGCTAAGAGGTTCGATGTCTCCTCGTTAATCGGTCTTATTCTCCTAATGAGATCTATATCCGATATACTGCTAATCCATACAGGTCCTACGACTCCTTTCTTCCTTACTGGAAGATCCTTTCCCCTAATCACACTAAAATCTCCATCAAGGTATTCGATCCACCCTATGTTGTTCTTTAGTAGATCGCTCGAGGCTGATGCTCCCCTTTCTAGTTGGAAGAAGGTTCTTACATAATGCTCTCTTCCATAAGAGAGGATGGGCCTCGCAGCTAGATCAAATCTCGCAGCAGTTTTAACCACGAAATATATGAGAGTTCTAATTCCAAATTCCTTATGAAAGAAAAATTTCTTCCCCCATACCCCATAGAATCTAAATAATTTATCAGGATACAACCCAAAGAGGGGCGGCGTATCTGTAGCAGTAATCCCAATGACACCGCCCCTCTTAACAGCTCTTAGGAAGGAGTCTATATATGGAGCAGGAGATCCAAACGGGTCTAAATCCACATATTCCATCCTATATCCTTCCCAAGATAGCTTCTCAGCCATTAGTCTTGCATCAGAGCAACTTGCTTTTATATTACTCAGACCATTCAGTCTGGCGTTCATCTTAATTATGTGGACCGAGAGGCAACTTGAATCATTGGCTAATACCTCTTGCGCATTGCCTTCAGCTGCCAGTCTTAATGCCCTTACACCAGAGGCTGCCATAAGATCAGCTGCTGTTTTTAGAGAGAGGGAAGCAAATAGTGAAATCGTCACATCTCTATTAAGTTTCATTTTAGGATTGTAGAAGACGGGTGCCTTAGTATAGGCTAGGCCAAGTTCTCCTAAGTAGTCCAGATCTGTTGAGTAGAAAGAAACTTTACCCTCACTATATAATTTGAGAGGGATGTTAAGCTTGGGCATCATCATGAGAGGAGAGGGGAAGTATATAATAAGAGGTAGGCCAGGCTCAGGAAAGTCTACGGCGATAAACATAATTAAGCAGCAATTAGAGAGGAAAGGAGTTATAGTGGGAGGAATAAAAACCCCGGAATTAAGGGAAGGGGGAATAAGAAGGGGATTCTTCGTAGAGAATGTCTTAACAGGCGAGCAAGCCTTATTTGCATCCACTACTTTCAAAGGGGGACCAAGAGTATCTAAGTACTACATTAGGGTGAAAGAATTTGAGAAAATAGCTATACCAGCCCTAAGCAAGGCCATGGAAAAGTGTGATGTCGTGATAGTGGATGAGATAGGAAAAATGGAGCTATTTTCCAAATCTTTCGCTGATATAATTAGGCAGATATGGTTATCTGACATTATAGCCATTGGAACAGCACCAGTTTATAGAATTCCCCTTGTAGAGGAGATATGTAATAAGTCTAAGGTATATTGGATAGATAGAGGAAAGGCAGATTATGTGGCTGCTTCAATAATAGAAGATGTTCTTAGTCTTCTGGATATTTTATGAGATCCTTCTCCTCTTTCCTTTCAACTAAATAGAGCTTCTTACCTATATATTCATGAGCTTTGTCTAAAGGAACTAGGATCTTCACTAAAGCGTATGGCTCGTACACAGGACCTATTATATCGTTTACCACGCCCACTAAGATAAGATCCTCAGACACGACCTTGTAGTTCTTGATATCATATTCCAGTGGGGGCTTAAGCTTAACCAGAAAATTCCTCGATCGAGTAGTCTTTATAACTTCTCCCAGTTGCTTCATTTCCTTATACTCCTGAGGATTTTTCCTATCTTCTTAAGAAGTTCTTCCTTGCTTCCTTCGTAGTATACTTTTACCCTGCCTTCCATTTTATACCATCTAGAAGGTCGATGCTTATCTTCTTCTACTTTGAAATCAAGTGAGAGGTACCTTAAGGCCCTAGTTATGTCCTGTAGACTGGGCCTCCTAACAGATAGATCCCTAGGTACCCTCCTTCCCTTAGCCCTGCTAAGCCTAGAATCGAAATAGGAAGGATAGATGATCTTAGGTCTCTTAGGAGGCAACATCCTCCCTCAGGAGAACTCCATTCAATATGCCGTGCTGTCCAGGCCTAGAAGTTATTCTTACTGTGCCTAACTCTGTTTTAACGAGAGCGCCCTTAGTTAGGATCTTTCTTCTAGTGAATATTTTGCTAGCTTTGTTCTCAATCACATCTAGGATCTTCACCTTCTTTGTCTCCCCATTCCCTAAAGCTACATTAACTTCGTAGGCTGATATTAGCCTAAGTTTCCTTCTTCCTCCCATAACCCTTATTGGCCTTACCTTTCTCTCCCCAATGATCGTAAAGGCTGGAGGTCTACCAATTTCCCTTCTCCTCTTTCCTCTGCTCTTTCTTATCTTCCCTCCGGTGGGCTTTCTACCACCGGGCATTACTGGACCATGATAGTAGTACGGCATGCTATTTCACCGATGTAGCAGAGAGACCCTCATTAAAAATATTGGCTAGGACAGCGAAAGTAACTGAGCCAGATATCATAACCAAGTCAAGCTGACTCATACCTATCTCCACTCTAGTTATCAGTATTGGCCATATTATAGCATAAGAGAAGGTATCCCTATTTTCCAAGAACAGCCTGAAGCTATAGCCTGATAAGATTCCTAATATCAAGGATATTAAGAACATCCCAAGTAAACCAGAGCTTATGGCGAATTCTACAAAAATAGTCGGTGTTATACCATACTCCTTTCCATAGATACCCCTACCTATGGACTGGGAAGGGTGTAGGGGTATTGAAAATAGCCAAAACGGATCTAAGGATGGTAATGGCGAGAGGAACCATTTAAGAACTTCCTTAGAGTAGTAATAAGTAGTGCTAAGTCTGAAAATTGGCCTTTCTAGTATAGGAACGCTAAGGTTATTTCTAGTAATATCTACTAACATAAATAATAAGACCAGAGTTATTAGAAATATATAAGATATACGGGGATGTCTCTTCCATATGATTAGAAATGTGGAGAGCAGTATGAGAGCAGCATCAGCTCTAAAACCGTGAAGCAGCATCAATAATGTGCTGACAACTATGAATATGACTGATGGATATCGGCGGTATGAGAGCAACCATTGAAAGATGCTTGGGAATGTGATGAAAATGAGAAACATCCCAAATGCACCTTCTGGTGGCGTTAATGGTAATGATCTTATAATATCCCAGCTTCTGTATTGCAGAAAGGAATGAATGACAAAAATAGCCCCTATAAAATAGAGGGCCATTGAGTAATAGGGTATTGGTGCTTTTTTGGAGCCTACAATTATCCCTCCGGTACTAAGAACGATAAGCCACAGCATGGCTATAGGTATAGCTAACACTCCAGCTACGCTTCTAAAGGAAACAAGTAACAGTATTAAAGTTAGAAATTCACTGAGTAAAAGCATAGCCTTATTATTGTTAAATATATTAATTATCTTTGTACCAATGTAAAAAAACAATAGTCCACCGAACGAGATAGTTACCCAATCAATATCCGATCCGAACTCTAGGGAACCTGAGATTGCTATTGCAAGTAATACAGCCATTATACCGATAGTCGGATTCACCACGAAGTTACGTTTCAATCTCATTTTTAGGCCTCAATGATAGAATTATCAGGAGAAGAGCTATTGTAATGTACGCATAGACATTGATGTCCAATATACCTGTCTCTATCCCAACTAGGGAATATGAATAGAGAGTTGCGTATGGACCGAGCAAGTGCTTACCTTCCATAGAAAACTTATAGGAAAAAGATAGAAGATATGCCAATAGAAATGGCACCGTGACAGCTCCTATCCATCCCCAATCTAGTAATGGACCTCCTATTAATGTTGCAGTTGTAGAAACAGTTCTTCTACCACCGGTATATATGCTAATGAGCGTTCTTGGTCCGTATCTCGATCCCCTAATGAGACCTAGTGATGAAAACGCAGCCAAATGCACCCGGCCGCCAGTTACTGGTATTAGATCATATAGCCTAACTATCGTATCTAAAGCGGCAATTGTTATAGTAGGTCTGTATAAAACCGAGAATATTGGGTTTTGAACCAGACCAGTAGTGATCGATCTTATAGCACCGACTCCAACGAAGAAAACTGCCGTTATCACCAAACCAAGCGATATGTGTAACCCACTTATCATCTTCCTGAAGTAAAGTACCACTAATGTGGCCAATATGTAAGCTATCATCTCGGTTCTGAATGCCAAAAAGAATGATGGAATGAATCCCACGAGTGCCAGCGCATAGGCCTCGCAGTTATCCAAATTCATCGATGATAGAAGGAAGGCTGTTCCAGGAACGGTAGTCCAAGCTATGTAATTAAGGATTGGTGAAAGTCCTCTTCTTAGCTGATCGTTGAGCAGAGGGATACCCCCCACTTTAGATAATTGGGCGATGAAAGCAGCATATCCAATGAGGAACATTAGAGAGCCTAGGAATAAGATAACTCCTCTTGAATCGATGACTTCAAGGTCTCCCTCTTTAGAGGCCAAATATATGGAAATTGCCATTACAGCGACTACTGAATAGATCAGTAATAGAGTAGTTGAGGATACTTTAGCTAAGGATGACCAGAAGAACAGTAGGAAGCCTATGGGAAGTGCCCAAGGAGAGAGTATTATCTTAAATACCCTGTTAATAACTCCTCCACCTTTTCTTTTTACTTTCCCTTCCCTTTTAGCCGTCAAAAGCCTGATAAAAGGAAGGCAAATTCTTTTTAGAGTTTTAATAGTCAAGGAACTATCTTTAGCATTAGATAGCACTTCTCCCAAGGCAGATACAAGTTCATAGCTTTTGCTCCCCTTAATTATTTCCAATAGCTTATTTTCGCTTATCCTTAGAATTTTAGCCGGTAAAGATCGATTATATGACTTTATGAGAAGTGATATCATTGCAGGAAATCACCCTCATGGCTTAGGAATGTATGTGAGCCTTGTAACATCAATTATTCCTGACAAAGGTCTAGCGTTCTCCAAGAGATTAGAGTAAACCGAAATGCCAGTTAAAGGCTTTTCAGTCCCTATATAAATATACGCTGAGTCCAGCACTGCCCTTTCATATGTTATATTTAGATCCTTCAGAATAGAATCCACTTTTCTGAGATCGCCTGTTGTAAGAGCTATCTTCTGCGTGTAATCAAATCTTATGGTTATGAAGGAATCTCCCAAATAAATGTATGGATATCCCCAAGGGATTTCGTTGTAAATCCTCCATTTAAGTCTGTTATAGAGATAGGCATTAGGTTTTAACTTTGGTATATCTAGTATCAGGGAAGACCTTATTTTTATTACCTTCACACCGTAATTTCCGGCGATTTTTCTCCCTATGCTATCGAGCTCATTAGCTACCTTTGTTAAATTTTTATCCTCTATTGGATAGGTATAGGCCCTTATAACAGACGGAGACTCTGTTTTAAATGTTATTTTAGTCGCTGCTACGTCCTCAACGTAAGCATTTGGACCGCCTATAGTTATCCTTCTTCCCTTGTACCATCCGAAGAGTCTAGTCTCATAGGACCAAGTGATTAGTACGTCGTCATGGAACTCGGTCTTATTTGAGGTCCAGACTCCATCGACATGCGCGGTTACCACATAACCCATACCAGAGAGTCTAGAGAACTCTAAGGCTGCGTTATTGATGTTAAGTCCTGAATATGCATTTACCTCTTGAGGGGGAGGAAGCAGGTTCTCATAGGCGTAATAACCAGCGAAAGCAAGAATTATAATTATTAAAAAAAGATCAAAAGAGTTTACTCCAAGGATCTTTCCAGTCTTTCTGTCTACCAGTTTCATCTAGAGCCCTTAGTCGAATTCGGATTTAAACTCTCCGCCTTCTTCCTCTTCTCCTCCTTTACCCTTGCCCTTCTCTTCATAGGGTTTAGCTGCAATTATATCATCTGTCTTTATTACAAGCACTGCTGTCTCCGTTGCGGCCGCTATTGCGTTTTTCACCCCTCTGTAGGTATCAACGACGCCCAGTTCCTTCATATCACCTACCTTGCTGTTCAAGGCATCTACTCCTATCGAGACATTCCCAGCTTTATGAGCATTTCTTATCTCAACGAGAGCGTCGACTGAATCCATTCCCGAGTTCTCAGCTAATATTCTCGGTATACTCTCAAGGGCATCAGCGAATGCCTCCATAGCCAGTTGTTCCTTGCCCTTTACCGTGTGAGCATAGTCCTTTAACCTTAAAGCTAGTTCTGCCTGTATGGAGCCACCTCCATAGAATACCTTACCGTCCTCTACCACATTCCTTACTACGTATAATGCATCCTTGAGGCCCCTCTCGGCTTCGTCTAATATGGTATCTGCACCAGCTCTTATCAGTATCGTTACCGCCTTAGGATTCTTGCATTCCTCTATGAAGATCATTCTATCGTCTCCTACCTTTCTCTCTTCAACGATTCCAGCATAGCCTAGTTCCGCTTCAGTTAGATCATCGAGGTTGTTTACTACCTTACCTCCTGTTGCCCTCTCTATCCTCTGTATGTCCTTCTCGCTTACTCTCCTGACTGCCAGTATACCGTGTTTAGCTAGGAAGTGCTGGGCGACTTCATCTATTCCCTTCTGGCAGAACACTACGTTGGCGCCAGTAGCGGCTATCTTCTCCACTTTCTCCTTTAATATCCTAGTTTCCTGGTCTATAAACTCCCTTAATTCCTGAGGCGAGGATATCTGGACCTCTATGTCTATCTCAGGTTTCTTTATTTCCAGAGAGAGGTTCAGTATCGCTATCTTCGCATCTTTCACTATTTTTGGCATATCTCTGTGAACAACTTCCTTATCTAGCACTACTCCTCTTACGAATTGTACATCTGATAGGCTACCGCCCTTCTTCTTAACTATCTTCACATTGTCTATATCAACTATCCTCTTGTCACCCTTCTTCTCCTCTACTGCCTTCACAGCCTTCACTGCGATCTCTGCAAGCTTTCTCTTCTCGGCACTAATGAGTTTACTGCTCATAGCAGTTTCAGCAACTTTTTTCAGCCATTCTTCATCGTCAGGGTTAACCTCTATTGCCAGCTTCTCAATTTCCTCCTCGATGAACTTTAAGGCCTTCTCGTAACCATCTATTATTATTGTTGGATGTATATCTTTCTGAAGGAGATTCTCAGCCTCAGCTAATAGTTCACCTGCTAATACCACGCTTGTAGTTGTACCATCTCCCACCTCTTTGTCCTGAGCCTTGGCTAAGTTCACCATAAGCTTGGCAGCTGGATGAGCCACTTCCATCTCTTGGAGAATGGTAGCTCCATCATTGCTAACTGTAATATCGCCTAATGTATCTACTATCATCTTGTCCATACCTTTAGGCCCTAAGGTCGTCTTAACTGCATCGGATATCGCGCGAGCAGCCATAATATTTATTCTTCTAGCTTCTTCACCACGGGTTCTTGTAGTTCCCTCCTTTAAGATCAGAACGGGTTTTCCTCCTACGGTAGCTAAAGCCATTACAATCACCTCCGTTGTTCAAAGCCTCTACACTTAATATTAAATGCAGGCATGTATCATGGACAACAATGAGTTATAAAAATTATCACCTTCCTATCCCATTCGAGGAAGCTAGAGAGGATGCGCTATGGTCAGGATAGGTATCATAGGAGGCAGTGGTTTGTATCATCTCGTGGAAAACTCCAAACTTAAGAAAATAGACACACCTTTTGGTCCTGCAAATGTTTACTTAGGGATGTTCGGAGGCGAGGAGATAGCTTTCATTCCCAGACATGGAGAGAAGCATGAAATCCCGCCCTTTAAAGTGAATTATAAGGCTAATATATATGCGCTAAATATGCTAGGAGTGGAAAGGATAATAGCAAGTAATGCCGTTGGAGCAATAAACCCTGAACTTATGCCAGGTACTATAGTTTTACCTCATGATTTCATAGATTTAACTAAATGTAGAGATGGTACATTCTATAATGGAAAAACCGAGATCATCGTTAGGGGAAGGAGGATTAAGGGAGTAGTGCACATTTCCATGACTCCATATACGTATTGCCCCGAAATACGATCCGCTCTTATGAGCGCAGCCAATCAGCTAGGCATCCATCTTGTAGATAAAGGCGTATATGTATGTACAGAGGGAAATAGATTTGAGACACCTGCCGAGATAAGGGCCATGTCTATTATGGGAGGAGATATAGTAGGCATGACAGGCTGTCCTGAAGCGGCTCTCGCTAGAGAGCTGGCAATTTGCTATGCTAGTGTATCTATAGTCACAAATTATGCGGCAGGGGTCGGTGGAGAAAAGAAACTGACTCACCAAGAAGTTCTAGATATATTTTCTAGAAAGCTAGAGGATTTATCAAGACTTCTCGCTAGTTCTATAACTCTAATACCGAGAGAGAGATCCTGCGTATGTAAAGATGCGCTTGCGGAGTTCATAGACCATTAGTTTAAAAAATTAACATAAAAGCGAAGATGCTTCCCTCTACTAATGTAAAATTTTAATTTAATCCTAAGCAGAAGACTAGACGGAGCATTCTAGTGGTGATATCCTTGAGAGCTAGGAAGATTCTCACACTCGACGATATATCGCTAGATGGGAAAAAGGTCTTCTTAAGAGCCGATATGAACGTTCCTATAGGAGATAATGGGGAAATAATGAGTGTAGAGAAAATAAAGCAGGCAGCAAAGACTCTAAAGGAGCTTGTGGAGAGGGGATCCTCTGTTGTAATAGGGACGCATCAGGGCAGACCTGGAAGTAGCGATTTCATAAGTACAGAGCCTCATGCAGAGGAATTGGCCAAGGAGATAGGTAGTGAAGTGAAATATGTCGATGGAGTTATATCTAGAGAAGTAAGGGAACAAATAAAGGCGTTAGGTCAGGGAGAGGTCTTATTGCTTGAAAACCTGAGGTTCATGGCCGAGGAAAATATCGAAGGTGATCCAAGGGATCTGGTAAAGACTCATTTCGTTCAGAGGCTAGCACCCCTCTTTAATGTGTATATTAACGATGCGTTTCAGGCGGCCCATAGGAGCCAACCATCGTTAGTGGCGTTTCCATATCTAATGCCAGCAGCAGCTGGGAGGAATATGCAAAGGATGATAGCTGAAATGGCTGAAATAAACGCGATAAAAGGGAAAAGAATCTTTATACTGGGCGGAGCAAAGGTCTCAGATAAGCTAAAGGTGATGGTACATGCTATAAGGAATGGTAGAGCTGCTGAGGTACTAACAGGTGGCTTGCTTGGCATAATAGTAGCATTAGCATCCGGGCATAAGCTTAATGGTGAGGTAAGAAAGGTCAGGGATCTAGATCTTCTCTTACCTGCCGCGCGAGAGATCCTAGAAATGGGCACTGGGAGAGTTTTCTACCCAGTGGATTTTGTAGTTAAACTAAAAGATGGGACGATTGAGGACGTACCTGTCTATGCTGTACCAGAAGAGAGCAAGATAGTTGATATAGGCCCTGGAACTATTGAGATATATAAAGAAAGGTTGAGAGGTGCTGATCTTGCCGTAGCAAATGGTCCAATGGGGATATTTGAGAGGCCTGAGTCAAGGAAGGGTACTTTGGAGATAGTAAAGGCTATGGAGGAATATGCTAAGGAATCGGTGCTTTGCGGAGGACACCTCAGTACTGCAGCTAGCATGGTAGGAACTAGGGGCAGTAGGGTTTATACTGCTGGGGGAGCTGTCCTATACGGGCTAGCTGGCCTGCCTTTACCTGCAGTTGATGCTCTTAGGGAGAGTACAATTCTATGATAAGGATGGGGATCGTTGGACATGACCCCTATACTATACCATTATTGGAGAGCCTAACTAAACAGCCTGATATCCAAGTAATTGGCGCCTATAGTCATGAGCTTTCTCCATACTCCAAACCGATTTCCCATAGAATACCTGTATATTGTAGCAAATCAGGACTAAATCTCTTCAAACAGAGAGGAGTAAAAGTTGCTGGGTTCTTAGAAGATTTCATTGAGAAGACTGATGCTTTTTTGGAATATGATTATGAGCAGATAGCCACCAAGGTTTCGTATGGAAGTTCTGGTATCACCATTAAACCCTATGAGGTTCTTTTAGAGAGACTCTCAACTGTTCTTCCTGTAAAGGATTTAACACTTGAGGAGATACGGAATGATCTCATATATTGTCCCTACTTCAAGACATTCAAGATCTCATTAAATCTTTCTAAGGAGATAGAGCAAGAATGGGCTAAGGATTCTCTTCTTACTGCCCCTAGAATTCTTGCTATTTCAGGAGAGGGCATTTACCTCCAAGACTTATGCTTCTTCCTTCCTATAGCTGCTCCTCATTCAAATTTCTCTATTAACATACTTATGAATTCTGTGAAAGTTAAGGGGAGAGATCGAAAGGCTGTAGAATTTATCTCATTGCTTGGATTCATGGTGAGCTTACCCGAGACGATAGATACTCTGAGAGAATCCGAAGGGCTAAAGAGAAGTATCTCTCGTGAGATCACGGATGAACACCTAAATATAAAAGGAGGACTGATCCTTTAGACTAAAGTGATTAAAGAAAAAGGGTGGTTCCTTTTGGAGAATAATGGAAATCAGGTGGAAAGTAAAAGCCCTTTTACAGCTAGGTCTATCGTCCTCTCCCTCATATTTGGCTTATTTATGCTATTCGCTCAAACTGCCATGAGGAGTGCAGGAGGATATAGCTGGACGGGAGAGGCTGCGCTTGTAGTTCTAGCAATTTCTTATGCGATATCAACTATAAAGGGGAATCCTTTATCAATAGGAGAGATGGGTGTTATATTTGGATCAATAGAGGTTATTACAGTCTTATTTATAGGATGGCAATACATACTACCCTCATGGGCTATTGCGGGCTTATCTAGAGATTTTCCATTAAAAGGTATACTGCCTGAATTCCTAGTCCCAAGAAATCCTGAAGCTCTTAGATCGCTGTTATTAGGCGGTAATTTGAACTGGACAGCTTGGATCGGACCCCTTATATATGTCATGCTATTTGCGATAATTTTATCAATTTTTTCATACCTAAACATAATTCCCTTCAGAAAATTTTACTTGAATAAGGAGAAGCTCATCTTTCCAGTAGC
>JAOZGJ010000014.1 GCA_027491785.1 Thermoproteota archaeon | reverse complement strand
TTTTTCCTACCCTCCTAGGTCCCAAGATGGCTACTACATCCGGGGGAGAGGAGGGCAAGCTGAGGTTCCGGGGTATCTCCCTGACGTACTTGAGGGAGCCTAGGTACTCGCTGGTCATCTCCTTCAGAAAACCCATTATGGAATTGCACTCCATATTTATATATAAAGAATATGGAATACAATTCAATAAGTGAGTATAAGATGGCCACGCATCGCAGCGATCTGCTGTCAAAGGAGGAACCAAAAAAGGTTATGGTCGATATACCGTAGCTCGTGCCTATCTCAGTGAGTCGATCCCTCACCCTCTCGTTCCCCAAATATCTCTATCATCACGCTTGTATCAAGGATCGCATCCATTTATTTCTCCACCCTCTTGAGCTCTCTCCTCAGCTCAGCGACCTCCTCATCATTTCTGGTCCCGGACATCATAAGAACATCTATGTTGCTCTTTTCCCAAGCAAGGATCTTATAACCTCAGAGAAGCTCCTATCTCCCTTGATCCTCTTAAGCTCCTCGTATCGCGCGAAACTTATCGAATAACTTCCTATGATAACTGTTTAAATAAGTATAACTGTCCCTCATAAATAGTGTTATCCAGACGATATTATGAGGTTTTATATAAGAAAAGTGGTTTAAAATATCTTTGACATCTGTCTCCTTCCTTCAGTATTTAAATAAAGCAGGCTTTTTGAGGCCCCACCAAACAAAATCCTTATTATTTAGAATATCGCTAAAATCTATAGCTTTAAATTTCATGCGATTAACGAAAATTGAAGTCTCTCCCAGTATGTTGATTTGACGATTAGGCGTAAATATTAACGATGAATCCTCAGGTATAGCGAAGACAATGGGATAACTCGATTTAAGATCTCATCTAGAGATCTGGAAGATGGAGAATAGTGCATCCAGAGAGATGATCCTCCAGCTTACAGGTTAGGAGGCTGGTACTGCTGTGATACGATGTAGGCCTGGTATCTACTCAACTTCCTCGTAGCAGTTCTGCCTAGTTAAACCGACAAAGTTTTTCTTCATCTGGCTCTCATGCCTAAGGGTAAATATGGCGACATCCAGGGCCAATGAACCTGAAGGATTCTACGATCCCCCGCCTCAGTGGCGGTGCAGTGGTGCAGACCCACGCTGCCAAGTGATAGGGCAAGTGGTGAAGGCCGAGCGACCTCAATGAAGTTGAGCAGGGTAAGTCATGCGATCACCACAGCAGGAGAGCGTAGTGAAATTTTCGGCAAAACCGGTTATATAGTACAACATATCCTACTGTAGGTGCTCCGCATGGCAGTAGGTCTAGTGGCCACTGTGGTTGGCTTGCTGGTCGATACCGTAGAGGTTATCAGGTTAGGCAAGGGAGTGAGGGACTACGTCTCAAGGAGAAGGAAGGGCTTCAAGGATAAGGTAAACATCCCCAGAGATCAGGAAAATCGCATGAGAACTTTGATTAGTGGTAGTATAGGATCTAAACTTATGAATGCCTTCATCTCCTATGTGGAGAGGGGTGATTCCGATCCCCTGCTTGAGGTCATCGATGGGGTGGAGAGGAGGGAGCTGATCGATGTTTCCATAGACCTGATAGGGAGGAACCCGGAGGTTATGTACAGGAGCCAGTTCAGCAGGGATCCAGACTACGTCTACAAGTATGTGGTGCAGGAGGGCCTTGAAACCAGAGACTTCCCTCTAGTAGCATCGAGCTCCGCCAAGTTCCTAGAGCTTGTGAATAACCTCCATCCATCGGCTAAAAAGAGGATAATCCTGGCGATGCCCGTAGTTGTGGGGTTTCAGGTGGGCCAGCTGATCGGGAGCACGGCCAAGTTCTATCCGCTTCACATGGCCAGGGGATCAGGCTATGAGGAGGTAGAGCCCATCATAAAGTTCTGAGGGGATCCATAAGTACTAGGTCATCGCCCGCATCTCTGAAGATGCTCCCCTCAGTTTAAGGTCTATCTTTGCGATGCGCCCCACAGGTAGGATCCTCGAGATCAGTTTCCCCCAGAGTTTTTGGAGGGAAACCTGCTAGAGGTTTTGACGAACCTGACTGTGTAGCTCCAAGGGCTGCCATCCTTGGCCTCTACTTGGAACCCAGCTCCTTCAACTAGCTTAACTGTGGTCGAGGTAAGGGGGAAGTCCGGATCTATGAAGAACTCGGTGACAGCTAGGATTCCTCCGTCCCTCAGGACCCTCATGACCTCCCTCAATGCTCTTGACCTATCAGGTATTTCCTGCAGTGATGAGACCATTATGCAGCGATCTACTGAGGAGTCCCTGAAGGGTAGATCGTGAGCCGAGGCCTGCACCACCTCAACTTGGGAGAGAAGGGTGGATCGACTCGATATCCCATCGAGGAGCTGCTTCAGGAGGGATCCATTTATGTCGGTCGCTAGGACGAGCCCCTTCGAGCCGAGAGCCTCAGCCAGAGGTATGGTGAATGCCCCGCTGCCGCAACCCAGATCGAGCACCCTCTCCCCTTCCATCACCCCGCTCCTCTCTAGAACCATCCGAGGTGGCTGCAATGACTTTCTGAAGGAACTGTTTAGGATGCGGCCGATTATAGAAGGATCCATCACTTGAACCCTCCTCCTAACAAACTTAGATAGCAACCTAGTGGAGAGCTGCCATATCAGGACTATAGCTATGATCCAGAGGAAGATCTCGAGGAAGGAAGCCATATCTCATACGTGAGAGGATGAATTTAAAATGTTGGGTCCCTTCAACGATCTCCAAGCGATCGGGAGATTTCGTAAAAGCCACATTGATTGAGGTACCTCGAACCCTCCGGAGGGTCTATCCATCGGCGAATTCATCCAGCACCAAAGCGTTGGTGAAGGGTTCATGATCCGCCACGAGGTTCAGATAACAATTTTCCATAGCCTAAACCGTGGTTTGACTTAAAAGGAAATTTTGACCCGAGAGCCGTGAGTCCAGAAGCAGGGGAAGAAGATTTATCATATATCGCCCCAAGATGTAAGACAAGAGATTAGGAAAGATAAGATCATCGCGATAGGGAATCGCTGGTAATGGCAAGAACCCCGGATAAACTTCTGAGAGGATGGATAGCACCTAAGAAATCAATGGGTGAGCTACATGAGGCTTGATTAGTGCCACCACCGGCCGGTCTAACCGATCTTCAAGAGCCACTTCCACAGGGGGATGAAACGCACTTTCCCCCTGTTTCCCCACCACTCCAATTCCTCTTCCCCTTCCTCCTCCCAAGTAATGATCTCCAGCTTTTTGCATCCTAGAACCCTCGATGCTTTAAGAAGCGACCTGACCTCCCTAGACTTCGTTCTTTCTCCCGATAGGGAAAATGAAACCTGTAGAAGTTCTGCTATCTTCCCTTTTTCTACTAGCACGAAATCCACTTCGTGATCGGTCCGACTCCTCCAGTAGTAAATGCGCCTCAGAGGGTGCGCTGATGTCCATCTGAAGAGTTCTAGAAAGACAGCATTCTCCATATCCCTAGAAATATCCTTGGCCCCAAAATTCCCGTATCCCGTATCGACGAGATATAGCTTCCTAGGGGCAACAATCCTCTCCTTAACCGATGGAGAGTATCTCTCAAGCAGGAAAATGGCAAAGGATTCCTCTAGATACCTGACATAATTGATTAGAGTTCTCTTAGTTAGTTTACCTCTTCTCTTGAAGAGCCTGTAAAGAGAATCGAAGGATAGGTACCTAGAGTAGCTATTTAGAGAGAAGTAAATGAGTTCGTTTATCAACCTCCTATTTCTAGGCCTGTACCTCTCTAGAACATCCCTCCTAACCACCAAGTCCAAATACTCCTTCAGTATCCTCAGCTTCACACCTTCATCCTCAACTAGGGCTATCTCTGGATAAGAGCCGTATCTCAGGTATTCCTCCAAAGATCTCACTATGAGAGGATAATTTCCATAGGCATCCCTTCCCCTATACTTTATACCCCTGAAATCGAGGTATTCCCTGAAACTGAGGGGCATGAGCGTGTAAGTCAATCCTCTTCCCCTAAGGTGAGATGCGATCTCCTGAGATAACAGCCTAGAGGAGGATCCAGTCACATAGACCGTGCTCCCGATATCCAAGGAATATCGAACCATACGCTCCCAGTCAGGGACGGCCTGAACCTCGTCCAGTAGGAGAATGGGCTTTCTCCCCGGATAAAGCTCTTCATACATATCTAGGATCTTTGGAAAGTCCTTTGGGGTCAGAGCATAAAAGAGCGGATGCTCGAAGTCCAGATAGAGGTAGTCCTCCCTCTCCCTTCCCCCCTCCCTCATGAGGTGAAAAAGGTAATAGGTCTTTCCAGCTCTTCTCGGTCCTATAATGACGTTAGCTTTCCCCTTTACTGTTTTAATGGTCAGCTCTCTCGGCTTTACATCTTTAAAGTCCCTCTCATGAATTTCCACTATGTACCTCTTCAATCCGTTCCTATCTATCATAACTATATTAGGTACCATATTTCTTAAAAATTGGTTCCCCTTAGTATCCAATAATGGCTGATTACCTACTTCCACCCTAGGGATGGCAGCGAGTAACCAGATTCCCTTGCTCCTAACAGTCCCTATCCAAAGGTCTCCTCTGGCTGGAATATGAACTCTATGTTACAAAGAAGCCGAATGATCCTTTAAACTGAGGAGGATCTGCAACTTAAGAAATATTTGGCTTAATGCGGGCTTTCAGAGGTTAGGGATTTGAATAACCTTCTTCAAAAGGCGTTCATCCTCACGGCAATATCCCGGAAGCCGCTTCAGGTATGAGTTAGAGAGTACGAGGAGGGAGGTTACCTAGATCCATCCTTCATCCTTTGCATCTGCTTAGAAAACTAAGGGTCATTTCTTTCAATTCTAAGACGATTAAATATCTAACTCCTCTGATAATTTTGTCAGAAGATTCATTTTCCCTCGGGCATTAATTTT
>JAOZGJ010000002.1 GCA_027491785.1 Thermoproteota archaeon | reverse complement strand
AGGTTTGCCCTGGCGTCGTACTAACCAAGGTAACCTTCCAGATCTCATCTGTGAAATCTATTCTATCTATTTCATCCTTTCTGAATAGCTTGTTCTCCGTTGCATCCCATAAAACCACGCCGTAATCGAAACCTATTGTAGGGGATGAGAGGTCTTTAGGATATTTTATCATAAGGGCATTGGGATCCAACTTCCGTATTAGAGTAGACTTTCCAGCCCCATGAGGTCCTAGAATCGCTATCTTCATTTTTCTCATTCTAGCCACCATCCCATCATCGTTATACTCCCTCCTGAGCGAGATATCTCTACGTTAGTTTCATACTACATCAATACTTAAAAATATTGTTGTGCCAGTGGGGACTTTCATTAACCGATTTTTAACGTTATAATATTTCCCTATACCTCATCATATTATTGGGTAGGTAAGCCATAAATTGCAAATATTATAAAAAAATCCAAAAAAAAGAATAGTAGTAGAATCAGGTAAGGTATAAACGCCTGAGAATACTGTGCGAAAAAATCAAAAGTATCGCTCCGCGCTGATAGCCGGAAAGTTAATAGGATCCAATAAGGTTTTAGCTTCACCTACCATATGCTATTGGTGAGAATGAAAGCAAGAGAGATTATAGGGCAGAAGGTCGTGGGGCTGGATGGAACCTCCATAGGAGAGGTATACGACTTAGAGATAGATGATAGATGGAAAGTGGTCTCCCTTGTAATAAGGCTTGAGAAGGATGTTGCGAAGAAGATGGGATTTAGACTTTCATTTAGGCCTAAAGGTGCTGTATCCACCGACTTAGTTAAGGGGATGAAGGACTTCATTACCATAGAAGCCGAGGGGGAGGAGCTTATTAAGGCGATAAGGAGGATGTGAGCCCTATCTAGCCAGTCCATATGGCCTCAAATGCGTCCATTGAATGCCGTGGGAGGATTGCAGGAACCTAATAGCTTAGATTTGACTTTCACACCTATTTACCTAGGTAATTCTCTACTAGGATAACCCTTGGAATGTGTTGGAAGGCAAGCTTAGGTCTTTCCTACAACACTTCGTGAACCCTTTCTTTACGACTTGATCCTGGCTCCCTCATTAGCGTGCAGTTTCAGCGCGATCTCATGGATGATAGCTTCTCCAGTATTACCTTCTTCCTCTCCAATGCCCTTACCTTCTCATCGACAGACATGAGTTCAATCCTTCTCCTGACATCCTCCCAGATCTTTCTCCATTTGTAGAAATACTCGGATATTTCTGGTTCTTTGCCGAATAGGACTAAGTACTTCCTAATAACCGAGGCCTTCACCCTGATAGGTAGCAACTCGAACACCCTCACATCGTAGGTGGACGACGGGACCTTCCCCCATAGGTCTAACTGGATCTTGAAGTTCCTGCTCCTATCCCTCTCCCTCGTGATGACCGCCACGTCTATGTCAGAACCCTCGATGTACTCGCCAGTAGCATAGGAACCGTATATAACCGCCTCGTATGAAGAGATATATCTCAGATCCCTTCTAATTTGATCGAGAGATTTCATCTAAGATCACCTCTATCTTCTTCAACAGGGAATACAGGGCCTCCTTGATTTCCTCCACCGAGTCCAGTACCAGATCAGCATCTACTCTGTTGTACCTATGAACCAACCAATTTCTCAATCCGTTGCATCTCTTCAAGCTCTCTCCCAAACTCTCATCTATGATGCCCAAATCGACAAGCTTATCCACGTTAGAGTAATCGTCCTCGATCCTCTCCCCCAAGTCCCTTAGAAGCATCGCGATCAAGTCCATGGAAGCCTCTATAGATGTGATTAAGTTGTAAAACACACCAGATAACTCTAGTTGGGACTTAGGCTCCCTAATAGAGTTTAGTTCTTCTATTACGTATTCCATCTTCTCCCTATACCTAGCTAGCCTGCCTTCATCCATCGAATTAGGGAACCAGTTTTAAAATAAAAGTGAGCGTTTAGTATAAGCCCTCGGAGCGATTGTCAGGTGATAGTCATAGTCCAACGAATTCCCATGCATAAGAATTTGTACAAAAGTTAGTATCTACAGGCTCCTAGTTAATCATAGAGATGGGGTAGACTATCATTTTATTTTGTCTTATTTTCTATTACTCGTTTATCTAGTCTAGCTGAGTTTAATAAGGGCAAGGAGAGTTCGGGTCAGAGCTTACTTCCCGAGCCTCTATGAACGAAGGACAAATTAAAATATTTTTACATTGTAGCAATCAGGAGGTGCCCTCCTTGACCAAGTTAGTATATACGTATGATGAAGCGGATCCTAGGGATAGGAAGCTCTTAGGTGGTAAGGGCGCTGGCCTCGTCCTCATGCATAAGCAGGGCCTGCCCGTTCCACCCGGTTTTACCATAACGACTGAAGCCTGCAGGCTCTTCTATCACCAGGGAGAAAAGCTTCCGGAGGGCTTAATGGATCAGGTAAGGGAGGCCATGGCGTGGCTCGAATCTAAGACGGGTAAGAAGTTTGGAGATCCTTCTAATCCCCTTCTGGTCTCTGTGAGGAGCGGAGCTCCGGTTTCCATGCCTGGTATGATGGATACCGTTCTCAACTTGGGAATAAACGATGAGGTGGTTGAGGGTCTGGCAAGGCTCTCAGGAGATGAGCGTTTCGCCTATGATGTCTATAGGCGATTCCTCCAGATGTTCGGAACGATAGTTCTGGGATTGGATAAGAAGGTATTCGATGACATACTTGAGGAAGTTAAAGCGAAGAGGGGGATAGGGAGCGATGCCGAGCTGACAGCTGAGGATCTGAAGTACATCGTCAACAGGTATAAGGAGATATTGGGAGAGAGGTTCCCTCAGGATCCATGGAAGCAGCTTGAATTAGCAATAGAGGCTGTTTTCAGGTCTTGGAACACTCCGAGGGCTGTGTATTATAGGAAAGCAAACAAGATAACTCCTGACATAGCTGATGGAACTGCAGTCAACGTTGTGGCCATGGTATACGGGAACATGGGCTTCGATTCAGGTACAGGGGTCCTCTTCACCAGGGATCCAGCCACTGGAGAGAACAAGCTTTATGGCGAGTTTCTCCCCAATGCCCAGGGAGAGGACGTAGTTGCCGGTATAAGGACCCCAAAGAAGATAGAGGATTTGAAGAAGGAGAGGCCTGATCTGTACAGGCAGCTCTATGACATGGCTAAGAAGCTGGAGCGGGTGAAGAAGGAGGTCCAAGATATAGAGTTCACCATAGAGAGAGGGAAAGTTTACCTCCTCCAAACGAGGAACGGAAAAATGACCCCATTGGCTAGGGTTAGGACATAGTGGACATGATAAGGGAGGGCCTTCTAACTAAGGAGGAAGCTTTGGCTAGGGTTAAGCCAGAGCATATAACTGGTTTGCTCTATCCTAGGATAGATGAGAAGTATCTAAGGGAGAAGGGAATTAAGCCCTTGGCAAAGGGATTGAACGCATCTCCTGGTGCGGCTACGGGGAGAGTGGTATTCGATGCTGATACCGCAGTTAAGTGGGCTGAAAAGGGAGAGAAAGTCATTTTAGTGAGGGAGGAGACTAAGCCAGATGATGTTCATGGTTTTTACGCTTCCCAAGGAATTCTAACGAGCAGAGGAGGGATGACAAGCCACGCTTCTGTGGTAGCTAGGGCAATAGGAAAGCCAGCTGTAGTGGGAGCTGAGGAAGTGAGGATAGATTACGATAGAAGGGAGTTCAGGGTTGGAAATGTCGCAGTAAGGGAAGGAGATGTGATAACGATAGATGGATTCACCGGAGAGGTTTATCTCGGGGAGATACCCACTGCCAAGACCGAGTTACCTAGGGAGTTCTTCGATCTCCTCGAGATGGCTGATGAGATAAGGAGATTAGGTGTTAGAGCAAATGCCGATACACCGGAGGATGCTAGGATAGCCAGAGAGTTTGGAGCTGAGGGAATAGGTCTCCTCAGAACTGAGAGAATGTTTAGAAAGCCCGAGAGACTCCAAATATTTCAGAAGGTTATAATGGCCAGGGATCAAAGGGAAAGGAGGGAAGCTCTGAGGGAATTGATCCCTCACTTGAAGAGAGATTTCTTGGATATATTCAGGGTTATGGAGGGGCTTAAGGTCACGGTTAGGCTGTTCGATCCACCTTTACATGAGTTCTTACCGAACCCTGAGGATCTGCTTGAGAAGATATGTGATGCGAGGATGAAGGGAGATGAGGAGGAGGTTGGGAGGCTGGAGTATGTACTTAAGCGTGTAAGGGAGCTCAAGGAAGCGAATCCTATGATGGGTCACAGGGGAGTCAGGGTAGGTGTTACAAATCCCGAGATATATGAAGCCCAGACCAGAGCGATAGCCGAGGCTTACCTCGAGCTAAGGAAGGAAGGGAAGGATCTACACCTTCAGATAATGATACCTCAGGTTTGCGATTATAGGGAGATAGAGTACGTGAAGAAGAAGGCAATCGAGCCGGTCCTCAAGGAGTTAGGCGTGAATGCAGCCATAGGTACGATGATAGAGGTGGTCAGAGCATGCTTGACGGCCGATAAGATAGCGAGAGAGGCGGATTTCTTCAGCTTCGGTACGAACGATTTGACCCAAGGTACCTTCACTTTCAGTAGGGATGACGTTGAGAACAAGTTCATGGCCGATTACCTAGACAAGGGGATATTGGACTTCGACGTATTCCAGTCATTGGACTTCGAGGGTGTTGGGGAGCTAATGAAGATCGCTGTGAGGAAGGGAAAAGAAGCGAATCCAAATCTGGAGATAGGGATATGTGGGGAACACGGAGGAGATCCAAGGAGCATAGAGTTCTGTCACCTGATAGGACTCGATTACGTCAGCGCATCTCCTTACAGGGTTCCGGTAGCGAGGCTCGCTGCAGCTCATGCGGTATTGAGGGAGAAGGGTGTGGAGTTTCCGGAGTATTGAAGATCTTTCTACCTTACTCTCTCATTCATTCTCCATCTGGAAGCAAGCTCTCTAACGATCTCTTCTTTTCTTTTTTATATATTTTAATTATCTCACCTCATTCCCTTCGATGGACGTGATAATACGTTTTCTCAGATCCCATAACTTTTATATGAGTGCAGGGATAGAATCAGATCCAAATGAATAGGGTACTCATGGCTATCGTGTTGCTTCTGATAGTCCTGGCGTTAATCTCCCTGACGATCATGTTCAAGAGGAAGGAGGAGAAAGAAGTGAATCTTTCAGCATTAACCGTGGCCTGGCCACCAGCTGGGGAGATCTCAGCTAGATGGTGCGGTTCCGGAACTAGGATGGCCTCTGCAGAAGCGGCCATAATATCCTGCGATGATGAATGTTATGCTCTAATGAGATACTGGGTCTTCTTTCCAGCTGACGTAGAGGTGAGGAGGGAAATTCCCATTGAGATATGGAAGGGGGATTCTGAAATCCTAGAGGAGAACGTTACAATGCTGAAGGAGGCAGGAAGTATCTACATCCAGACACCGGTCCTCTTGGTTAAACTTCCCAGAGGTTCTGAGCTGAGAATAGGCGATTCGAGGATCAGGATACCTGATTGCGCGAAAGGGACCCTAAGACCTCCTCAGGTGATTTACACGAGGGGTATTGTGAGGAATTGGGAGACCCCTGCAGAAGGTTTAGATCTAGTTAAGCTTTCGGATCACGTATTCCTCGCTAGATGGAAGGGTCAAGCAAGGATTTCATGCGGGGATCTCTCCCTAGATCTAAAGGAGCTTGATGTAGCGAGGGGAGAGCTGGCTATAATAGCAGCAGGAGAGGGATGCGAGATAGAAGTTAGCGGACGTAAAGTTCCCCTCTGACCGTTCCTCAATTCTCTCACGATAGGATAAATAAGCAGTCATGATATTAACCATTCTTACCTTCTAGCGTTTCTCGCTCGCTATCCCCTTTTACCTGAGATCTTCTCGCGATGCCCCTAACGAATATATAGTCTATATAGCCTATTTTCTCTCTGAGATATACCCTCATAACGTTTATAGTTTTTCCTTATTGGAAGGACTAGCTGGTAAGGGAAACTGCCATACGGGTGCTTGAAATGTGGAGATCCTCGATATTGCTGCTGTACACAGGGATCCCGTATTGATCTCGTCCATCTCGGTTGGTTAGTTGGGCAGGTTAGGGTGTTAGCATGAGACTCCTCCCGAAGGTAGATAAAGGCTTCTTCTTGACACTCCTGCCTATAGCATCCCTCATATTCGCTCTGTTCGCATTGCTGGCTTACGTCATAGTATATATGGCTTGGCCAGCTTTTCAGAGGTTTGGCTTTAGATTACTAACTGAGAACGTGTGGAAGGTTTCTGAGAGGGGCATTGAGTTCGTCAGGTACGGTCTTCTGGCTCCTCTTTACGGTACACTCGTTACTTCTGCCATAGCCGCAGTTATAGCGCTTCCTCTATCCATATCGACGGTTTACATGGTGGAGGATATCGCCCCCAGGAGGATAAGGGAACTGTTTTCCTCCACGATAGACCTCATGGCCGGATTACCTACGATACTTTACGGACTGTGGGGCCTTGAGGTCATGATCCCCCTAATTAGAGACTATATAATGGTTCCGCTCCACTCGAAGCTTGGATTCATCCCCCTGTTCTCATGCGACCCATTGAGTGGGGCCTCTTTCCTAGCAGCTGGCCTACTACTTGCTATAATGATAATACCATTCATGTACAGCGTGATAGAGGACGCCTACAGGCACATCCCTCACACTTACAGGGAGGCTGCCCTCTCCCTTGGAGCTACTAGGTACGAGTATTTCAAGATACTTTTCTCCATGATAAAGCCAGCTATAATTGCGGCCCTCCTTTTAGGCCTTGGAAGAGCTGCAAGCGAGACCGTAGCTGTCGCATTAGTTGTAGGAAATTCCTTCAACGTATCTCCATGCCTCTTCGCCCCTGGATATACCATATCATCCCTCATAGCTAACCAGTTCTCCGAATCTACATTCTATCCCCTAATGGAGAACGTTATGTTCGCTGGCAGCTTGGTTCTGCTCACTCTGGGAGTGATATTCAGTGGTATAGGTGTCGTGATGATGAGGAAGGTGAGGGAGTTATATGCCTGACTGGCGTGACTTGAAGGAGAAAGCGTTCCTGTCCATCGTGATAATATTGTCAGTAGCTGCCATACTCCCTGTCTTTCATGTTTTCCTATCCATAGTGTGGAACGGGGCACCTGTCTTGGCATCTGCCGGGCTCAGGTTCCTGACAGATGTCCCTCCTCCCCCAAAGAGCGGGCTTGGTGGTATAGCTCCTTCACTAGCGGGTACTCTATTCTTAGCTTTCCTCTCATCCATTATAGGCATACCCCTCTCCTTCTTAGCTGCGGTATTCGCTGTGGAATTCCCGGATAACTTCATAGCTAGGGGAGTGAGAACCGTCAGTAAAGCTCTCCTAGAGATCCCATCGGTCGTCGTGGGAATGCTGATCTACGTGGTAATCGTGCTACCGACCCATAGTTTCTCCATACTAGCCGGTTCCCTCGCTCTAACCATAATAATGATACCTTATGTCACTACATATGTGGAACAAGCTTTGGAGGGGGTACCCTTCACCTATAGAGAGGCTGGCTTTGCTTTGGGCCTTTCCAGGCCCAAAGTGGTATTTAGGATCCTGACGGGAATTGCCAGAAGGGGAATATTGACAGGTATTCTGATAGGCTTCGCGAAGGTGGTGGGGGAGACTGCTCCCCTATTATTCACCTTGGGAAGGGACAGGCTCTCTCTTCCGCTTAGTCCCTTGGATCATGGTGACTCCATATCCCTGCTGATATTTGACTTCGCACAGACCCCTTACAGAAACTTCCACCAGGTTGCATGGGGAGCTGCCTTGATCCTAGTGCTCATATTCTTGGGAATATTCCTCTTATCGAGGAGATATGCAAAGGAGGTGTTCTTGTGAGGAGATATGCTCTTAAGATGGAAAATGTTAATGTCTGGATAAGGGGAAAGCATATACTGAAGGGAATAACGCTTAACGTTCCTGAGAGACGCATATTAGCGGTAATGGGTCCATCAGGTTCGGGCAAATCGACACTGCTAAGGAGCATAAACAGGCTCATAGATCTCATACCGGAGAGCGAAGTAAGGGGGAAGGTCATAGTATATGATACCGATATTTACTCAGCGGATCCATACAAGGTAAGGAGGCTCATGGGCATGGTGTTTCAAACACCTAATCCCTTCCCTCACATGAGCATATATGACAATGTGGCCATAGGACCTAAACTCAATAAACTCGTGAGGAGCCGAAGGGAGCTGGATGATCTAGTTAGGTGGGCCCTTGAGAAGGCCATGCTATGGGATGAAGTGAGAGATAGGCTGTCCGATCATCCGATGAGATTAAGTGGGGGACAGCAGCAGAGGCTCTGTTTGGCCAGAGCCTTGGCTCTTAAGCCTAGGCTCCTCTTACTCGATGAACCTACAGGAAATGTTGATCCGGTGAATGCCGCTAAGATAGAAGAGGCTTTGAGGGATCTGATAAAGGACCTTGATATAACGATACTCTTGGTAACCCATACGCCCCATCAGGCAGTTAGGATTTCGGATTACATAGCTTTCCTTTACATGGGAGAGCTCGTCGAATTCGGCCTCACCGACGCCATAGCCCTAAATCCAAAGCATGAATTGACGATAAAGTTCCTGAGAGGCGAGGTCTAAACTGTTCATTCTATCTAGCAACTAACTGGTAGCTAGGTCTTGGAATGGTGTACTCTCTTCCCCTGTGACTTACGTAATGGCCGCTTTTCCTCGTCTGAGAAACATAGGGATCTCTAAATCAGAGGGATTTATCTTCCTTCTCGGTTTCCTCGCCATTAGGAAATATGCGCGATCTCCTATACTGTACAGGTCGACTTCCTCGAAGAAAAGCCACATTATCGCTAGGAATTCCGCGACCCCCCAGAAATAAACCTCAAAGTTGACGATTTCTCCCGTTTTAAGGGAGACAAGTGATCTCTTAAACATTCCCGTTTTGAAATCGTATCCCCTATGAAAGTCGAGCACAACTTCGTCCTCCTTTATCATAGGAATTATCCTCTCGTATCCCTTGAGATAGAACACATTGTATCTTCTATCAATCTCCTCCACTACCAGTACCCCTTCGTCCTTCATGGATCTGCTTAGAGATGCCAGCATTATGGCAGCATCCCAAGGATTGAAATGGGGTGTTGATAAACCGTACATAAGGGCCAGGTCTATGCTCCTACTTTCAATTACTTCGTGAACTTGAAGTACATTCTTGGAGATTGTCCTTGCTTCATATCCAAGCTCCTCTTTGGAGAATTTCTTAGCTATCTCCAGTGCTTTCTTCCTGAGGTCCATCATGATCAGATCAACTGATCTGGTTGATCCCAAGACCTTTGCCAATGCGACACCTCCTATCCCCTCCCCACTCAAGATATCCAGCAATCTAACCCTACTAGGAAGCCCCTCAATGAAAGGGTGGCTTACCAATCCAGAAAATCGTTGAACAGCCAGCTTGTACCTACTTCTTCCTTCCTCCGTATAGGGATTGGCTGGCCAACTATGTAGAAGATAGAATCTCTCCAGGTACCTGCTATCTTCCAAGGAACCTCCCACAAATGTGGAGGGTAAGTATCATTAAAAGGCACTACGTCCATTCTGAAACTGACTTAGATCAATATATTATTAATAAGAAAATTAATGCACGCGAGAGGAGGGGCCTCATGGATCTAGCCTCAGCTCTTTTCCTAGGAGTGCTACAGGGAATCACAGAGTGGCTGCCGATAAGCAGTTCAGGTCACCTAGTTATAATGCAAAGACTTCTCTTCTCCTATAATTCTGTCTTATTCGATGTTATGGTCCATGGAGGAACTTTGATGGCTGTTATAGTGGTCTTCTGGAGGGACTTCGTGGACCTCGTCATTAACCTTTTCCTGACCCTCCTTGAGATCCCTCGCAATGGAACATATGCCTTTCATTCCAGTGAGAAGAGGAGCCTCTCATGGTATGTTGTGCTAGGAACTATCCCTATAGCTGTAGTTGGCTATCTCCTTAAGGATTATGTGGATATCTTATTCAACGATTTGAAGCTTGTTGGTATATGCTTGCTCATAACAGGTCTTTGGCTTTACTTAACTAAGAATTCTAAGCCGCTAAGGAGATTAAGCTTGAAATCCAGCATCATCATTGGACTAGCCCAGGCAGTAGCGATCCTCCCTGGGATATCCAGATCCGGGTCCACCATATCAACTGGCTTACTCTTAGGTGTCAATAGAGAAGATTCCGTTAGGTTCTCATTTCTACTCTCCATTCCAGCCATAGCTGGAGCTTTAGCCCTAGAGGTAGCGAGTTCCCCCTTAAGTCGTGTACTGTCCTTGGATAATCTAGTAGGATTTCTAGCATCATTCATAGTTGGAGTACTAGCGATAAAATTCCTTCTCGCCATGATAAGGAAAAACCGCTTCCATTGGTTTTCCTATTATTGCTTCTTGGTGGGAGCTACTGTAATGCTTATCTCCCTGATTTAGTGAATCTCCCTCACAGCAAATAAGGAATATCACGGTTTTATCGCAAAACTTTTGAGAAAGGCGCTTCTTAACGTCCATTGCTTGATAACTTTTAAAATAGAATACCAGATAACAGGGATGATGAAGCGCAAACTTATCATCAGAGGAAGCAGGGTCCAGGACATAGGATACCGTATGTTCCTCCTTAATTTAGCAAGTGAGCATGACCTAATTGGCTTCCAAGCAAGGAACATAGGTAAAAATGCTGTAGAGGCGCTATATGAGGGAGATGATGCTTCTGTCTCGAAATTCGAGAGTGAAGTTAAGGAACTCATACCTGATGGAGCCAAGGTCGAAGGCATCGAGTTCGAAGACTATGACGGTCCTGTAAAGGACATTGAGAAGTTCAGGTCATACTTTACCACGCTTCAGCTTGGAAAGATGATAGAAGTCGGAATTACTATGATCCAGAAGCAGGACGAGACCCTGAAGGAGCTCAAGGCTTTCAGGGAGGAGAGCAGGGAGAATCAGCAGACTATGATCCAGAAGCAGGACGAGACCCTGAAGGAGCTCAAGG
>JAOZGJ010000046.1 GCA_027491785.1 Thermoproteota archaeon | reverse complement strand
TATGCTATTACAAGTAGAGGAGAAGGATATCTCATGCCTCCTCTGATCGTGATCTCAGAGAAACAGTCATCGGTATGGGATAGTAGAGTCAAGGTCAAGGTAATCTGCTATTCTCCTTTTTCTCTCTATCAGATCTTCTAAGATCTTCTCTCTAGATTTTATCATGCTCTCAACATGCTCTAACTTATCTCTGGTCTCTTTATCACTCATCTCGCTGGCTAGCTTTCTTCTCAGCTCCTCAAGCTCATTTCTCAGATTGTTAACCTCCAAGCTGATCCTCCTGATGTCGATCTCCAGATCAGGGATGGCCTTCCTCAGCTCAAGGTGAATTGACCTCAGATCATCCTCGTACCTAGCCTTGAGATCCAGGTACTCACGATGGTCCACCTTCCCTTGGGATCTCCTCTCTTCTAACGATCTCAGGGCATCGATCAGTTCATCCCCCCTCTTGAGCATCCTATCTATACTGCTTATTTTCCTCCTCCATCTTTCGCTTTTCATCCTCTTAATTACGAAGTATAATCCGAGGAGAAGCAAGCCTGCAACTATAAGATATGATACTATTATAGAAGCGGAGAGAAGGGTGAGGACTAAGGTGATCTCCAAGTGGGTTTTGGCCTCCCCTCCATTCGATATCACGGTGATTTCTACATCGAAGTCCCCCTGGTAGTTTATGTAAGGAACCTCTATGATCTCCCTTATAGCCTTCTCCTCTCCAGGTTCTACCTTGATGGGTTCGTCCAATGGAACGTAATACCTCCCGAATGGGAAGGACATCGGAATCAGGTAGAGGTGGATCGATCTTATCTTGAGGTTGAATCCCTTTACCACGATCTCATGGCTTCCCAGGTTTCTTATGTAGAGGGTCATGGAGATCCTATCCCCTGGTCTAGCTGTTAGCTTGGAGGGAACTGCTTTCACCTGAATGGATTGGGCTAACGAACATGAGGGGAGAAGGAGGAAGAGAGCTATCTGGACAGTCAAGAGCAGTTCAGCCAATACATGCCGACGTATCATGACGCTCACCCGCATCGGTTCTTCCTATGAAGTGGTTCCCTAAGTGATTCCTAGGCCTCTACCAAGGCATCAAGTAGATCCAATCCCCCAAACTTATATTCCTTCCCCATGTCTATTGGTAGTTATTAGCCATTTCTGAGGTCGATGCCGATCCCAAGTTAGTATTCGGCAGCTAAGTTAAGTTAGGGGACAGTACCCTGTATGAAGTATTTAGGTAAGTCCCGGGTACCGGCATGTCCCTCGCTTGAGGTTGGTGGTCTATGGTTCGAAAGGGAGATCTAATCATACATGGGGATGTTTTCGCGGGACTGGATCTGCTTCAGGACGAAAGCGTGGCCGTCGCAGTAACTTCCCCTCCCTACTGGAGACAGAGGGATTACGGATTTCCAGGGCAAATAGGACAGGAAGACGCCCCTGAGGATTACATAGGAAGATTGGTCAGAATATTCAATAAACTCAAACGTAAAATGCGTGAAGATGGGGTGTTCTTTCTAAACATAGGGGATAAGTATCTCCACAGATATGGGAAATCGTATCTACTTCAGATCCCATACAGGCTCGCTTATCACATGATGGAGGATGGCTGGCAGCTGGAGGACATAATAATATGGTATAAGCTGAACTACATGCCGTCTTCCGTGAAGGATAGATTCACCAACACATACGAGCCTGTGCTGGTGTTTTCTAGGGGTAGTGACTCGATCTATAGGAAAGGTGGAGGTAAGGGGAGAGGGAAGAATGTAGTTAAGATAAGACTCCAGCAGACCCCTTGGAGGCATACAGCCGTCTTCCCTGAGAAGCTCGTGGAGAAGCTACTTGAGAGAGTTGAACTAGATGAAGGGGATCTGATACTAGATCCTTTCGCAGGAACAGGTACTGTTGGAGCTGTAGTGAGGAAACTAAGGGGAAAACTGCTTCCTTCCAATGTTACCTCCATCCTTATAGAGAAGGGAGATCAGTTCATCGACATAATAAGGGAGAGGACCCTCATAAGCGACGTCGAGAGGGTGGAGGATAAACCGTACATATGGGAAGCCGTTAAGGAAAGAGATCTCCCTGAGGTTGAGCCCCATGTAGTAGCGAAGGACAGACATGGTGAGGTATACATAGCTGATTCCAGCCAGGATTTCTTATCGGCCCTCAGGGGAATAACCACAGAGGATTTCAAGGAATTTCACAGGAAGGATGCCTTGTACTTCTTCGGAGTCAAGAACTGGACCATAGAGGACCTGTACTACGTACATGCGATCATAAGAGAAGGTTATGTCTTGAGAAATATGATCGTGGCATCGAATGGCTCAAGATGGTTTCCAATATTCATGTTCGCGCTGGATAGCACGAGGCTGGCCTACAGATTCTACTTGGACAGGGTGAGGATAAGGCCGAAGAATCTCGGTAATAGGGACTGGTCGAGGGAGGAGTTCTTAGGTCTGAGGGTGAGGGATCTATCGGGCAAGAGGATAAGGGAAGGGAAGGTGGTTCGAATTATTAAGAAGTACCCTGACGGCTTTCCCAAGATAGTAGCCGTAAGATGGGATGATGGATCGTCTCTTGAGTTCGTTTTGCACCCGGAAAAGGACGAGATCCTGATGGAGGGACTCGCCTTCAGGTGCCCGAGATGCGGGCACAGGCTGGAAGATCCCTATGATCCTGCAAGCGATAACATATGCCCGAGATGCAGCAAGCCTTTGTGGACAGATATAAGCACTGTACCCTCTATAGAGGAGCCTAAAGAGGTTGTAGAAGCTATGGAGGAGATTAGATCCTTGAACTATGATCTCAATGATGGGATAGTGGAATTGAGGAATATCGATGGGAGAAAGCTGAATAGAAGCAAGTTCGCTGGGATGGACAGGCTCAATTGGGGAGCATCTCCAGGAGCTAGAAAGCTCATGATTGGAGAGTATTTCACGAAAATGAGACTCTACAGGATTGACCAACCGATGATAGCCCGCTATCTCAACCTATTAAGGAGGGCTAGGGGAATGACGATCAAGGACGTGATAGAGGCGCTCCCCCCGGGCTACATGCATACCGCAGGTCACTGGTTCAGGCAGGATCTTGGGGGATCCATCCCAGTGCCTGACGATTTACCCCTCCTAAGGAAGGCTCTTGGTATGGAGGACGGTATCTTCGAGGTGCTTAGAAGAACAGCTCTGAAATTTCAGACGGTAAGGGCCTTCCCTAAGGGAAGGAACCCGGGAGACTTCCTCGAATACCCAGATCTAACCTATCTTAAGAACTATCTGAGGAAGCTGTACATGCCCCCAGCTGAATACCTTAGGTATGTG
>JAOZGJ010000104.1 GCA_027491785.1 Thermoproteota archaeon | reverse complement strand
CCGTATCTTGTAACCCCTGCAGCCAGTACGTAAGTTCCTCCTCCCACATTTGAAATTGATACGACTGCATAATCAGATGAACCGTAATTTACCCAATAATCGGTACCATCCACTTCGATTCCGGAGTAGTATCCTCTATTACTTTTCAGGAATTTCACATTAGCTCCATATGAGGGATTCACTGCTGGTCCTCCCAAAACTATCCTGTTCGTACCTGTTGCTTTACCGAAGGATTTGAACAGTTTAGATAGATCCGAATTCATAGCAAGATCTGTTTGAGGACCAGTGACCTCAAACTCTTTTGGATACTTCCCTCCATTGGAGTATATGATCCAGCCATTATCGGGGACTCTATCCATCACTCTAGTTATTATAGTTGCTTTCAGGCCAAATTCCTTATTTTTAGCTACTTGGCCGAGTATGGGACCTAAGTAGACATAGGATTCGAATACTTTTCCGACCATAACGCCTTCTCTTCTTAGTCTAGGATTGCTCATGTATAAGGAGCTTAGAGGAATTCTTTCCCATTCTCTTCCCCTTATGCTACATCTATAGATGTACTCGCTTGCTAGCTCGAAACCATTGGATCTATTGAGGTCAGCATCTATGTAGACACCGAAGAACCTCTCCAGTCTAGCGCCATATCCCCTTAGTTTACATCCAAGTCCATCTACAGGTACTATGGCGAAGTAGAGATGATAAAAGTCGTCTTTCGCATATAACGCCTTGTAATCAGCAAGTTGATCTGCATCACCAACGGGATCTAATATTACTGGAGCAGCGTAGTCCCCAAGTTTACCATCTATAACCGCTTTTCCGTCTTTACGTATCTTGTAATCAACCCAGTCAAAGTCGTCTTTCTCAGAAGCCCATATGTAGGCCTTAACTCCAAATTCCCTCTTAGGAAATGCTTTGGTCAGATTTGGAGTTTTGATTACAACTTTACCTTCTCTTATATCAGCGTTACACTTAATCGACATAGTGATGTCCCATTGATTCCTCAAGGAATCGAATCTGTTTATAGTGCAAACTTTTTGCTCAGGAGATATGAGGAATATTAGCCTATAATCGGCACCTTTTATATCCCCAGAAGGAACTCCCTCTCCCTCTATGAGCTTATCAAAGTATACATTCCCTATTATAGATGTATTCTTCTCTAGCCCCTTATAGAAGCTGAAAATAAGTGTAATATTGCCTTGCCAGCTAACAGTCATTTCTTTTACATCAAGCCTAGATAGCTGAGGAACTTCGAGCGGATCGTACCACGTCAAGGATTTCTGTCCATAGATGGGAGCTAATGGGATCAGGAGAATTATAAGGATTGGTAGTATGATGCTTTTCCTTAGATACGTCAGTACCACCTCAAGTTTCCATAAACTCATGTATGAAAAACTTTGATATTAGAAGAAATAAGCTCCTTATGGCATTAGGCTAACATAGCTGTGATTACATGATGGCCAAGCTAATCGAAAGCTAACTCTGACGCTCAGCTTTTCTAATAAGCTGTCGTAGGGAAAAGAGGAGTGGTAAATAACAAAAGAAAGGAAAGGAAAGGAAAAATAAAAGAAAGTCACATTACTTTCAGCTTCGTTTACTAGTCTGAGTACCAATTATTTGAGAAGCTCCTCCTCATATTTCTTTAAGTGACCTACTGCCTCCCTTACATCACTGAATCTCATGGCTATTTCCTCTATATCTTCCTTAGTCACTTTCTCCCTGTTTTTTGATCTGGCTTTCACACCAGCTATCCCTAGTATCTGGACTGAATACCGGAGGGATTTCTCGGCACCTAATTTAGTTAAAAGGTCAAGAGCATCTTCTTCCATGTTAACTTTTTCCTCCTTAGCCCTTATTTTGAGTATATCTCTAACCTCATCCTCCCCATACTTGTCAGTGGTTATGATCACAAGCCTATCCAGTAGATCTAAGGGCATACCAAATGGTGACTCTATGTCAGTACCTCTTATCTTGGTAATACCCCTATTGGTGGCCATGACTATTATCGGAACGAGTTCACTCTCCATAGCCCTACTTATAAAGCTCAATGCCTCTATGTCCATGAGATGAGCGTCATCTATGAACATAACACCTGGAATCATCTCAGCCCTTCCCTCTTCTACCCATTCCTTCACTTGCCGATCGACAGCTGCCCTGACCTCTGGATCGATCTCCTTCTCCTCTACTCCCAAGAATAGGGAGAATATTCCTCCCCCTCTTCTCTTTGCCACCATCCTATCTAAGTCATCCAAGGTAAGCACGTAGACAAATTCTTTCTCCTTGAGGACAGGTCCATTTGGCCTAGGAACTATTTGTTCAGCTTCTAAGTCATAGGAGAATGACTCTGTAGACCTTCCAACCTTGGATACCCTTCCATCCTTGGAATCTATCATTATCACGTCTCCTTCAGTGATTCCATACTCCATTAGCTGCCTGGCGACATTTGGACCTACTCTGATCCTTTTCTCCTCTTCTGTCGTCTTCAAAGTTATGACTGCCTCTTGAGGAACCTTGATGAAGGGATTATAGGGACTAGATCCTGTTTTTATATCTAATTCCTTGACCTCTCCCTCATAGACGTTCCTCAGCTCCCTAATCTTAACCCCTATAGCCTTTCTCATGGCTTCCATTAGTACCTCTGTCTTCTTCCTCTCGGCGCTGTAGATCTCAGAGCCACTTAACTGTATGAATGGTACCCCTTCCCCTAGCTCCCTAGCCATGGCAACTGCTATGGCTGTCTTTCCAGTACCAGGTGGCCCAGCTAGAAGGACAGCTTTTCCACTCAGCTTACCTTCCTTTGCCATGAGAACAACTAGGCCAGCTGCCTCTCTGGCTTTTACCTGACCGACGAGTCCATCGGCTACCACTCTAGCCTTTCCATTTTCATCGAGTCCCAATCCTTTTATGTGACTATGCGCTCCTATCCTCTCCATTCTGAGCCCTTCGCCTATCTCCTCTATCTCAACCATTAGAATCACCTCTAGATACTATGATACCATTCGAGATCCCTTGTGAGGGATTTTAACATTTTTGCCCACACAGCCCTAGCTAGATTTACTGACTAGATATATGATTGCTGCCACTACTATGAACCCTATTATTGCTAACAGGGCGATGAGCCAAGGAGAGACAATGTTTTCCCTAACCACTCCTTCACTCTCGCTAGTTTGTACTTCTTTAGGTGCTACTTTGGGTTGGATGGTCTCATTGGAAACTATCAAGCTTGTCTTGAGGGGGACGGAATATTCAGATCCCGCTACCTTGTAGGCCACATTGACGTTAATATTGTAGCGTCCTGGGCTGAGTTCCCTAGGAACAGCAAAAATTAGCTTTATTTCCTTACTTTCATTCACTAATAGGTCTCCTACATATCCAGCAACTGCGAAATTCCTCACTCTAGTCATGTGATAAGCGAATATCGAAAACGGCGCCTCTATTTCGACCTTCACTCTACTCATGTTTATGGGAGACCTGTTCTCCAAGTAAAGAGATACTACCTTCCTTTCTCCTCTCTTTAAAGTAGCAAGTGGATCTGGTTTAACAAGTATCATGCCCCTGATAGCTATCACTTCAGCCTCTATCTCAGCTACCTTTAGGCTTCCCTTATAGATCTCAGCATGAAGATCATGCTTCCCAGGTTTTAGGGGCTTTATTATCACCTTATAGCATCCAGATTCATTTATTTCCCCCTCCTCAACGAAAGTTTTATCGACATACAGTCTAGCTTTCAGACCTATTGCCAGAGAAGACGGAATGCAAACAGTTCCACTGACAGGCAAATTAGCTGGGACGTATATTGGCACACTAGCTTTTATGGGAGATCCTTCTGCTACCATAAGAGGAGCTATTAGCAGGATTATGAGGATCACTGCATTAATTTTCATGTTATTAATTAGAGAGAAGGAGCAAGTAATAATACTTATTACGACATTAGCCTCAGGAAGATGGGAAGAAACAAGCTGATCATCAATCATCTAGTTAGATAAAATGCGTAAGTAAAACTGCAAGCGATAAATAGATAGATAAGCAAGCATTTCAAATTTTTACGGCCCCTGAGTTGCTCCTGTCAGGCCCCTTAGTTGTTCTACTAATGTATACACTTCATCTATCATGGAAACTGCCAAGGGAATCCTCATAGCTGAAGCCAGCTTCATTCCAAGCCTATCTATGTTATCAGGTTGAGGTCCATGGAGGACGACTAGACTAGGTCTTATATCTATCACTTTCAGGGCCACCATCGGGCTTCTACCTGCTGTGACCTTAGTGAATATGAGCGCTCTCTCAGTTGATGTGCCGAATAGTCTCATGAAATCAGAGCCACTTAAGTTCAGGATAGCCTTTATACTATCTATCACCGTGTAACCATGGATATAGGTAGGTTGAGGAGCCTCAACGACTATCCTACCATCTATGACTTCCAGAAACTTGTCTAGCTCTATAGGCAGGGTAAATTCGCTCATATCTATTACGCTTGAAAGGAGGGGCACCATGCCAGTGGTTCTAACGAGGGTCCTTATTACCGCCCCTCCTCTCTTCTCATCTTCCTCTAGGAGAGTCATTATGAATCTCCTAAGTACAAGAGAGCCTGGACTTTTCCTCCTACTTGATTCATAATCGGAAACTACGGAAGCAGATACCCCAAGCAGCCTAGCCAGCTCACTTTGTTTAATGCCGAAATATTCCCTCCATTTTCTCATCGATAGACCTATGTTCTGGCTAAAAAGAATATCTCCTGCTATCTTCTTCGCGACAATTTCCTTTAAAATCCTCCTGTGGTATGTTGAAAGCAGTTCCCTATCGAGTTCTTCCTCAATGCCCATCGGCACCACTTACGTCGAAAGGGATAATCATGGGATAAAAAGGCTTCGCTTTTCAACGATTAGGGATCTAGATCCAAGCCTTCCAAAGCCATTATCCTCTTTATCATGCCAATGAACTCAGGATCTTTATGCAGTACCTCCCTATAAGAGCCAATCTTCTCCGCTATATTTGCTGCTACAATATGATAACAGTACTTCCTTCTTCTCCTCATTACGACATTCAGATAGAAATCGAAGCATGAGCAATATAAATCGCCTAGGACAAGATGGAAGCCAGTTGGCCCTCTAACAACGTAAAAATATCTGTTACTAGGCTTAAACACATGTTTAACAACCTGTCCCCTTAAGGCGGATTTAAGAGCCTTTAGAGAGCTGCCCCAAGGTAAAGATCTTAGCATCTCATATATTTTAAGGCCATCATCGCAACATTCCACTGATGGAACCCATATGGGAAAAATCAGCCCTAAAGATAAAGGTTGATGGAAGGCTATGGCTTGTCATAGCAGATTTGCACCTAGGATTCGAATTGGATCTAGCGAAAAATGGTATATATATACCGGATAGAACTCAAGCGATGATAGATAAGGTGCTCTCATTGGGTAAATTCGATAGATTGCTCATTGCAGGAGATCTAAAGCATTCTATAGGATTATCCTCCGGATTTAGAGTTAGGAGATTCATTGAAGCGGTATCGACAAACTTTGAGGAGGTAATCCTCGTGCCAGGAAATCACGATGGAGGTATATCATCTATTATAGGAGATTACTGCGAGATTAAGAGTCCTAGAGGTTTTCCTCTGGGAGATTCATGGATCTTCCATGGACATGCATATCCGAGCGAAGAGGCTTCAAGCTATGAATTCGGAATAATGGGTCATATTCATCCAGCTATTCCGATAAAGGGTATGGGAAAGGTACCTGTCTGGATAATTGCCGAGACTGTGTGCGAGGGATTACCAGAGAAGGTAATAATCCTTCCAGCTTTTAATGACATGCTGGGATATGGAGACCTCTTAGATATGAAAGAGAGAGGCCCAGTCTTTCCGAAATGTATAGACCCAAAGTTAACCGATGTTTTGACTTTAGATGGGCATTACATGGGGACCTTATCCTTCTTATCCGAGAGGAAGAATTTATTATCACTTACCTGACGACAACCGAAAGGGAAACTATTGAGTAAGTGGGATGTAATAATAGTCGGAGCTGGTCCATCCGGTCTATTTTCTGCAATGGAGGTGAAGAGACTCAAGCCTGAGGCCAGAGTTCTTATAATAGAGATGGGGAAGGATCTAGAAGGTAGGAAATGTCCTCTCAAAGATGCTGGGAAATGTTTGGCTTGCCCCATATGCGATATAGTGTCGGGCTTCGGTGGGGCAGGCACATTCAGCGACGGGAAGCTTAACCTTACTAAGGATATAGGGGGAGATTTAGCAAGTATAATAGGAGAGAAAAATGTATGGAATCTTATAGAATACGTTGATAGGATATTTCTTGAAATGGGAGCCCCGAATAAGCTGTATGGAGAAGATAAGGAGGCTATAGAAAGGCTCAGGAGCAAGGCCCTAAAGGCAGGTCTCCTCTTGATTCCCTTTCGAATAAGGCATATGGGAAGTGATGGCGGGTATAAGGTACTTAAGAATTTCAGGAAGAGCCTCTTGGATATGGGAGTGTCATTTAGATTTGGTACAGCTGTGGATGAGATATTAGTGGACGATTCCCATGTGAGAGGGGTTAAACTCTCTAACGGAGAGGAACTGGAGTCTAAGTATATTGTGGTGGCACCTGGAAGAGTAGGAGCTAGCTGGCTCGTAAAGGAAGCGAAGAGACTTGGCATAAAGGTTGAGGGAGGTAAGGTGGATTTAGGAGTCAGGGTGGAGGTACCTTATGAGGTCATGGAGGAGTTCACAGAGGTGCTATATGAGCCCAAGCTAATTTATTATAGTGAGACATTTGACGATAGAGTTAGAGTATTTTGCGTTAATCCAGGAGGGGAAGTTGTGACCGAGTCCTACTGGGGTATCGTAACGGTAAATGGTGTCGCGAGAGAGGACTATAAGACAGATAATACCAATTTCGCTATACTCGTAACAACGAAGTTTACCGAGCCTTATAAGGATACTATATCCTTCGCCTTGAGCATAGCTAGGATGGCCAATAATATAGCTGGAAATCAGCCAATAATTCAGAGATTTGGAGATTTGAGGAGAGGAAGGAGATCCACTTCCTCTAGACTAAGCAGGAGTGTAGTGAAGCCTACCCTCCAGTCCGCTATACCCGGGGATTTGAGCTTTGTTCTACCTTATAGATACTTGAAGGATATATTGGAAATGCTCCAAGCTATGAACGACATAATGCCAGGTATAGCTTCTGACCATACTCTGCTCTATGGAGTAGAAGTCAAGTTACACACTGCGAAGCTTGATTTGAAGGAAAATCTAGAAACTAAAGCAATAAATGGGCTTTATGCAGGAGGGGATGGAGCTGGAGTCTCCAGAGGACTTGTTCAAGCAGCTGCATCGGGAGCTTGGATTGGAAGAGATATAGCCAAGAGGCTATCTTGATGGGCTCTGGATATGATCCATTAGAGCTATCAAGGATTGTAGAGAGGAAGGTTACGAGAGAGTCTTTAGAAGGCCAGTTAAGGCGTTACTATAGATTTAGACATTCTCACTTCTATGGAGGCATCTATACAGCCGATGCTGTCGGTTGTAATCTGAGATGCGTTTTCTGTTGGAGCTATAGATATGTGACTGATCTGGATGCTGGAGAATTCTACTCGCCAAGAGAAGTAGCAGATAGGCTAGTTAGGGGTGCAAGGAGATACGGTCTGAATAGGGTCAGAATTAGTGGTGCTGAGCCCACAATAGGAAGAGAGCACCTTACTTCATTACTAAGACATTTAGAGGGGAGCGGAATCCACTTCATTCTAGAGACTAATGCTATACTTCTCTCAGATGAGAGTTATGCTAGGGAGATATCTCGTGATCATGTGCACGTGAGAGTATCTCTTAAGGGAACATCACCCGAGGTCTTTCACAGGATCACAGGAGCAAGAGAGGAGGGATTCTTCCTACAACTTAAGGGTCTAGAGAATCTGGTTGAAGCCGATGCTGACGTTCATGTCTCGGCTGTTATCAGTTTTTCACCTAAAGAGGAACTTACCTCTCTTCTTCAGAGGATCCGTGAGATAGACCCCTCGCTAGTCGCATCTTTTGAGCCTGAGATCGTAATTTTATATGATAAAGTGAAAAGAAGATTAAAGAAAGTTGGCATAAATCCGGAAATAGCTATGACTATTGATGGTAAACTCGTTACTAGGGAGGATTATGCTTCTAGCGAGATATAAAAAATTGTTATTAGTTATACTCAGCTTATATATAGCTAGGATAAAATTGCCGCTAGGGATCAGAGAAGAAAGAGCCTTCAGGAAGGCATACGTTCGCTACTTTCGAATCCTAGAAGAGCTTAGCATTGAAAATGCAGAAGATTTAGCTGCCACCCTTGCCACAGCAGAAATTCTAATCTCAATGAAGAGGATAAAAGCCTTAAAATAGAGCAGTTCTCTCAACGCGTCTCTTAGAGTAGGCCTGCTCTCGGCTTACTATCTTTAGATCTATCCTGTCGGATCTTCTCCAGCCCGATTCTTTTCTATTAAGCACTAGCTCTTTAATAAAGGCATAAAGCCATATATGAAGATCTATTATCCTGATTAATGGCATTATAACTGCAGATTTCATTAAATCTCTTCTCTTCCTCCTCATCGCGGCATAAAGGGATAACAGCCCCCAAGGTAGGGTCTCACTGACTATGAATATTAGGAAGGGGAGAACGTTCCCGGACATAATACCGTAGATTATAGAGACATCGAGAATTATGGAGAAGACGGTATATTCGATGGAGGTCAGGGCCATTACTCCCCTCACGTTTCTCGGGAGGGATCGGAAATGCTTCTTAATATTTTGAAAGAATCCGGAGAACCATCTGATCATTTGCCTGACATAGGATCTTAGATTAGGAGGGTCGCTAGTCCATGCGATAGCTCTAGAGTCATAAGACAGACTGTAGCCTCTCTCGAGTATGGAGAGAGTGAGATCCATGTCCTCTGTTACTGTATCTGCCTTGGGGTCAAATAGTTCCCTCCTTACAGCTCCTATTGGTCCTGGAATGACCATTATAGCATTTAAAGATTCCTTGCCTTTCTTATATAGATCCTGTCCCATGAGATATTGAAGTTCCCTGATACTTGTGACCAAGTTATGCCTCCTAGACCTCACATATCCCGATACTCCACCTACACTCGGGTCTAAGAAATGATGGATCATGTATTCAAAAGCATATGGTTCTAATTCTGAATCTGCATCTGTATAAAATACGAGGTCCCCTTCCAGGTGAGGTATCGCATATTTTAGAGCTAGTGCTTTATTTCCCGTGTTACTCTTAAGGTTCACTATTACCAGCTTCTCTGGGAATATCTCCTTGTATAATTCTATTATACGCTGAGTTAAGTCTATAGAACCATCGTTAATTATTATCACACGTTCAGGTAAGATGGTCTGTTTAAGTACGCTATCTATGCATTTTGCTATACTTTTCTCCTCATTATAGGCAGGGATTACCACGGAAAAAGTTGGAAAGATATTTTCTCTGCTCAACTTCAAGATACACCTATTCTATAAAAGCCGTAGCCAAAGGATATTGCTCCAACAGATATGATCGCCATGAATGTCCAGAAGACATTGAGAGGAGGTATCGGTATTCTCTCGAGCAGCGTCAATAAAGATGAGAAGAGAAGGAATATGCCTAGAGATGTAAAGCCAGCAGCTATCAGATGCCTTCTTCGTCTTTCCTTTTTAATATCCTCTATCTCATCCCAAGCCTCCTTAATTTCCTGTCTATTGACTTCTAAAAGTTCGTCTCCCATGAATATCACCTCCCATCCCCTAATTCAAACAGCTTTCTGTACAGAACAGAGAATTCTTTTGGTCGAATTATACCTTTCCTTAGCGAATCTACCAGAGCTACAAGTGGAGGAGATGGATTTAACCCCAAATCTTTCATTATAATCCTAGCGAACGGTCTAGATATGAATACTCTATCATGAGATCTGCTTAGGGCTAAAATTGCTGTAAAAGCTTCTTCTCTATTAAGCCCCATCGAAACTAGCTTCTCTTCAAGTATTCCTCTCTTCTTCGATCTATTTATGAGGTTTAGGATCCTCTCCCGGATATAATTGGATGAAAGTTCGTCCTTTAAGGCGTTGGCGCCCAAATCTTTTTCCATCACAATTTTGTTATATGTCCTTGCCAATAGGAACGGTGCTCCTATTAAGGACATAGTTTTCAGGACCGATGGTTCCACTATGATCCTCGAGGATGTCGCTTTTAAGGCGGAGGCTAGAGAAGCAGCGCCGCCGAACAGGAGGGTAGATAGCGAACCACTCACTACTAAACTTATTTTCATCAACTCCTAATTATATTAATATTAACTTGCTTTTAAATATAGTTATATTAAATATTTGAATTTTATAAAAGGTAATAATTGTCTAATATATATTGAAAAGGCATTTTTCATTATTTTAGTTAAAGTACTGATAATTCTTTTTTTATTGTAAAGGCGCATTGTAAACAACAAAGCAATGATATACCGGTGAATAACCGTCATGATAATTGTAGTATGCCATTTATCTACATTATTTTCTTTTGAAGTTGAATAATGAAAGATGTATAGATATTATAAAACGAGGGATTACATCTAATATCGATAGAAAATCAATAGATAGTGCCTCAATTAGACTATCAATTGATCGTTAAGGATTTGAATGTAAATAATAGTTATCAGATGGCTGGCCCCCATGCTAGAAGATCATTTAAGCCTTTTGGCCTCAGCCCCCTTGGAGGATGACCTAATTTGAAGTTTATTCGAGCCAGTAGATCCCTACCTTCCTTAGTAACCTCCAAGCTGACTTTTAAAACCCTGAGCTTGTTCCTGATTAGATTAACTGCCTCTAAAGGAGATGATGTCCTAGTTTTTAGGATTATCTCAACCTCTCCCCTGTCTATATACCAATATAAGATGGAGAAGCCCTTCTTCTCCAGCGAGAAGATGCACGATTCTATTACACTGACCATATCCCCTCACATTTAATGGGGAATCGATATCTTAGTAAATATTGTTGTTAAAATCGTCCCAAAACGTTTCATACAATTTCTAAGGAAGAAAGAAAAGGGGTGTGGTTATATTTTAGCTTTAATTTCTTCGGCTGTCTTCTTAGCCTTATTAAGTACATCAGTGAATAGATTATTCCCATGAGAATCTATTGCTACCATTGTAGGACCAAAATTTTCCACTTCAACAACCCACATAGCTTCGGGAGTACCTAAATCAAGCCAATGAACATCAATTACCCTTTTAACTGCACTAGTGGCCACAGCTGAAGTGCCACCTGGATATGCTAAGTATGCTGCTCCATATTCCTTCATTCCCCTCGTAGTCTTCTCAAACATCCCTCCCTTTCCTATTATAAGCCTTACACCAAATTCTCTAATGAAGTCAGCTTCAACGCTGTCCATTCTGGCACTTGTGGTTGGGCCGAATCCAAATATCTTCCATTCGCCGCCTACCTTCTTCACTATGGGTCCACAGTGGTAAAGAGCTATGCCCTCTAAGTTCATAGGCATCTTATCCTTTTCTCCTTTAGAAGCGAGTTCAAGAGCTCTTCTGTGCACCTGATCCCTACCAGTTACCATAATGCCATCAAGGTATACTATATCACCTACCTTCAACTTTCTAACCTCTTCCTCAGAAATAGGAGTTTTTAACCTATATTCTGCCATAATAATCACCTCTCATGGGGGAACCAGAAGCTTCATCTCTCCATTGCTATCAAATATGGCCTCAGCTCTCCTAAAAGCCCAGCATTGTGTATTTATACCAACCGGTAGGCTTGCAGGATGCTTATGAGCCCATTCTATCTTGACCGCAAGAGCATAGGTCTTACCCCCTAGGCCCATGGGGCCTAATCCTAGGGAATTTATCTTCTCCAACAGCTCCTCCTCAACTTCAGCGATTTTCGGATCTGGATTCGGCTCGTTTAACCTCCTAAACGTTGCCTTCTTCGCAAGCTTTAACGCCATATCAGCGCTCCCTCCAATACCAATACCCACTACGATTGGAGGACATGGCTTCGGACCTGCTTCTATCATAGCATCTATCACAGCTCTCTTAATTCCCTTTAGACCTAAAACTGGACTTAACATGAAAAGCTGTGATGTGTTCTCACTACCTCCTCCTTTAGCCAGATAGATCACCTTCATTTGATCTCCTGGCACTAAATCTAGATGTATTATTGGAACGAACCTACCCGTGTTATCTCC
>JAOZGJ010000102.1 GCA_027491785.1 Thermoproteota archaeon | reverse complement strand
CTGGCTTCTTCAGGCTATACACAGGCTCCCTGCTGCCTGCCGTGCTGACCCACTCCTGCTTCAACTTAGGGATGATGATCTCCGATAGACTGGCTGGGCTAGCTGGTAAGTGAAGCCAAGAGGTAGTTAGTATACGAATGATAGGGGTGGTGATATAAAGATGGGTAGTCATTGCGTTGCCCCCATAATCCGCCCTCGTGGGAGGTTCAGCTTAATCTATCCTACCCAGCTTAGCTTAATTTAATTTAACTAACTCATAGGATAAATCCTACTCAGTCCACCAATCCAACTCAACAGCCAGGCGCAACACAACTCTTCCATCTTTCACTTCGACTCAGAGCCTATTCTGAGTCCGTACCTCCTCAGCCTTTCAAAGTGCTTTAGGTTGCCTGTGAGAAGCTCCATATCCTTCGATATGGCTGTAGCTGCTATCAACAGATCCGCATCGCCCAAGGGAGATCCTTCCCTCCTAAGGGAGTCGTAGAGCCTGCAGTATTCGAGCAGGACCGAATTGTCGATCCCAATGACCTCGTAAGATCCCTCCAGAAGCTCCTTCACCCTCTCCCTTCTCTCCTCGGGAATGCCCCTGATGAACTCAAGAGCCGTGATGATGGAGATGGCATCTCCCCTAATTCTTCCCTCCCTGAAGGATTCTATCAGGACGTCAGTGTCGATCAGGATCAAGGGAGAACTCCCTCCTGAACCTCCTGTGCGATGCCTCAACGTCGTCTAGGTAGGGTAGCACTTCCTCCCTCAGTTCCCTGAAAGCCTCAGACCTCCTTATCCTCTTCACCTCCTCTACCAGTTCGCTCAGGAAGTCACTCCAGTCCTTACCTCCCTTCAGGAGCTCGAGCTTCCTCTTCACGTTCTTCCTCACGGATATAGTCGTGTAGGCCATCGATAATTATTGAATTATATAACTATTAATAATTACGACCACCAACCTCAAGCTAGTAAAATCATATCTTTAAATGGCCACTTTTTAATGAAATCGAAAATTCTATCCATATTTTATATTTCCTTAGGAAGGCTCGTTCCTCCAAAGCTTCAAACAGCTCATTATAGTAAAGAACATATATACTTCATGCTCTCTGGGATCGAGATTCCTTTTACAGAGAAGTGCGGGAAACCTACATGTGCTTGAAGATTTCTCTTCAACGTCTTTATATCGTTGGAGACCACAGAACTTCCTTTAAGGGGATCTATGAGTTGCAGGGCTACTAATAAGTTCTTCTCATACGGATTCAGATCACGAGCCCTCGCTTCAAGATCGCTGATCCATAGTGACCTCTCCCCCTTCCAAGTCTCCTCATCTTCCGTGAGTCTGTATTCTATTTCCTTCTCGTCTTTCTTAATGCGTCCCAATGTAAGGAGAGCGCGCAATTATTGCGGCTAAGTCGAGCATTTTTATTTAAAAATAGCATCCAATCATATTAATCTTCTCTTGATGATAAAACAATAGTTAATTCAAATAGCATAACAACCCTTCCCATATATATTCAAAGTTTATTACTTAGGATGGGGAATACCTACTTATGCCAGCAGTAAGGGAATTGCTAGAGATTCATGGTACCCCAGAGAGGGAGGTCTATTTAGATAATGAGAACTCAGGGTGGGTTCCACCTGAAGTCGTAAGTTATATGCTCCCCTATTATAATAAAAGAGGATATGGACATCCTTCAATCACAAACAAACCTGGATGGGAAGCCCTAGAAGTGATCGAAGAGACTTCTGAGGAAATAGCTAGTACACTAGGAGGCGAACCTGCTGGAGTTAACTTCTTGCACAGTGGCACAGAGGCCAATAATTTAGCCGTTATAGGAGGGGCTAGGGCCAATAGGCAGAAGGGGAAGAAGATTATAATATCAGACATAGAGCACTATAGTGTCCTCTTGCCTGCACTCTCACTGGAAGATGCAGGTTTTACTGTAATCAGAGCTCCTGTTAATGGAGAAGGTTTCGTAGATCCGGATGTCCTCTCCGCACTTGTCGACAAAGAGACGATACTAGTTAGCATTCAGGCGGCAAATCACGAAATAGGTACTATTCAGCGATTAAAAGAGCTTTTGGATGTGGTAAAGGACAAAAATCCCGATGCTCTCTTTCATACGGATGCTTGCGATGCCTACGGGAGAGTCCCCTTAGATTTAAAGGAGCTAGATTTGGATATGCTTACCTTGAGCTCTCATAAGGTTCTAGGTCCAAAGGGAGTTGGTGTACTTTATCTCAAGGAAGGTACTAGGGTAGAGTCCCTTCTAAAGGGGGCACTAAGCTCCCAGGCCCTATGGCCCGGTGTCGAAAATGTTCCAGCAATAGCTGGCTTCAAGAAAGCTGTTGAGCTTGCATTCGAGGATTTTCAAGGTATTAATGGGAGAGTTGCTTTGCTAAGGGATCTGCTTATGGAAGGAATCCTTGATTCGGTATCTGATACCTTACTGAATGGTTCTAGGAAAGAGAGGGTCTCAGATAACGTTAATATAAGCTTCTTACATGTGGAGGGAGAGGCCCTTACCGTGGAACTCAGCCTGAGAGGTGTTTACGTTTCGAGTGGAAGTGCGTGCACCAGTAGAGTACTAGAACCCAGTCATGTCATGCTGGCCATAGGAAGGGAATACGAGGCCGCTCATGGTAGCATTCTGTTCAAATTGATGAGATACCATGACAAGGAAGATATGAATTATGTAATAGACCAGGTGGGAGAGGCCGTGAGCAGATTAAGGAAGATAAGTCCCCTTGGGAAAAGTTAATAGCGTATATGACAATAGTTATATAGAGGTGCGAGTATGAGTACAAGGGTTCCGCTTCCATATACTCCCAAGGTCCTTGAACTCTTCCGGAATCCAAAGAACCTAGGAAAGATCGATAATCCAGATGCATTTGCCCAAGCTGGTAGCCCAGCATGCGGTGATGTCATAAGAATATATCTCAAGATCAGCAGGAAGAACAAGGAAGATCTAATTGAGGATGCTAGGTTCGAGAGTTACGGCTGCGCTGCTAATATTGCTGCTGCTAGTACTTTAACTGAGATGATAAAGGGGAAGACGACTAGAGAGGCTTGGGAAATAGGATGGAATGAGGTAGCGGATCAGCTGGGCGGATTACCGCCTATCAAGAGACATTGTAGTATACTAGCTGTTGGGGGACTGAGAAGGGCAATTCGCCATTATTATAAGGAGAACAGACCAGATTGGCTGCCAAGTGACCTTACGATAGCTGAGAAGCAGGCTTTAGAGGAAGAGGAAATAATAGAGAGACTTTATGGTGGTAAAATTGCAAAGAAGTGATTACCATATAGTGTCCAAGCTAGAGATGATGGGGAGATCTAAAGGCTGTAGTGAATCTCCTGTTGCTACTTTGCTCAGGTTTGTAAATGGACTAGGAGAAGGAGAAGCTTTATTCATCAAACTAGATCCATCTCGCTTCCCATTGAATGCTCTAAAAGTCTTGGTTGAGAAGATGGGCTACGGATTCGAATACTTAGGTCAAAAGGACGGTCTAGAGGAGTGCATAGTATACCATCGGATATCCGACAGTCCCGATTGAAGTCCATCCTTATACAAGCTCTTCTCCATTGAGCGAATTCTAACAGCTTTAAGGTATGGCCATCTTGGATGGCGTACAGCTAAGCAGATCCTACATGTTCCCGTCGGGCATATTTGAGAATTGGAGAAAGATAACCGTAAATGAGCTGGGAATAATTCACTAAAGCGCGAAAAACCTCCAAAAATAGTATAAAGGTTGGATAGGAGGAGGTCTTTGATGAACCTCTCCTCTATGAGGGACGAATCAGGAATCGCTTAAAATGCGAGTTAGAGGAAATGCGGTGAAGCAGAAATCTTTATGCTCTATCATACGGATGCTTGCGATGATATCGTAGCAAGAGATCCTATACGGATTACCTGCTCGAATATGGCGTTTCTACCATACAAGAAGCAACCTATGCCCTGTTTATCCCAGCGGCACTAACGGACGCGGTTAATGGAGCAATTCTCACACCCATACTCGTTGCCGCTTACTCAGCAGCGGTAAAGGGTAGAGGGCTAGGAGAATATGGAATGTCATCCAGGTTCATAAGATATATAGAAGGAGAAAGTCCAATTCACAGGCTAGATCCTACCAAGCTCACCTTTATCCTATTTTTTGTTCTCAGCCTGACTCTGGCATCCGATATAATCCTCTTGGTACCCCCTGTTAGTTACTTCACTCATATTCTACTTCTTAGCAGGCCTGCCATGGAGCAAGACGAAGGGCACTTGGAAGTTCATCCTGATCATAACCCTGTTTCTTTCAGCCCTGAATTACCTAACAATAGCGGCTCTTTATAGCGGGGCCAGTACAATGGGCGAGTTTCTCACAAGACTCTCATCTCCCAAGGTAATATTGGCGGCAGCTACGCCAGTAGTTAAGCTT
>JAOZGJ010000099.1 GCA_027491785.1 Thermoproteota archaeon | reverse complement strand
CCAAGATGGCAGCATCAGCCTGGCTCGCCCCTGTTATCATATTTTTAACGAAGTCCCTATGACCCGGAGCATCTATGATCGTTATCATCTTATGAGGGGTCTCTATCTTCGTATGGAAGAGGTCTATAGTCATGCCTCTCTCTCGCTCCTCCTTGAGCCTATCGACTAGCCATGCGAATTGAGCATCAGCGGCTTGCTCTTCCGGAGGAAGTTCCTCTACCAACTGGAGATCAAAGAACATCCTTCCTATTAACGTCGACTTTCCGTGGTCGACGTGTCCTACGAAGATCAGATTTACGTGTTCCTTCTCAGCCATCTTATCACCCTATCATGGTATATCAATATCTCTACACACCATAACCGTGCGCATTTTTAAACCTAAACTTGACCTTCAATCTGAGGGCTAGTTATGGATCCCATTGGAGAACCAGATAGATACAAAGAGTTTACGGCTTGGATTTCTACATTCCCTGTGCTTACGCTGTTTCTTGCTATTATTATATCAACGAGGTATACTTTTATTAACGAAGAAATTGGTTCCGTTCTCAGCATAATATTCATGATGTTAGCTCTCTTTCTCTTCATAATGTCCGATAAGTATGTAAGGAAAATCGTATTTTCCGAAAACATGACCGAGAATGAAGCCTCTAAGCTCTATAAAAATGCTTCACTATTATCTGGTATTGTTATCCCAATAATTGGACTGATTTCGGCCTTACTCGTGGGTCCAACGAACGCTCCTCTTACAGCATTCTCCTTTGTGATAATATCCCTAAGCGGTGTGGGGTCTGCTTGGAAAAGGTTCTATGATAAGCTCAGTGGAAAGATAGAATTTCCTAGTTCAGAAGGGAAAAGCCAAGATAAGAAGAGGAAAAAGAAGTAATAATAAATATATCCTATAAAATTTCTTGTACAACTTCTAGGAGTTCTTCCGCTACAGATGGATCCTTAGCCTCTGTAAGTACCCTTATCTTAGGTTCCGTCTTAGAGGGCCTTATCAAAGCCCAAGACTCCTCATCATATAGCCTCACACCATCAGTCAGATCTATTTCCATTCCTCTTTTCCTGCTGAGCGATATTAGATCCTTCCTCAAGGAATCCCAGTTTCTTTTTATCTCGAAGTTTCTCCTTATCATATGGTACCTAGGAAGCTTGTCAATTAGCTCGCTAATGGGTATTCCTTTAGAAGCCATTATCTCTAGGATAATTGATGCTGCTAAAGGACCATCCCTACCCATATGGAACTCTGGAAGGATCACTCCTCCACAGCTTCCCTCTCCTCCTATTGTAGCGTTGATCTCTCTCATTTTATGTGATACGTATGCCTCTCCCACAGGAGTCCTATAGATTTTAGCCCCTCTCTTCCTCGCTATATCATCAAACATTCTAGAGGAAGCCACATTCACGACAATAGTTCCGCCTCCTTTCTTAGCTAGAACGTAGTCCACCACTAGAGCTAGCGTTATATCCTCAGTCATTACCCTCCCCTTCTCAGTTACTAAGGATAAGCGATCAGCGTCCGTATCATGGGCAAAACCGACATCAGACCCTGTGGCTACTACTATTTTAGATAGGTCTCCTAGGGTATCGGGCCTTGGCTCCATTTCCCTAACGAATATTCCGGGAGATGAGTTAATAGTATTGGTCTTAACCCCTAAGGCTTGAAAGAGGTAAGGGGTAACGTATGCTCCAGCCCCCCCGTTCACATCTAAAACTACATGAAGCATTCCTTCCCTGACTTTCTCGGCGTTAACAAAATTTAGGAGGTCATCTATATATTCTTCAGACAAGTCAGCACTCTCTTCCGTTCCAAGATCTGTCCAAGGTACTGACTTAAATCCGCTACTGTGAAATTCCTCCCTTAAAGATTCCATCTCATTAGGATGTAGGAGCAATCCTCCTTTACCAACTAGTTTAAGAGCATTCCATTCGGGAGGATTATGGCTCGCTGAGATTATAACACCACCATCAGCGTTATACTTCTCTACGGCCCACTCTATAGTAGGTGTTGGTGCTATTCCTATGTTAAGTACATTTACACCAGCTGATAAAAGTCCAGAAACTACCGCTCGATCTAGAATATAGCCACTAGGCCTAGTATCCCTTCCAACAATGACAAGAGAGCCCTTACCTAACCTCCTCCCAAATATGTTAGATATCTTGGTGACGACCTCGGCATCTATCCCATCGCCCACTATTCCCCTAATCCCCAAGGGAGTGAATATCAGGGTCACCAGTAATCACCTCCTTAGATGATAGATATGCCCTCAAGGCGGGAAGGAAGACAGCAAGTATCAATAGAACCCCAATAAAGCTTGATAATGGCTCAAGCGGGCTAGATTTTATCACATTTACTATACTCGTCTCCATTATATCTAGTACCCCACCAATAGCAAAGCCGGCTACGAAAGGAACCGCTACATAGTTGAAGAAGTTCTCTCCACCATGCCTCTTTGCAATGTACCTTGATAAGCTAGATATCATATAGAGAAGGGCATATTGAGGTATAAGTAATCCAAAGAGCACACCCACGGCGCTAATACCAATCCATGGGATTACTCCCCTCAGAAGAAAGACCAGCCCTCCTATAATGATTCCCTCCAAGAAATAATCAACTTTCCATCCCGCTAGATTGCCCATAACAGATAATAGCCCCTCATTCGGGTATACGGGTGTATTTATCTCTAAAGGTTTGTTAGCAGCACCCCATATATGGAAGGACAATAGTAGGAGCAATCCTCCTATTATTGCTCCGAAAAGGAGACCGATTATCTGGGCTTTGAACATCTCTCTTGCCCTCATTCCTATAGACTGAGAATATTTGAAGCTTTCAGCAGATGCTGTTGGTTGGGCAGATACGGTATCCGTCATCATAGCTGATGCTGCTCCGGAAAAGAAAGCATCAGGCGATGCTCTTTGAAACATACCTGTAGAGAAAAATAGATTATCTAGAACTCCCCTTATGCCTAAATCTACGGGTATGATCCAATTACCCATACCCAAAGTCCATACATATCCATGCCAGTATAGCAGATGCATTAGAACGAGCACTAGAGCTATCATTGGATTCACGCCTAATACAGCTATTAGAGATATGCTGGCAGCAAATGTTAGGAGCCAACCAATTACAAGCCATCTCCTTGTAATGGGCTCATCTTCCCAGTTCTTCCAACTGTCTTTAATGTACTTATAGCCGAGGATGAGGGGTATAACACCTACAGCGAGATAAAGCCCTGTAGATATATGGTACCAAGGCAATGGACCATTGACCGCCGCATTAGATGTATAGAACGCGAAATCTCTCCCGCTCTCATAAGGTAGAAGGCCCATTCTCACTAGAATTGGGGGGACTAGTAGATAGGCTACGATAGCAGTAGCCCAAGTAGACACCTGTATCTCAATGGGAATCAGGAAGGCCCAAGCGAATAAGTCCGGTGTTATCTGAGTACTTGTATCCATCCCGAAAGCTCCTCCAGGAAACCAATGCTGGAGCATGGGAGTGAGGTCCATCCTGAGATCAGCAGCAGGGAAATCTTGCCACATAGCTTGAAGTAAATGACCTCTTTGGAATAGACTTATTGAGAAGCCAGCAAGGAGGCCAAGCCAAAGCCACCTTAATCCCTTTCTCCTCTCCTTTATTAATCTCGAAAAGCTCGCACTGACAGTAGCTACTGGAAAGATGAGCTTCTCCTTATTCAAGTAAAATTTTCTGAAGGGAATTATGTTTAGGTATGAAAAAATTGATAAAATTATCGCAAATAGCATGACATATATAAGGGGTCCGATCCAAGCTG
>JAOZGJ010000037.1 GCA_027491785.1 Thermoproteota archaeon | reverse complement strand
TCCACATAAAGCTTGAGGGCTGCCCTTATCCTCGGAGGCTGGTTCTCTATGAACTTCCAATCAGCTTCCTTCCTCCTTATCTCCCTAGCTTCCTCCTCCAATTTCCTCCATTTCTCAAGCTTTTCCTTGACCTCTATCATCAGGAAATAGTGGACTACTGGCTATTAAATGTACTTCAAAGTCCACTTATATAGAGCCATTTGACCATCCGAATATCATTTCGATAGCATAGTTAGTATTGAGGCAACTAAATAATTTGGAAATTCGGATGAAATCCTCAATCACTCCAATCGGCCGTTGGCAGCTTAACACCTAGAACTGATATAAGGTAGGAAGTTGAAGGTTCCAGTGGTGATTTATAAGGAAGGGAAATCAGCTTAGTGACTCATGGGTTGCATATTGTAGATCCATCTGAGCTGGGCGATATACTTTTCCTGCAGAAACGGGCAATATTTAAAGTATCCCATCCAAATTATCCCAGTAGCTCGAGATGGAGGTAGGGCTGTTGGCCCTTATAATAGTGTCAAATAGATTGCCCTTCATGATTACCGAGACCCCCTCTGGCCATCAGGTGATTCCAAGCATAGGAGGACTGGCAACAGGTCTAGGTTCATTTTATAGGGAGTATAAAGCTAAATGGATAGGTTGGCCCGGAGGATCAGAGAGAGGCAAGGATGTATCCGATCTCCTAGCTGAACATGATTGCTTTCCCGTGTTCCTTCCAAGGAAGCTTGTAAAGGGATACTATCATGGATTCTCGAACAAGACCATATGGCCCCTTTTCCACGGTTTCACGACTTACGCTGTCTTCTCAAAATCGGACTGGGAAGCTTATAGGGAAGCTAACTCCTTATTTGCCAATAAAGTAGAGGAGATAGCTAGGCCAGGGGATAAGGTATGGATCCACGACTATCACCTGATGCTACTTCCAGAAATGCTGAGGAATCGTGAACTGGGAATTTCCATAGGGTTCTTCCTTCACATTCCCTTCCCAAGCTATGACATATTCAGGCTCCTCCCTTGGCGTAAGGAGGTGATTGAAGGGATCCTAGGGGCCGACTTGGTCGGCTTCCATACATACGATTACGCTCAGGCATTTCTAGAGGCCGTGGCTAGGATCAAGGGATACGAGAATAAGGTGGGCCTGATAGAGGTCGGTGATAGGCTAGTTCAAGTAGATGTATTTCCAATGGGAATAGATTTTGAGAAGTTCTCCGAGGGAGCGGAATCTCCAGAGGTCAGGGATGAGACCAGGAGAATAAGGGATAGGGTCGGTGACAGGAGGATAATACTCTCCATGTCCCGCTTGGACTACACAAAGGGACCTCTCCATCACCTCATGGCATTCGAAGAGCTGCTCAGGAGGCATCCGGAGTGGAAGGAGAGGGTGACCTACATATTCGTTGTATCTCCATCTAGGGAGGAAGTTGAGCACTATTCACAGCTCAAGGCCAAGATAGATGGGACCGTCGGGAGGATAAACGGCAAATATGGTGTCTTGGGATGGGTACCGGTATGGTACATGTACCGATACTTGAGCTTCAAGGAGTTGGTGGCGCTCTACTCAGCAGCCGATGTGGCTCTCGTCCTGCCGATAAGCGATGGGATGAACCTAATGGCTAAGGAATACTTGGCATCCATGAATCACCTGAAAGGAGCTTTGGTGATAAGCGAGACTGCAGGAGCAGCTAAGGAGCTTTTGGAGGCCTTCAAGGTGAACCCGAACAATATAGAGGAGGTCTCAGAGACCTTGAATGAGGCCCTCAAGATGGAGAAGGGAGAGCTGATGAGGAGGAACGAGGCGATGAGGGAGAGGATCAAGAAATTCAACGTAAGATACTGGGCTGATAGTTTCCTAAGCAGGCTAAATGATGTGGTTGAGAGGACCAAAGAGCTAGAAACAAAGATACTGTCTGAGGAGATGAGGAACGAGATAGTGGAGACCTATAGAGAAGCGAGGAAACCCCTCCTAATCTTGGACTATGATGGTACACTGGTGCCAATAGTGGAAGAGCCTAGCAAGGCAGAGCCCTCTGAGGAGATAAAGGATCTCTTATCTACGCTCTCCCAGAAAGGTAAGGTCGTAGTGATAAGTGGGAGGGATAGGTTCTCCCTCGACAAGTGGCTTGGAAACTTGGATGTTACTCTGGTAGCGGAGCACGGTGGTTGGGTCAAGGTGGGAGGTATGTGGAGGACGACAGCACCTATAGATAGGTCGTGGAAGGATATGATAAGGCCCTTGCTGGATCTCTTCGTGAGAAGGATTCCTGGCTCCTTTGTTGAGGAGAAGGATTTCTCCTTGGCTTGGCATTACAGGAAAGCAGATCTTAGAATAGCGAGAGAGGCCGTGAGGGAGATGATTCACGCATTGACGAATCTCACTGCAGGTATAAATGTGAACGTCCTAGCCGGCAAGATGGTCGTCGAGGTCAAGCAGGCAGGCATAAGCAAGGGAAACTTCTTTCATAGTATAGCTAATGAGGGATGGGACTTCATACTAGCTGCTGGTGATGACGTAACTGACGAATCCCTCTTCTCAGCCCTACCAGAGCAAGCTTACTCTCTTAGGATAGGATATGCTGCCACAACAGCCAGGTATAGTCTAAGGAGGAGAGAGGATCTAATAGAACTCTTGAGAAAGATGGTTGGAGGATGAGGGCATGGATATACTCGCCGCCGATATAGGAGGAACATATCTCAGGGTTGCCCTCTTCAGCGATGGAAAGCTGGTTAAGAAGGTAAAGATCAGAACTCCCAGATCTGGAGGGAAATTAAGGATTGCTGAGGAGGTATATAAGCTAGCAATGGATCTGAGAGGGGAGAAGGACATAGATAGAGCGGGAATAGCGGTCGCCGGCCTCATAGACGTGAGGAGAGGTGACGTTATTAGGATGCCAAACAACCCCATTATGAGCTTCCCCCTCAGGAAGCCTCTGGAGGAAAGGCTATCCGCTCCTGTATTGGTGCTGAATGACTGTGTGGCTGCAGCTTGGGGAGAACATATCTCTAGGGGCGTAGATAATCTCGTCTATCTAACTCTGAGCACCGGCATAGGCGCAGGAGCTGTGGTGAATGGAAATCTCCTCCTAGGAAAGGACGGAAATGCCCATGAAGTGGGTCACATAACCCTAGACTATAGGGGAAGGAGGTGCGGGTGTGGGGGGAGGGGGCACTGGGAGGCAATGGCATCTGGCTCAGCAATTCCATTATTCTCGAGGGAGATGGCATCTGAATGGGAAGGAGAAAGAACTGAGGCCTGGAAAACTGCCCTAAAAGGAGAACTTGATCCACCTACTCTATTCTCCCTGTGGAGGGATGGAGATGTATTTGCTGAAGAAATTGTCTTCGAACTTGTGAAAATCAATGCGGCAGGTATATCCTCCGTGATAAATGTGTATGATCCAGAGATGCTGGTACTAGGTGGGAGCATCGTCCTCAATAACAGGGACTTCGTGGAGCTGATCCTTCAGGAGATGAGGGAATACATCACCAACAGGATGCCCTTCGTGGATTACGCAGGAAGCGGGGAGGATGCCGTACTGAAGGGCATAGCGCTCTCGGTACTAAGGAGACCTAGGGTACTGGACACCCTCTCCTCCCCTTCTAAGATAAAAGGAAAGGACTAAGCCTTCTCTGGCCGAATGATGACTAGGTAGATAGTGAGTAAGCAAGAGGGAGTAGAGGTGAGAGTAGATAGTAGATATGCCTATTAATCCCTTTCTCAGGTAATCTTTCCTCACCTAGATACTCAAATGCGACTTCGACTTCGATTCAATCGGCATGTCTTAATTTTAATTAACGTCCTTCATGTAGGCAAGATTGCGATGAAGTGCGAATATGATGTGCTCTCGGGAGGTCCTCTACCTAGAGAGGCAAAGGAAGTGCTTGAAGGGTACAGGGTGTATGAGGCTGAGAACGGCAAAGACCTATGGGATAAGGCTAGGAAATCAAGGGTTTTCATAAATTGGTACACTGAGGTGAACGAGGGGATGCTCGCAGATCATGGGTGCTTGGAGCTCATCATAACTAGGAGTACGGGCTACGATCACATAGACGTCAAGGCCGCTGACCAAGTTGGAGTATGCGTTGCAAATCAACCAGAGCTGATAAACGAGGCAGTAGCCGAATCAGTAGTAGCCGGTGTACTGGCTGCAGCTCGAATGGTGTTGCCCGGCTATGAGTACGCGATCAGCGGTGAATGGTCTAGGAGAGGGTGGCCTCGTCATATGCGTGGAGTTCTAATCCGGGGTAGAAGCCTAGGCCTCCTAGGCGCTGGCTGGATATCATCCAGGGTGGCTCACATAATGAGCAGTCTGGGGGCATCTCCCCTCCTCTACTACTCTAGATCTAGGAAGCCTTGGCTCGAGGTATCTTTAGGAGCTAAGAAAGTTGGACTCAGGGAGCTATTCTCCAGCTCGGATATCCTGATCAATACTTTACCCCTCTCCAGGGAAACCGAGGATCTGATAACGTTCGATCTCCTTAGTATGCTCCCTGAGAACTCCATATATGTGAATGTGGGAAGGGGGAGGACGGAAGCTAAAGGGGCCGTTGTTAAGCTAGCTGTTGAGAGACCTGATATCTACCTAGTACTGGATGTGCATAGGGATGAACCTCTACCTGAGGATGACGATCTCATAAGACTGGCTAAGGAAAGAGATAACATCCTGATAACTCCTCATATCGCTGGTCTCTCTCAAGAGTCTTTCTATGGAACTATCCTACTGGCTGCTATGCAGGCTAGGGATTACTTGGAGGGGAGCTGCGTCTGGAACCCTGTGAATGGTTCATGTACTACTTGCACTACGATAAGGCCTAGTCTCGATGAGGCTATAAGAATTGCCAGAATGTCCCTAAGAACGTAAACGTGAACCGTGACTGCAAATCCCTTAATTCTCCCTTTCCCTTTCCCTTCATTCTTCCATCAATCCGATTAAATGGGCGATGGGATAGGTCACTTGGCGCCGTAGCGCTTTGACCTACTAATCTTATCAAGCTCTCCCATGATCCTGAGATGATCCATTAGAAGTCTTGTTATGAGGAAATTTCTCCTTACATGTTCTCTACCATTGTTACCAAGGATCCTAGAGAGCCAAGGTCTCTTAATCAGGTGAATAACCTTAGATGCAGCGTCCTCCAGATCCCTTATCAGGAAACCAGTAACTCCATCGATGACTTGGAGCTTTATCCCGCCAGATGGCCTAGCCACTACTGGTACACCCTTCCACAGAGCCTCAGTGACCGTTAGGCCAAAACCTTCCCTCGTGGATAGCTGAAGAGCTACGTAATAAGATCTCTGTATGGCATTCACCTCGATATCAGGAAGATCTGTCAGTAGATGGACATCTGCCAAACCTTCAGCCTCCCTGCTCGTTAGCTCGTACCATTTACCGCTCTCCGGATCATCTGAAGCGGATGAACCAACCATAACTAGCTGAACATCCTTCACTTTCTCCTTGACCATCCTATACACCCGAATCACACCTAATGGATCCTTCCAAGGGTCGTATCTAGATACTTGCCCAATAACGGGCCTGTCTGAATCTATATCATACCTTTCCAATACCTTCTCTATTTCAGAGGGTTCGATCGCCTTGTTCTTCTCGGAGAGGGGATCTATAGTGGGATGAACTATATAGGCCCTCTTCAGAGGGATGATATAATCCTTGAGCGAGAATATGAGCGCATCATACTTCTCGATGAACCTAGCCAAGAACCTTAAGACCGATGGATTACCTTTGGATGGATCTATATGACACCTCCATATCCAGATACCATTCTCTCGACTCTCAATCATAGGAAGGGGCTGTGGATCATGGACGAACGTGAAGTCTCCTTCCTCGAACCTCATGGAATTCCTCCTGTTGATCTCCAGGTAATGGGACCACATCTCCTCCGTGAACTTAAGCTCCATGTTCCCCTGCAGGGAGTTATGGATCCTCTTCGTGATCTCAAAGAATCTATTATCTCCCTCAAGGACCTCCCACCTGGCCCTCAAGCCCAAGGATGATAGGAGTGGAACTAGACTGCTTAGCATCTCTGCAACTCCTCCTCCATACCTTGTCGCGTTAATATGAACAATCTCCTGTCCCTTAAGGTAAGAAGCAAGCTTCTTAATTTTCTCAAGCTCATCTATCCCTATGAAATGCCTGTAATCGCTCAGCCTGACCATACGATCCCCTCGGCGATCATCGAGCTATCTAACATCTACTTAAAATGGTTGCTAATTGGATGCGGAATGGGATGGGAAAAGAAGAGAACGAGTAAGCCGGTCACACAGATTTTCATAATGCTCTGGAGAATCATTCCCGGCTGGAAAGCCACCACCCCGTCCTAGTTTTAACGAGCCTCCTCTCCCTCACGTAATCCTCTATGGCTTTCCTCAGGCGATCCACCATATCTCTCGTGTCAACTAGGGGCAATCCCTCTAGGATAGCATCCATTATCACAGAATCTCCTTCAAATTCTTCTAGATCTCTGAATGAATATAGATGGATTTCCGGTGAGGGAACTCCAGATTTCCTGGCTTCTCGAGCTAGGTAAACTAAGTCTTCGAGGGTAGCCCTATCCAGAGCTACCAAGATGTCGGTGTCACTGGCCGCATAGCCCTCACCCCTTACCCTGCTCCCGAAGACTACCACTAGGGCCTCACCATATGTGAGGAGCACCTTCTCCGCGAATCTCTCAACAGCCCTTCTTAAACTCTCCTTCAACAAATTCGATCACCTCTTTAGCTGTCTCAACACATCTCCTAGCTATCTCTTCATTGAACGTTATAGAAGATTCAGGGTATCTGGATGGCGCGTAGAAGGATGTAAGGGTAAGGAGAAATTCATGATCGAAGCTAAAGGGTTTGGCCAACGAGATCAGGTCATGAGTGTAAGGTCTCGATCCATATCTGCATATATGCAAACCCTTCAATGCTAGTTCAGCGGCCTGATGGGAATCGAAGCACGCTATGTCGTATTCTCCTGCCCCTAGGTTCATCTCCGCAGATTTTAGAAACTTTTTTGCCCTTATTAGCCAGTCTATTGGTCTCATCATATCTAAGTCCCTCTGAGGATAAATAATCCTTCCTTCCTCAAGGAGTAGAATATAGGTGAATTTTCTCCAATCGCCTGCCTTGATGAGATATGGAAAATTAGCAATGAATTAGATAAAGCAGGGGCCGTACATCACAGAAAACGAAAGCAAAAACAAGGGAGGAAAGATAGGAGATAAAGGGAAGGTAAAGAGAAGGAGGGAATATTCAAAGATCGGCGTCGTGATCTGAGATCATGGCCGGTAGCTTTGATGAGGCATGAACCACTATTATGGGAGCCAGTGCTATCATCCCAATAACTAGCAAGGCGCTCGATATCAGGGCCAAGCTATCGACCGCTAGGTATACGGACGTCCCCAAGGCAATCAGGGATGCAGTTATCACAAGAACGATAACAGCTAATAGTTTCCTGCTCTTCAGAATCCCTTTCACCCTATCCAGCCTGCTCAGGATGAGCAGGAGGGGACTCAGGTATATAAGCCCTAGAAGGAAGCTCGCTACCGTTCCTGTGGATATGATAGCCGCTTCTCCGCCTAGTGGCTGCAGGATCCTATAGAGGGAGCTCCCCATCTTGAGAACTTCTAGAAGAGGAAGTATGGATAGCCTCGTTAGTGAAGCTAGGGCATCGTTTCCCCTGATAACCCCTGCTACTTGAGGACTCCAAGAGTAGTAGAACGCGTTAAACGCTGTGATGAATCTTGATCCGGCGTAAGTAGACATGACCAAATGATCCCTAAAGTTCCTGAGGTAAGAGACTTCCGGAGCTAGCTCTGAACCGAAAGCAGCTGTTGCTATGATGCACCTAGATTCCTCCGCTTTTATCTGTAGTTGGAATGTTGAGGATCTTTTAGTGCTGCCTGACGTGCCTGTGACTACCACAGTAAATGTGCCAGTGGTCTGTCCGGCCTTTATTATGAGAGATGAGGTACCTTCCTGTAGAGAGGGCGGGTTAAACCTGACATTGGTATCAGAAGGAAGCCCTGAAGCCGATAGAGCGACTGTACCACTTCCACTGATCTTTCTCACCGTAACTGCTACAGAACCAGTTGATTCAGGGTTGAGGATTAGAGATCTAGGCGTAATTGAAAGAGAGAAGTCGAATTCTCTCGCTTGGGTCTGGGTCCCAGTCTGGGTTGACGTCGAAGTTTGAGTCCCAGTCTGAGTTTGGGTCTGATTTTGGGTTTGCTGACCAGAGATCGTCAGAGTAATAGTAGATCTCCTCGTAATGCCTCCTCCTACTGCCAACAGAGTGAACCTGTGAGTCCCTATAGGGGCTTGATTTGTTGCGACTAATACCACATCGGCTGTGAAGTCGGGGGGAGCGTTGTTGACATTAGAAGATATGGACACGCCCTGAGGCAGGCCTGAGGCTGATAAGGTGACTGGATTGGAGAATTCACCGATCTTCTGAACGCTCACAGTCAGGTGGGCCGTGCTTCCCTTAGCCAAGGTGAGTGATGTGGGATTCACGTTTATGAAGAAGCTTGTGCTAGACTGGGTTGTCGTGGTTGAGGTTGGAGTTGTGCTGGTGCTTGAGGCAGTCGTAGTTGTTGTAGTCATTGCAGCTGTGACCGTTAGTGCAGCGCTTGTCGTGTGGGTCTTGCCACCGCCTTGGGCTATGATCGTTAAGGTGTAATTACCTGGCGGAGTTGAGGAGGAGGTAGCGACCCTGAGATATATATTCGAGCCAGATGACACGAACTGATAGGCTGATCCGGGTGGTATCCCTGAAACTGAGAAATGAATGGTACTAGAAAAGCCAGCTAATGGAGTTACGGTTATGGAGTAATCAGCTATCTCTCCTTTAACAACTGATACTGTTTCTGGTGAGATAGAGAGGGTAAAGTCAGGCTGTGCAGAGCTGGTTACATTGATGGTGATCGTCACTTTGTCATATATGTCGTAATTTCCATCCTTATTCTTCGCCTTAACTTCCAACTTATACTGGCCAGGAGATGTGGAATTGGATACCTGTATCTGGAGGGTAGATGCAAAGGGTACCTTTCCAGCGGTCTTACTGAATTGGAGGTTTACCCCGCTGGGACTCGTTCCGATCCATTTGTGTGTGATCTCCGTATCTCCGCCAAATGTTCCACCTATGGATAGCTGTACATATGCATTACCACCTTGCACGATCTCCAAAGAGGTCTGACTAGCCGCCAAGTCTATGTACGATGTCTTATAGGATATATTCAGAGTGGGCTTCCAGCCGTTGTAAGGTGCTCCCTCCTTGGAGTAGAAGTAGAGACCACCATTCGTGCTGGATGGAACTTTCAGGAGGAATCCGTATATGACTTCGCTCGCTTGGATCTTGCTCTTTATGTAAGATGTAACATCAAAGATTACCTTCGTACCATCGTGGGCGTCAAAGCTCACTGCCTGCGTTGTTAGTGTAGAACCGTAGCTGCTGTGATGGCTGTTCCATGTAACTGTTGATTCAGTAAAGCTCTTAGTGAGGGGATGAACCTCCACATAGGCACCCGAGGGCGGAGGTTGCTGAACGGTGAGGATCAGCTTAGCGCTTGTGACCTCTGAACCTGGTGGTACCTCATTATAGATGTTGAAACTCACCACGGTCTCCCATTGCAAGACCATCGTGGATGGCGTGGTGATTACCTGTCTCCCAACGCCTAATTTATGGTCACTCCCATAGTTATTATTTGGATAGGGGCTAAAGAGTGTGGAGTCAGCTGATGCCTTCAAGCTCTTCGTAATGGGAGAAATGATTATCCAAGGTGGAGGAGTAAATGTGATCGTAGGATAAGGAGGCGCGGAAGTTGTTTCTATTACAGGGAACGAGAGGGTTAAGATCAGGATGGATGCCAGCAAAATGAGATAACTTCTATTCATACAATACACTCCATAAAAATAACCTGTAGGTTAATATATATGTTTACTTTAGCAATGGATTTTATCAACGTCCTCGGATGAGGAATGCGAAACTTACATGCATGTTTTATGATTAAAAAGGACCAACCATCATTATAAGTGGAATTCTGATCCATCTTCTAAGATTTTTGGAAAGCTAGGTACTCTTCAGGAGGTAACTGAAAGGAGCTGGACATTTCCCTTCTTGCTTTTTCTCTTAACTTACTAATTCCTTTTTTAGTCTTGAGAAGGGAATGGTTGGCGGGCTCCATCAAGTGAGAAATGAACTAAATAAAGCGCAACACTTATATGCTAAGTAACATATGTAACACAAAGGTGATATGTGTGAGTAGTGATTCAAAGCGTAAGGATATCACCATCAGAGGAATAAATTCGGATCTCTACGATAGGGCAGCTGAGGTAGCTAGGAGAACCGGAAAAACCATTGGAGACGTGATCAATGAGTCTCTAAAACTATTCCTAGACCTGACGGAGGGTCTTAGGACCAGTTTACAGCCAATAGTCAACGGAGCTAGGCAAGCCGGTAAGGTTATCGAGACGAGTCTATCATCACTGGCTCCCGTGATGATCACGGGCCTTAATGAGCTTGAGGTATCAAAGGAAGATTTAGAGCAGTTCGGAAAGAGGGTTATCTTCTCCGATATTAAGAGGCTGTACTTCACAGACGATGTGGATTCGGATACCTTGGAGAAGTACGTGGCAATGATAAGGGACTGCGAAGAAGTGAGGGTGCCTAAGGGCATATCTAAACTCTTGGTTCTCTCAAAATGCAGAGATATAGGGAAGCTAATCAAGGAGTAATGAATTCTCTCATTATACTTAAGAACTAAGTAGGCGATAACGAAAGTCTTAATCCGAAATATCATGGCTAAAGTAGAACTGGTAGTTTCATTATTGAAGAGTAATTGGCCAGTGGAAGGGTTTAATGTGCTCATTACTCAGCGAAGTGATGGCTAGCATGGACATCGAGGAGATAGATGGGTTGAAGGTCTATGTATTGGCTGAAGATTATGCGGGCTATAACAGTCCATTTCTGGCACAGCATGGAATATCCTTCTTGATAGAGGGAATAGAATACGATAAGCGCATCCTTTTTGATACAGCATCCTATGCAGATCCTATACTCTTCAATATGAGGATCTTAGGCATAGATCCCAAGACCATAGATATGATCGTGCTCTCCCATAGCCATTTTGATCACACGGGCGGTCTATCGGGCATTATGAGACAGATACGTAGGAGCATACCCATAATCGCACATCCCAACATATTCAAGGCGAGCTTCTCCACAGAACCGAGGCTTTTGTACGCTGGAATTCCCCTGAGGGGAGGGACTAAGTATGAAATAGAGGAGCTTGGAGGTAAATGGATCCTGAGCAGGGATCCGATCAAGCTAGCTCCATGGGCCTTCACGCTGGGAGAGCTGAAGAAGGAGGAGAAAGTCGACTTTGAGAGGGAGGTCACGATAGGACTTTACAAGGTAGAAGGAGGCAGAGTCCTGAAGGACGAAGTGGAGGAAGAGATAGGACTGGGCATAGCTACCGAGAGAGGCTTGGTAGTCTTTGCTGGATGCTCCCATCCCGGGATAGTCAGCATGGTGAAAAAAGCCATTAAATTAAGCAACTACAACATATACGCTGTTATAGGAGGATTTCACTTGATAGAATCCGGAGATGAGAGGATCAGGAGCACGGTGAGGGCCCTCAAGGAATTAGGTGTTGAGAAGATATATACAGGACACTGTACAGGACTTAAAGCAGAATCTGTCTTTCTAGAAGAGTTTGGAGAGAATTTTGAGAGACTTCATGCTGGGAAGATCATAACCGTAGCTCCTAAAGATTAAAGCTAAAACAAAATAGATTGAAGCTAAAGCTAAGCTATCCTCCTGCCGAATCCGCTACTGGTGGCGCTCTTATCGTAGACCTCCTCGACATGCAGCAGGTAGACGGGCCTGTCCCTCCTCTCCTCCCTAGGGGTATAGTGATAGGCATCGTGAACTAGGGTCACGAACTCGTGGTAAGGGTCATCTGTATGCACGCTTATCTCACCCTTCACCTCAAAGCTTGTAACTGGAGGCTGAAAGAAAACCAAGCTCGCCCTCCTGTTTAGCTGCACAAGCCTCCAAGTCTCCTTTGTAGACCAAGGTACGCTCTTAGCCAGCTCCACCGTCGCCAGCACCTCGAAATCTATGAGGCGATCAGCCTCTCCCTTCGGCAGATATATGTACTTCAGGAGCAGATGGGATCCTCTCCTAGCATGCTCCTCATATACCCTCTTCCTGGCCTCTCTATTTTTGGCCCCCTCATACTCCTCGTCGCTCCTAGCTATATGATCCCTGAACATCCCTGAGACCTCATTTATGAGCCTCTCCTTGACGACATATCCGCATCCCACTACCTTCCCATTCACTCTGACTCTTCCATCCAAAATGGCCCCGGTAATCAAGACAGGGTTGTGCCTCATGAATTGGAGGAGCATTTCCTCCTGTCTCCCTACTTCGCGAAGGAGCAACCTCCTCACTAGTTCCCTCCTTGGATAGTAATTCCACTCTAGGAAACGTGTTGGAAGCCGCGTCATCTGGATGAGGAGATGAGATACCTTAAAGCATTTCCTGGGGAACCTAGGTAACGGAGGAAAGAGTTCTATCATTTAAAAAGTCGGATAGCACCTTCATTCCGAATATGTCGAGGTTTCTGATCTCGCGCCTAACAAATCTCCTGTATCTACCGTGCCTTCTGCGTAGCCTTCCTCCCCTCCTATAGGTTTGCCGGGGAGGGATCCTACGAAATTTCTCGGACATCAAAGAATATGATAGTGGATTGAAATTAAAAATAAAAATAATCAGCTCATTTAGAGAGATCGCATGGCTTGCAACCTATCCTAACTAGATCTGTTGGCTTCAACTTGACTCCTGCATACTCGCTGCCAGCTGATCCTATCACCCAATCCAGCGAGAGCATGCCTTCCTCCATATAACATGGCATCACTCCATGGAAAGCAAAGGGAGGCACCCCTCCAAGCTCGTATCCTAAGATGGATGATACTTCTCCTTGACTGGCCATCCTAGGTCTCTTTAAACCGGAAACCAATCTGAGTTTCTTGAGATCCACCCTCCTATCTCCGGTAGTCACGACGAACACGTACTTCCCCTTCTCCGTGAACACTAGGGACTTCA
>JAOZGJ010000082.1 GCA_027491785.1 Thermoproteota archaeon | reverse complement strand
GCTAGAGATATCCGAAGGAGCCAGTGATGATGAAGTTCTTAATGCTCTTAAGGAGACGGATCTATATCAGGATCTATTAAAGGAAAAAGAAAAGAGAGAGAAGAGGGGTAAACCTAAAAAAGAGTAGAGGCACCTAGGTAATGAATCAGCCCGAGATAGACGAGGAATTTATCGTAAAAAGCTTAGTTGAACCAGGACCATATGGTTATAGGCCTCGTGATAGGCCTATTCTTTTTTACCTCGACAATGGAATCATAAACTTAGATAAGCCGAGGGGACCCACATCCCATACTGTCACCAAACTCGTCAAGAAGATCTTGGAATATCCAGGTAAAATAGGTCACTGTGGTACCTTAGATCCTAAGGTATCTGGAGTTCTTCCAATAGTTCTCGGCAATACTACGAAGCTAAGTAGGATAGTAGCGGGATCAGATAAGGAATACGTCGGAGTGCTTTATGTGCATGGCGATGTAGATCAAGAAGACTTAGAGAATGCCCTCGAGAAATTTACTGGTCCTATTTTTCAGAGACCTCCAGTGAAATCCGCTGTTAAGAGGACTTTAAGGGTTAGGAGGGTATACTCCATAGATCTATTGGAGAGCGAAGGGAGGTTCCATCTACTCAAGGTGCATGTAGAGTCTGGGACCTATATAAGGAAGCTCTTCTTCGATATAGGCGAATATCTTGGCGTGGGAGGAAGCATGAGAGAGTTAAGGAGGATAAGATCCGGCATTTTCAATGAAAAAAATAGTGTAACTCTTCAACAGCTATATGAAGCTTATCAGGAATGGAAAAGGTCTGGAGATGAAAGCGAGCTTAGAAATGTCGTTCTACCTCTAGAGGTCGCCATTAAGGGTATACCCAAAATAATAATAAAGGATAGCGCCGTAGCATCAGTAACTTACGGAGCCTCCCTGAAAGTAAAAGGTGTAAGCTCCCTCTCCAAGAACATTGAAAAAGGGAAAATGGTAGCTATAATGACTCTTAAAGGGGAACTGGTTGCAATTGGCAGATCTAAGATGAGTTCCGATGAAATAGTTAGCGCTGATGAGGGAATTGTAGCGGATATAGATAGGGTAATAATGCCTAGAGATCTATATCCACCGATGTGGAAGCCTAGAAGAGGGGACGAATAGAGAAATGCGCAACAGTTAAATCCCGAGTAAATAGCTCAAATATCTGATAATTTAAGGATAAAGCCGGGGTGCCCTAGCCCGGTAGGGGGCTGGCCTGGAGAGCCAGTGGCCCATTGGGCCGCGAGGGTTCGAATCCCTCCCCCGGCGTTTTAAAAAAGGTATTTCGCCCTATTTATGTGAATCGCGTATTAGCGTAAACACTGTTCATCAGCTGTCTGAGGGCAAATCTTATATTACACATTACATACCACTTTCCGAAAGAGGGTGAGGAATTGTCAGAAGCTACTGAGCTAAGGAGAATAGTAAGGCTTCTTAATACCACTCTAGATGGTACTAAGCAGGTAATAGTTTCTCTAACAAACGTTAAGGGAATAAACTTCGTTCTAGCTAGGATCATACTAACTAAAGCTGGTATTGAGCCCAATAGGCTGCTCGGTGAGCTAAGCGATGAAGAATTTGCTAAAATAGAAGATGTAGTAAATAATCCAAACAAATATGGGATTCCGTGGTGGGCAATGAATAGACAGAAGGATCCTAAAACAAATGACTCTAAAATCCTAATCGGAGATGATATAAGCTGGGCTATCACTCAGGACATAAACCTAATGAAAAAGATAAAGAGCTGGAAAGGTATAAGACATGAACTAGGACTGAAGGTAAGGGGACAGAGAACTAAAACCACAGGTAGGGTGGGAAGGACGGTAGGTTATCAGAGGAAGAAGTGAATTATGAGGTGAGGTGATTAATTGGGGGATCCTAAAAGACCGAGGAAGAAGTACGATAGGCCCTATAAGCCTTGGGATAGTAGGGTTTTGGATGAGACAAATAGATTATCTGGATATTACGGGCTGAGAAATAAGAGAGAGCTATGGAGAATGAGTTCCATAGCAAAGAAATATAGAAGGATAGCTCGAGAGCTCCTTGCTGCTCCTGAGGAGGAGAGGATCAAAGTTCAGCCCATAATAAGCAAGCTCCAGAGGCTTGGTATAGTAGGAGAGAGCGCGACCCTGGATGACTTACTCGACTTGACAGTTGATCAGTTTCTAGAGAGAAGGCTTCAAACTATTGTTTGGAAGAAGGGCTTTGCTAAGACTCCTTATATGGCTAGACAGCTAGTAACTCATGGTCATATAAGGATAAATGGTAGGAGGATAAAGCAACCGGGATACCTCGTCACTTTAGAGGAAGAGAAATCGATAGAATGTACCCATCCAGTATGTCTAGAAGGAGAGAAAGAGGAGGCCCCCAGTCAGGAGATAAGTCAAGAAGGGTGATATTATGTCCACGAGTCAGAAGAAGGGAAAGACGGGTGTCGCACACATATACTCCTCATTTAACGATACCATAGTACATATAACGGATATAACGGGTGCTGAGACAATAGCTAGATTCTCTGGTGGTATGTTCGTTGATGCGGATAGATTGGAAGGTTCCCCCTATGCCGCCTTAAAAGCCGCCATGGCAGCAGCTAAGGAGGCTCAGAGGAAGGGGATAACGCACCTAATAGTTAAAGTCAGGGCTCCTGGCGGAATAAAAAGCAGGATACCCGGACCCGGTGCTACCGCTGCTATAAGGGGACTCTCCAGATCTGGTCTCATTTTAGTGAGGGTTGAAGACGTAACCCCTATTCCCCACGATGGATGTAGGAGACCTCATGGTAGAAGGGGTAGGAGGGTCTGATCTCCTCCTAAACTTTTATTCCCTTGACATATCATATAAGAATGAGAGGTAAAAACCCTGTGTCAGGGGAGAGTACGCATCAAGTTGAGGCGCTGTTAGGATGGTATAAGAAGAATCTTTCGGGAAGAGTTGAAGTCGAAAGGCTCGGATTAGATGGTCATTCTGTGCTTATCGCTATAAGGGGGAGAAGGGAGCTTAAACTTTTGATAAC
>JAOZGJ010000080.1 GCA_027491785.1 Thermoproteota archaeon | reverse complement strand
AAGTAGATGGGGCCTACGAATCTTACCTCAGGGATAAGGTGCTTACGGGAGAGGAAAGCGTGCCTGCGTGTGCCGTCTCTATCACCCTTATCCTAAGGTATTTGGAGAGAATGGCTGACCATGCCGTTCAAATAGCAGAGGAAGCTATGTATATGGCTGGAAGTCCCCGTCGCTAGCCGAAGGGTCAATTAAGCTAATAGCTAAGCAAGACCTTTAATTATTTAGTATCCCCTATCTGCTATGTCCCATGAGTTTCCCACCGGCATCTTCAAGTGCGATCCATCTTTTCCCATAGTAATTGAAAGGGGATTTAAAGCAGAGGTCTGGTCATCTGATGGTCGTAGGTTCCTAGATTTTAGTGGTGCAGCAACATCGTTGGGACAGACCCATCCAAAGGTAGTATCAAGCATTAAGGAGGGGGTTGAGAAGCTTACTGGATTCTCCGGTCTTTTAGCTCCTAATGAGCCATTCATTAAGCTGGGTGAGGAGCTAAGTAAGTTGGTTCCAGTAGAGGGAGCATCAATAGCATATGCCACTACTGGGAGCGAAGCCAGCGACTTCGCCATACAGCTAGCGAAGTATTCCACCAAGAGATCTGTTATCCTCTCATTCTATGGGGCCTATCACGGTCTCACAGGATACTCACTTATGTCCTCTCCAACCGAGGGTATGAGGAGGGTTCCTCCTAGGATCTCTGAGACGGTGTTCTCCCCCTATCCTAACTGCTTTAAATGCCCCTTCCCAGCATCGGATTGCGAGGATTGCTCCCAATAGATACTATCTTTCATTGAAGAGGAAATTATAGGGAGAGCTGTTGAGGGAGAGGATCTCGCTGGAATAATTGTCGAACCCCTCCAGTCCCATGGTGGCATATTATTCCCACCTAAAAGTTTCTTTAGAGGGCTAAGGGAGATTGCCGATGGGTTAGGAGCTCTGTTAATAGTAGACGAAGTTTATACCGGATTTGGAAGGACGGGTAAGTGGTTCGGAATTGAACACCACGACATAAGGCCCGATATAGTGGTCATGGGAAAGGGAATAGCCGGTGGAATGCCCCTATCTGCGATAGCTTTCAGGGGAAATCTGATAGATAAATGGTACCTTTGCAGTGGAGGAAGCCTAGGAACGTATGCTGGTCACTATCTATCTGTTTTAGCATCTATCTCTACTATAGAGGCTATAAGAGAGGAGAAATTGCTGGAAAATGCGAAAAGGAGGGGAGAAGAATTGAAGAAAGGATTGAATGAGCTAAAAGAGAGATACGAATTCGTTGTAGATGTTAGGGGTACAGGATGCGTTCAAGGGATGGAGATATACGAGAAAGGTAAACCCTCGAAGAAGATGGCTGTGCGCATAAAAGAGGCTCTCTTTAAAAACGGTCTACTAGCAATAACCGTGGGAAGATATCATAATGTAATAAAGCTCACACCCCCAATTACTATTACGAAAGAACAGGTTCAAGAATCCATTAATATCATAGAAAAATCTCTGAAAGAGGCCAGTCTCAACCAAAGAGATGTATGATGAGATAAGATAGGAGAATTATTAAGATCGCTATAACGAAAAGGGGGAGGAGATGTGTCGTTAATAGGGCTATAATGAAGGCTAGGTAGTCCTTCCAGCTCATTTTTACCTCTTTCTCATCATCCCCTTCTCCCATGCTATGATCCCCTTGCTATATCCTCCCAGAAATGGCAGGCCACGAAGTGACCGGGTTTAGCCTCGACTAGAGGTGGTTCTTCCTCTCTACATATGTCCTTGGCATAGGGACACCTCGTGTGGAAGCGGCAACCTGTCGGTGGGTTGAGAGGACTTGGTATCTCACCTTTAAGCACGATTTTCCTCCTTTTTCTAGCTATTTTGGGATCCGGTACGGGTATCGCTGATATAAGCGCGTGCGTGTATGGATGAAGGGGATTCTCGAATAGTTCCTCTGAATCAGCCACTTCCATGAGCTTACCTAGATACATAACCCCTATTCGATGGCTCATATACTGAACTACAGCCAAATTATGACTTATCAGAAGGAAGGTAAGCTTGAACTTCTCCTTCAAATCGTTTAAAAGGTTAAGTATCTTAGCTTGCACGCTAACGTCTAGAGCGGAGGTCGGTTCATCAAGCACTATGAACTTAGGCCTCAGTATGAGAGCTCTGGCTATTACTATTCTCTGCCTCTGCCCGCCGGAGAACTCATGAGGATACCTATCCATGTGCTCTACGTTAAGACCCACTAATTTTAGCATCTCAGCAACCCTTTCCTTTATTTCTGAATCGCTCGCTTTCTCATGTATCAATAATGGTTCACCTACTATATCCTTCACCCTCTTTCTAGGATGGAGGGCCCTATAGGGATCTTGGAATACTATTTGCATCTCTTTCCTCAATGGAATAAGCTTCTTCCCTTTTAGATGAGTTATATCCCTTCCATCAAATATTATACGACCAGAAGTTGGTTCAATGAGCTTCAAAACAGTTCTTCCTAGGGTCGTCTTTCCACTTCCTGATTCACCTACGAGCCCAAACGTCTCTCCCTTCTTTATGGATATGGATACCCCGTCTACAGCCTTAACATACCCGATTACCCTCATGGCCACGCCTCCCCTAACGGGGAAGTATTTCTTCAGATCCTGAACCTCAAGCATCATGAAGATGCGCCTCCGAACAGGAAGCAAGCCACTTTATGGCCTCTTTCCACCTCTACCAGTTGAGGAACTTCCTTATCGCATGGCTCAAATCTCTTAGGGCAGCGAGGATGGAAGCGACAGCCTGAGGGGGGGTTGATCAGCGGAGGGATCTCCCCCTTCATTGAGAAGAGTTTTCCTCTATATCCCAACTTGGGGATGGATCTGAGAAGGCCCTGTGTATAGGGGTGAAGGGGATTTTCGAATATGGTCTCGGTATCCGCGATCTCAACTATCCTGCCTGCATACATAACTGCTATTCTATCTGAGATCTCCGCTGCTAGAGCCATGTCGTGAGTTATGTATATGACGCTAGTCCCTAGCTCGTTGATTAACTCCCTGAAGAGATCCATTATCTGGGCTTGTATAGTGACATCTAGAGCGGATGTAGGCTCATCAGCTATGAGGAGCTTTGGTTTCAGAGCCAGAGCCATAGATATCACAACTCTTTGAGCCATTCCTCCACTTAGCTCATGAGGATAACTCTTGTAGATCCTCTCTGGGTCAGGTAGTCCTACCCTCCTGAACATCTCTAGAACTCGCTTCCTAGCTTCATCCTTCGTCAATTCCTCGTGTACCAAGAAGGCTTCTGCAACCTGATCCCCTGCTTGCATTACCGGATTAAGAGCTGCTTTAGGCTCTTGAAATATCATTGATATATCTCTCCCCCTTATCTTTAAGATTTCGCTCATGGGAAGCTTTAATAGGTCTCTGCCCTCAAAAAAGATCTCTCCCCCCTTAATCTCAGCATTAGGTTCTAAGAGCCTTATTATACTCAGGCCAGTCACCGTCTTACCACTTCCTGTTTCACCCACTAACCCGAGGACCTCTCCCCTACCTACATCTAAATTAACTCCGTCCAGGGCTTTTACGGTTCCCCTCAACGTGTGGAAGTGTACGTATAGATCTTTTATCTCCAGGAGCATTATGCTCATCTCCTAGCCCTTACATTCAGGATATCGTTTATTCCGTCACCCATGAGATTGAAACCTAAGGTCGCCAAGAGGATAGCCAAGCCTGGAAATGTAGAGACCCACCATTGTTCCACAATGAATCTTCTCCCCTCGCTTACCATAACTCCCCACTCAGGAGTTGGAGGCTGAGCTCCCATTCCGAGAAAGCCAAGACCTGCTGCAGTGAGTATCGTTCCTCCCATATCTAAGGTTGCCTGAACTATCACTGGGGCGATAACCATCGGGAGGACGTGAAGGAAGAGTATCCTCTTATCACTAGCCCCTATCGCCCTAGCAGCCTCTATATATACCTCTTCCCTTACCTGCAAAGTACTAGCCCTAGCCAATCTAGCATAATATACCCAAGAGACGAAAGCTATGGCAAGCATGGTATTGAAGAGTCCAGGTCCCAGAGCTGCAGCTACCGCCAATGCTAATACTAACCTAGGGAATGCCATGAACATATCAGTTAATCTCATTAGCACTTCATCTATCTTCCCACCGAAGTATCCCGAAATTATTCCAATGCTAGTTCCCACAATGAACGAGAAAGCTACTACTATTATGGCTATTAGGAGGGATATCCTAGAGCCCCAAATGACGCGGCTGAGGATATCTCTTCCAAGCTGATCCGTGCCAAATGGATGCTGCCAGCTTGGTGGTTGAAGTCTATGCTTTAAGTCTTGCTTTATTGGATCATAAGGAGAAATTATCGGAGCGAGGATAGCCACTGACACGAGGAACACCACTAGAATTATTCCTAAAACAGTTAACGGACTTTTCTTAATTAGGATCATGTTTATCCTAAAATCTTCAGACTTGAAGTACTCAAGGGCACCTTTCAGCATATTCACACCTCTATCATGCATATCTTATCCTTGGATCTAAGAACGCGTAGAGTACGTCCACGATGAGGTTAGCTAAGGAATATATGATGGCTATCAGCAGGGTAGAGCCCATAACAGCCATGAAATCGACGGATAAGAAGGATCCTGTGGCATATCTTCCTAAACCTGGCCATGCAAATATCGTTTCCGTTAGGACGGCTCCCTCAAGCAAGCTACCGTAGGCCATCCCTATAACTGTGGTAGTTGGAATGAGGGCGTTCCTGAGAGCATGCCTGAAGAGAACCACCCTCTCAGTTAATCCTTTGGCTCTGGCAGTCCTTATGAAGTCTTGAGTAAATGCTTCAAGTAAAGCAGATCTCGTTATTCTGGCTATAGAGGCAGATGCGTAGTATCCAAGAACAAATGAAGGTAACACTAGGTGCCATACTGCATTTATGAAGGCCGGAATGTTCCCGGTGAGGAGGCTATCTATAGTGATCATCCCAGTTATCCTAGGTGGGGGAGTAACCGTTGGATCGAGTCTGCCTGGACCGGGAAATATGCCGAGCTGATAATAAAGTGCAAATAGGAGGATTAGGCCAAGCCAGAAGACAGGCATGCTCACTCCAAGCAAGGCGAATATCCTAGATATGTGATCAGGCCACTTGTCCTTCTTCACTGCAGATATTATACCCAAAGGAATACCTATCACTATCGCTACTATCATTGCTGCCGTTGCTAGCTCTATGGTAGCAGGAAAGAACCTAATTAAGTCCTGAGCAACAGGCCTATTTGTCCTTATTGATTTGCCTAAGTTTCCATGAAGCAGGTTTATTACATACTCGATGAACTGTTCATGTAACGGTCTATCAAATCCCCATTCCCTCCTAATTTTCTCTACAAGCTCAGGAGGAGCTTGAGGACCAAGTATGGCTCCAATGGGATCAGCTGGGATTACATGAGAGATAATAAATGTAATAACAATTATTCCGAATAGAACGAATGCCATTAAAGCTAAACGTCTTAACACATAGGTTCTAAGATCCAAAAGCTACACCCCGCAAAAAAGGTGGTAAGTGAAGGGGCTGAAAAACTTACCCTCCGGGTACCTTCGAGACTGTAGATAGATCCTCTACGAAGAACGTTGGATCTGGCAGATAGTTCTTCACATAGTCTCTAGTCACATGCTGAGCTATCTCTTGGTAGAGGATTGCGTATGGGCCATGATCAAGTATGTAATCGTCTATCTGTAAATAAAGCTGCTCTCTCTTTTTAGTGTCGAACTCTACTGCAGCTTTCTCAACAAGATCAGCTGAATGGTTATCATACCAAGAGTTCCTCCAAGCAAGCTGGTGTACCCTGTAATCGCCGAATGCCTTAGCATTATCGTCGGGGTCTGGATAATCTGAGCCCCATCCTGCAAGCACGAGCTGAAGCCCCTGCTTCCTATATTTCTCATACATCTCAGATTGAGTCATCTGGACTATTTTCACTTTAATTCCACACTCAGCGAGATCGGACTGTATCTTCGTGGCTATATCTATCTGCGGATATGTTGGTGGTGTCGTCAATTCTATAGAGAAGCCATTAGGTACTCCAGCTTTGGCAAGCAGTTCCTTGGCCTTAGCTACATCTTTATGGTATGGAGTTTTAGGACTGGCTCCCATTATACCTTTCGGTATGATAGTCTGCCATTTTATTGCTGCACCGAGCAGAATATCGTTCACGATCCCATCATAGTCTATACAGTATCTTATTGCATCTCTGACCTCTTCCTTATCTAATGGCTTCACTGCAACATTCATTCCTAAATAGGTTATGTGAGTTCTAGCAACCCTCACGATATCTATACCTGGCTGACCCTTCAACTCCTTTACCTGCTCGGCAGTTAGATCAGTCGCTATATCAACATCCCCCTTCTTTATGAGGAGGAGCTGATCTGTTGGCTCTGGTACATGCTTTATTATTACTTTCTTAAGCTTCGGCTGGCCAGGCTTCCAGTAGTATGGATTTGCTACAAGATCTATCTCAGACTCCCTTGCCCATTTTTCTAAAATGTAAGGGCCGCTTCCAGCGCTATGATCGGTCATCCAATCGCTACCCATATCTCCATTCTTAGCGTGAGCCTCAACTACCTTTCTATCTACTATTGCAGATGTAGTGAACGTAAGCGTAGAGAGGAAGAAGCTGGGTGCTACAGGCTTATCAAGTACTATCTTAACAGTATAATCATCGACCTTCTGGATCTG
>JAOZGJ010000079.1 GCA_027491785.1 Thermoproteota archaeon | reverse complement strand
TCCTTGGGCTAACCTTAAAGGAGCTAAATATATACTTACCTTCGGCTGGGATCAGCTTGATAGAGCCAAGAATAACATGACACAGGACGCAATAAGCTCCATATTCGATAATAATGCCAAGGTAGTTGTCTTCAATCCATTCAGAGGGAAGATTGGATCTTTAGCCCATGAATGGATTCCAATAAAGCCAGGAACAGATTTAGCAGTGATACTAGCAATGATAAATGTCATAATCAGCGAGAACAGGTTTAATAGGGACTATGTTTACAGCAGGACTAACTTCAAGGATCATGAAGGGGAAATCAGGAAGCATTTCTCCCAGTATACACCGAAATGGGCCGAAAAGATAAGCGGTGTACCGGCTGATACCATAAGGAGAATTGCTAGGGAGTTTAGTGACCCCAATAATCAACCAGCTATAGCTCCCTTCCATAAGAGGGATGCTACAGGTCCTAACTATGCGAACGGGTTTTATACAGCCCAAGCTTTGTTGATCCTGAATGCTCTAGTTGGAGCCATTGATAGAGAGGGGTGAAGCATCCTTCTCGTTCGGATGGACTCCAAAGCCAAAGTTGAAGTTTGTTGAAGATCCTCCGAGTACAGCAAAGTTAGCTGAGGAGAAAGGTGCAATAGACGGAAAACATGAATTTCCCCTAGTAAATAAGATGCAGGTGGGCATATTCTCAAACATAGCCGATAGGGTACTCAGGGAAATCCCTATCCCCTGAAAATGGCAATATTCAGGAGATACGGCCTGCTCTCATTTCCTAATCCACAGAAAGTTGCTAAGGCCCTGAAGAAGCTTGAATTTATAGTGTTTGTAGATTCTATGCCTAAGGAGCTTATGTGGTTTGCTGATTTGGTTCTACCCACCCCTACATTCTTCGAGAAAAAACATACCGAATTAGCTTTCTGTAAATTAGGCGAACCTGGTTATAATGTACTAAAGGCCAGACAGCCAGTTCCACCGCTGTACGATACTAGAGGCTGGCTTTATATCCTGATGGAACTAGGAAAGAGGCTAGACGAGAAGCTTGGCACCAAATACTGGTGGCTCGCTGATGAGAATGGAAATCCGCTTAGGCCAGTAACGGTCGATGACTACCACGAAGCCTTCGCTAAAGCTGCAGGCCTAACTTCAGAGGAGCTTGAGAAGATACCCAATGGCATATGGGTTAAAGAAGTACCTTACAAACCTAAGAAGAAATATAACACCCCATCTGGGAAGATAGAGATATACAGTAATGTCTTCGAGAAGTATGGTTACAATCCACTTCCAAAATGGAAGGAAAGATATGCTAAACCTTCAAAGGATTATCCGTTCTACATCTTAACGAGAAGGTGGGCCGGACACAAGCACAGCGGTCCGGTAACGAGCGATAACCCCTATTCACTTGATGCTTTCCCAAGCCCATTCTGCTGGATCAATGACGGTACAGCTAGGAAGCTGGGGATAAGAGATGGAGATTGGGTCTATGTGGAATCTCCCCATGGGAAGATAAAGATAAGGGCTAAGCTTACTAAGATCTTGAGACCTGACTGCGTTATTGTTGAACACGACTTCGGGCATACGTTCCCCATGCTCAGGTATGGAGGTAAGTGGCCTAGTGAGAGCTACTTACTGCCATCCAGACCAGAAAAATTGGTTAAAGAGAATAAGGACTGGTCAGCAGGCGCTTGGATGCTTGAGACCACGGTTAGGGTTGTGAAGGCATGAGGTGATAGTATGAATTTGAGTAGGAGAGAATTCCTAAAGAAATCAAGTTTTTCCGTGCTTTTGCTTCCAATTCTAGGTAAATCTAGTGGAGCTAAGGCTGCTGGAGAACCGGTTCACCACGGAGTTCTCGTAGATACTAGAAGATGTGTCGATTGTAAGGCTTGCCAGATAGCATGCAAGGAATGGTGGGGCAATAAGCCTGAGCCGTATACGTGGAAGACGGACTTCGATGCCAATACATTCACATATATATCCAACTACGAGATAGGGCAGTATCCCAATGGTTTCCTCCTTAACGTTAAGAAACAATGCATGCACTGCGAAGACCCTGCATGCGTTGCTGTCTGTCCTACTGGCGCCATGTATAAGGATGAAAAAGGTAGAGTTCTATGGGATTCGGCTAAGTGTATAGGTTGTAGGTACTGCATCGAAGCATGTCCCTATGGAGTCCCGGTCTTCGATATGGACACTAAGGAGATAACGAAATGCTGGTTCTGTTACGATAGGATAGATGCAGGGCTTGAGCCCGCATGCGTCTCAACATGCCCAACCAATGCACTCCAGTTTGGAACTCTTCCTGAGATTAAGACAAAGGCTTTAAAGTTGAAGGAAGAAGGTTACCCTGTATTTGGCTTAAATGAGCTTGGGGGAACTTCTTGGATATACGTATTCCCCAAAGAAGTTAGCCCACAAGAGCTAGGATTCCCGAAGCGTAAATCAATATTCTTGATTCAAGTAAGGAGCTATATAAAGGAGATAGGACTTGCTTTGTCTGGCATCACAGTTTTAGGAGTTCTAGGTCACTTGGTGTTCTGGCATTCTAAGAGCAAGGAGAAGGGAAAACATGAAAAGGCTGAGGAGGTGGTTGAACAATGAGTCTGGTGGTTATTAGTAAGGAGAGGATGATTAAAGCGTTCTCGAAGGCTCAGAGATGGGTCCATATACACCTAGTTCATTTCACTGCGGCGTTTGTAATAACAGGTCTTCCTCTGATTCACAAGGAGCTTTTCGGGTGGATAGCCTTGGCTTTGGAATATCCATTCTCCGTGCTGTTTAAAGGAGCCTACGAACCCTTCTCTATGGGACTTGAAATAGCGAGGTGGATTCACAGGTTATCTGCCTTTGGCTTAGCTTCAGTTTTAATCCCTTACGCTATATTAGAGCTATTTAGGATAAGGACTTGGGAAATATGGCCAGAATGCTGGAGCTGGAGTTGCTTTAGTGGGGGGGTTAGGGACCTTATAGACTACTATCTCCATAAGAGGAGAAGGAGTTTCGGTAAATATAATCTAGGTCAGAAGCTCTGGACTTGGGTTGTTATAATCGGGATGATCTGGATGTTCTCTACAGGCATAGTACTATGGTTTAAGGACTTTTTCGATATAAACACGGTTCTCATAGCCCATATCCTGCATGATATAGGCTTTTACATAGCCGTTATAGGTCTCACAATACATGTTTACCTAGCTACACTGCTTCCGGAGCATAGACCTATGATAGAAGCGATGTTTGATAGCGGGGAATTACCTGAGGATTTCGTTAAAGAGCATCACCCCAAGTGGTATGAGAAGGTTATGAAAAGAAGCTAGTTTACGGCTACGTTCTCTACATATCGATCCTTCCTTCCCTACTCCTCTCTACTTTTATTTTCGTTTTGATTTTGGTTGTTAGTAGCTTTCCTTTAAAGCTTATCCGGGCTAGCTAAAGCACTACTATAATCTAACTTCAGCATACCGGCGCAGCTTATTGCTACAGCAAGCAGGGGAACTATTGAGAGGTATAAATAGCTAGTTAGATAACCGCTGATCGATGCTATCAGGCCAAATATCATGGGACCGGCGAAGCGCCCGGCATCGCCACCCATTGAGTATAGAGCTATCGCTCTGTTCTTAACGGAACTAGGTACGGATTCCAGCGTCACATACTGCTGGGGAGGTATCGTCAATCCTATACCGAAGCCGTAGATAACGGCAACTAGGAAGCTCCCGGGTACCTTATACATGAATTCTAGCCCTAAAGTTGATAGAAGAACAAGTAAGTAACCCGCTACCATTATCTTCATTGGATTACTCCTTACTGAAAACTTACCTGCTAAATATCTAGAGAAAACGCCGCTTATTGATGAGAACATGGCAAAGTATCCGTAAATGCTGGCCCCATAACCAAGGTCCCTGTACTGAGACTGGAGCAAGCCACTGATCGTCATGAATACGGCGCCTGACAATGCAGACAGGACTATCATCAAGACTACAATCAGGTTAATAGCATCCCTCCATCCGGCTTTCTCCTCTACCCTCCTCGCCTCCTGATGCCTTGCCTCGGGTACGTTTAAGGAGAATATGAATATACCTAAAAGGAGGGCCAGCAGAAACACGAGGGGATATCCCCAATTGTCGACGATGAGGCCGGCTAGGGGAGGGGCTATTATACCCCCTAGAGATATGAGCATTGACCTTATACCTATAGCTATGCTTGCTAGGTCACCAGCAGCTACGGCAACTGCTGCTACTGATGGACTTATGAAAAAAGCGTTCCCAAATCCTTGAATTACCCTACCCAAAAGGAGGTGAGAGAAATCACCGGCGATCAGATATAACATGGAGGAGAGAGCTATAAGTATTCCTCCTACCGCCATTGAATAATGACTATTGGTTCTATCAGCTAGATGTCCAGCTATGGGCCTCAGTACGAAGGAAACCAGCGATATGGAGGACCATACGAGGCTCGTCTCAGCTATTCCAAATCCTAAGTCTCTCGAGTACCTAGCGAGTACGGAGGCTATGAGCCATAAAGCTAGGAAGTAAGCTAGTACGGAGGCCATGCTGATCATCAGTCCTTTGCTGGCTTTCATGTTCTCGCTGAGGATCTGTAGTATGAAGAATAAAAATGAAGTAAATCTGGCTCTCTCAATTTGGTGATGATCCTAGCACTGAAAATAGGCGTATTGCTTGAAAAACATAATTCAAAACCAAGTATTTGTTATATATTTCATCACGATCTATCCCTTAAAATGCTATTAAACTAGGATCCTGTATGAAAATATTATTCATTATTTTAATGTTAATCGTCTTATTTTTGATACAACATGGCTAGAGATAAACGATTTGGTTTATAAGTAAGAGGTAGTTATCCTTAAAGGGGTTACCCCTATGAGTACGAAGACCGCAATTGGTATTCTAGTTGTTATTATCATAATACTCCTCGCGGCATTGGGTTATTATATGATGCAGAAACCGGCACCCACAACCACGACAGTAGTTAAAACAACTACTTCTGTAGTTACAACAACTAAAGCAACTTCACCATCCCCGACGAAGACTACTACAGCTCCAGCAATGAAGGTTAAAAACCCAGATAAATTGATAGAAGCTACTATCGGCGAACCTGAGACACTAGATCCGGCATGGGCCTATGATACTGCTAGTGGCGAGGCCATATTTAATATGTATGACACATTGGTATTCTTCAAGAGGGATAAGGTCGATCAGTTCATACCCATGGTGGCCACTAAGGTACCATCTGTAAGTAATGGATTAGTAAAGGATGGAGGAAAGACCATAATATTTCCAATAAGAAAGGGCATTAAGTTCCATTCTGGCAGAGAGCTAACACCAGAAGATGTTGAATATTCTATAGAAAGAGTGCTGGTAATGGATAGAGATGGTGGTCCCTCTTGGATGCTCCTAGATCCCTTACTTGGAGTTGAGAGCACTAGAGACAGTAAAGGTAACATAGTGGTCACCTTCGATCAAATAGATAAGGCTGTTGAGGTTCAAGGCAATAATGTAGTCCTACATTTAGCTAAACCTTATCCTCTAACCACGCTACTACAGATATTATCTCAGACTTGGAGTAGCATCGTAGATAAGCAGTGCGCCATACAGCACGGAGCTTGGGATGGAAAGGCTGCAACTTGGAAGAAGTACAATAACCCGGACAATCCACCACTTCAAGAGGTCGACTGTGGCTCAGGTCCATTTATGCTAGAGAGATGGGAACACGGTAAGCAAGTAGTTCTGAAGCGTTTCGATGATTACTGGCGTGGAAAGGCTAACTTTACTGAGTTTATAATAATGAAGGTCGATGAATGGTCAACTAGGAAGCTATTATTCGAAAGAGGAGATGCTGACATCGTATATGTGCCAAGGCAACACATGAAGGAGCTTGAAGGAGCTGAAGGTATAAGAGTATACAAGGATCTGCCGACATTATCCAATGCTGCTGTATTCTTCACATTCAACGTGAGCAAGGACTCTCCCTACATAGGTAGCGGCAAGCTCGATGGTCATGGTGTACCGCCAAACTTCTTCAGCGACATAAACCTGAGAAAGGCATTTGCCTACTCATTTGACTATGATACTTACATAAAACAGGCTTGGTTCGGCGAAGCTCTGAGGACACCAGGGCCTATACCCAAGGGATTGCCCGGATATGACCCGAACATGCCAATGTATCACTTCAACCTGACCAAGGCCAAGGAGTACTTCCAGAAGGCCTGGAATGGTGAAGTATGGAAGAAAGGCTTCTACTTCGAGCTTCTATATAATACTGGGAACGTCCAGAGAAAGACTGCAGCTGAGATGATAAAGGATAACGTGGAGGGTCTCAATCCTAAGTTCAAGATATATGTTAGAGCAGTTGAGTGGCCAGAGTACCTTAAAGCCATGGTCAAGATGCAGCTACCCATGTTCATAATAGGGTGGCTCGCTGATTATCCTGATCCATATAACTTCGTGTTCCCGTATATGCATTCCTCTGGAACGTTCGCAGCATGGCAGGGATATAAGAATCCGAAGGTAGATAAGCTAGTTGAGGAGCTGATAACAACCACGGATCAGCAGAAGAGGATCGAGATATGCAAAGAACTGACTAAGATTTACTACGAGGAGGTACCGAGCTTCATAATATACCAGCCTCTAGGCAGGCATTATGAGAGAACATGGGTCCACGGATGGTATTACAATCCGATATATCCAGGGATATACGCCTGGCCTCTCTGGAAGGGCTGATCTCTCCCTCCTTTTTCAATTTTTTATACTATTTCCTCGTTTTCTTGGAGGTGTATTAGTTGGGTAGTATGGCCAACTATGTAGCTAGGCGGCTTCTTCTGATCATACCAACCTTACTGGGTGTCTCTATACTCATATTCGGAATATCTATGGTATTTTCTCCTCAAGAAAGGGCTGCTTTATATATAACATCTCCAAAAGCCGCCTCTAGAATCCAAGAGATCATTCATAAGTATGGATTAGATCAGCCGGCCTACATCCAATACTTCAATTGGCTTTCAAATGTCCTCAAGGGAAATTTAGGTTACAGTAAATCCTTGAATATACCTGTTATAAGGGCGTTTATTGAATTATGGCCAGCTACTGCTGAGATTGCGATATATGCAGCTCCTTTAATAGTCTTAGTTGGTATGAAGTTAGGGAAGATATCAGCTATCAAGAGGGATCAACTCGCAGATCATCTCGCCAGAGTTATCGCTATAATTGGCTGGTCACTTCCAACCTTCTGGTCAGCAATAGTCCTCCTAGCCATATTTTATGGCGCCCTAGGGATATTCCCACCAGGCAGGTTGGGCATAAAGGCCCAGGCAATAGTCATGTCTCCCAGCTGGAGAACGTATACTGGCCTTTACACGATAGATGCAATCCTCAATGGTAATCTCTACGTATTCGTGGATGCAGCGAGGCATCTCTTCCTTCCAGTGATAAACTTGGTGATCGTGGGGAATGCTGGAATAATGAGGGTCATGAGATCAAGTATGCTTGAGGAGTTAAATAAAGAATATGTCTTAGCTGCTAGATCCAAGGGCGTATCGGAGAAGGTAGTCATAGATAAGCATGTAACAAGGAACGCTCTAATTCCTGTGGTTACCATGGCTGGTGTTCTGGTGGCTGGGCTCTTAACAGGACTTGTGATAACGGAAACGGTATTTGAATTCAAGGGATTGGGTTACTGGGCAGCTCATGCGGCAACCCAACTTGACTTTCCAGCAGTTCTCGCATTTGCTCTATTCGCGGGCACTGTTTTCGTGTTCGCCAACTTGATCGTCGACGTACTGTATGCCTACATAGATCCTAGGGTGAGACTTGAGTGAGAGGTGATAGATAGAAATGAGTGAGACTGTATCGAGAGGAGCGTACAAGGTTCCGCTTAGGGAAAGAGCTTGGTACAAGGAGCTCAAGTTTACGATCAGGAGGATAAGGGAGAGTCCTCTTTCAATAGCTGGCCTAGCAATAATACTCTTCTTCACAATTTTGGCAATATTAGCTCCTGTGCTGGCTCCACCAAGGCCTGGAAGAGATCCCTTCATGATTCCCAGATTCGGCTACTACCCAACTCCATCGCCTCCATCGCCTGAGCATCCCTTCGGGCTTACTGGAGGTCAATATGATCTCTTTTATGGGTGTATATGGGGAACTATAACAGCCTTTAGAGTGGGACTCATTGGTGTAGCTGGAGCATTAGCCATAGGGATAACAGTCGGAGCTATCTCTGGATATTTCGGTGGGACACTCGATGATATACTCATGAGGATAGTAGACATAGTGTATGCGGTTCCCGGCCTCATTTTAGCTATGGCATTCGTTGTAGCCTTTGGAGTAAGTCTTGACAATGTGATAAAGGCACTAGTCCTCGTTGGATGGCCCACCTATGCAAGGTTAACGAGAGCAGGCGTGCTCCAAATAAAGCAGGAGGACTATGTGGAATCCGCTAGGGCAATAGGAGCTTCTAGTGTTAGAATACTACTGAAGCACATACTTCCCAATAGCATCTATCCGGTCATAATACTATCAACGCTCGATATGGGATCCATGGTTTTAACAGCAGCTGCTTTGAGCTTTCTTGGAGTTGGAGCTCCAGTGGGATACGCTGATTGGGGGCAGCTAATTGCGATGTCCAGGAACTGGCTTCTCGGCACGACAGGTAATCCATTCGCCTACTGGTATACGTACACTTATCCGGGTATATTCATCTTCACATTCGTTCTCGGTTGGAACTTGCTGGGAGATGCTTTCCGCGACATATTGGATCCGACTTTGAGGAGGAGGTAAGGTGATATGAGTACGGAGAAATCTGAGAATATAATGGAGGTAAGGAACCTGAAAGTGAGATTCTTCACCTATGAGGGCATTGTTAAAGCAATAGATGGAGTTGACTTGGATGTACCTAGGGGAAAGACGTTAGGAATAGTGGGTGAAACTGGAAGTGGAAAGTCCGTTACTACGTATGCCATGATGAACTTGGTACCACCGCCGGGGAAGATAGTGAAGGGCAGGGTGATCTACTACAAGGATGGAGATGCCTTGGTACTGACTGAAATGCCTGAGGAAGAATTAAGGAAATTGAGAGGATCCGAAATATCTAGGATATTTCAAGAACCTAAAGCTGCATTGAATCCCGTATATAAGGTAGGGGATCAAGTGGCCGAAGCCATACTTATACACAGATTCGATGAGATGATAGATAGGGCGATAAAGGGCCTGGAGAAGAAGGAAGGGCTCATCAACTCCTGGAAGCTTAGCATATTGAAGAGAGCTAGGAAAAATGAGAGGGATATTCTCGTTAGATTCATTAAGAAGATGCCTATTGCTAAGAGGCTTTATTGGAGACCGGTACAGGAGGAAGCTAGGAAGGAAGTGGTGAAGCTGTTGGGTATGATGGGCATTTCCGATCCAGATAGGGTTTACGACATGTATCCCCATGAGCTTAGTGGAGGAATGCAGCAGAGGATCGTCATAGCCACGGCATTATCCTGTAATCCTAACCTACTGATAGCGGACGAGCCGACAACAAACCTAGATGTAACTGTTGAAGCCCAAATACTCGAGCTTATGAAGGATATGAAGAAGAAATTTGGATCCACCCTCGTCTACATAACTCACGATATGGGTGTAATCGCTGAGATGTCCAACTTCGTTGCAGTTATGTATGCTGGCCGCATTGTGGAATTTGGAGACGTTTACACAATATTCAAGAAACCCATGCATCCTTACACAAAGGGACTGCTTGAAGCAATACCCATGCCAGGGAGGCCCCTGAAATACATACCTGGCACGGTACCTAACCTAATAAATCCACCTTCAGGATGCCGCTTTCACCCACGTTGTCCTCATGCCATGGATATATGTAAGGAGAAGAAGCCAAAGCTTGTTGAGATTGAGCCAGGCCATCGAGTAGCCTGTTTTCTCTATAGTAAGGAGGTGGATGAGGAATGAGTGAAGAGATCTTGACCGTTGATTATGATGAATGGCTAACGAAGACGAAAGGAGCTTTCATTAGAACTTTAAACTTGAAAAAGCATTATCCAGTCTTGGGAGGTGTCCTTAAAAGACCAGTAGCTTGGGTTAAAGCAGTAGATGGGGTCGATTTATGGATCAATAAGGGAGAGACCTTGGGTCTGGTCGGAGAATCTGGTTGCGGAAAGACTACCTTGGGTAAGACCCTAATAAGGCTTCTTGATCCGACATCAGGCCATATATTCTTCGACGTCCCCAATGAGGTGGTAAGGGAAATAGTTAGGCTTGAGAGAGATGAAGATAAAAAGAAGCTGAAGGAGCTACTTCCAAAATACGATCTAGCTTACATGAAGGGAAAGAGATTGAGGGAATATAAAAAGAGGATGCAGATAGTCTTCCAGAACCCTTTAACGGCTCTTAACCCAAGAATGATGGTGAAAGATATTGTAGCTGAACCTTTAATCGTTCAAAAGATTGCTAAAGGGGAAGAGGCCTACAATAAAGTAATAGAAGCTTTGGAGGAGGTTGGTCTCGGCAGGGAACATCTTAGAAGATATCCTCATGAGTTCTCGGGAGGTCAGAGGCAGAGGATAGCAATAGCTAGGGCAATAGTTCTCAAGCCAGAATTTCTGGTTCTGGACGAGCCTACATCAGCCGTCGATGTCTCCGTTAGGGCAAGGCTTCTCCTGCTCTTCAAAGAGCTTCAAGAGAAATACAACCTTACGTATCTCTTCATAAGCCATGATCTATCTCAGGTGGAGACTATAAGCGACAGGGTAGCTGTCATGTACTTAGGCAAGATAGTAGAACTTGCAGATACCGAGGAGATATTTGAAAATCCGATGCATCCTTATACTCAGGCTCTGTTCTCAGCAAAACCTGTGCCTGACCCTACCGTTAAGAAGAGGAGAATAGTGCTTCATGGGGATGTTCCCAGCCCGGTGAACCCGCCTACAGGTTGTAGATTCCATCCTAGGTGCTTCAGGAGATTTGAACCGTGTGATAAAGAGGAACCACCTTTGATAGAAGTGAAGCCAGGCCACTGGGTGGCGTGCCATCTATATCGGTGATTCGATGGATAGGAGAACAATAGTAGCGATAATAGTTATTATTGTAGTAATCGGGCTATTAGCCCTTTATATAGTTCAAAGAAGTAAAGCTATGCCAGTTCCACCAAGAACGATGAGCATAAGCGAAATCCCCTATGAGTTCAAATGTGATGTGCTTAGTATAAGGGGACCAATGCTCATTCATACAACACCTGAAGGACTATCGTTGAGAGGTGGTACAGGAGTACAGTTGCTTGCTGAATATAAGCCACCATCAAAGATACTCGTTTATGTCGCCTTTATGAAGATGCCTAATGATGCGTTGGCTAAAGAGGTTGCTAGAGAGATCGTAAATTATGCAGAGAAATTCAAAGAGAACTATACCTCTTGGAAGTACGATATAGGCAGGAAATCTGGATATGCTTACTTCGATTATCCGGGACTTAGATGGGAAATGTGGTATTCAGGTAACTGGGTAATAGAAGCCGGAGTAGGGAGATCCGGTGATGAGGGAGCTAGGATAATAAGCCAAGTTAGGGAATGCATCTCCAAGATGGGTAGGGGATAACCCCACCTACCTTACCTACCCCATCCTATAGTCTTCTAAGCATAGCCTTTCTGTTCAGCCATATAGAAAGGTAGAGGAATAGCAGGGCGAAGGAAGTCAACGCAGCCATATCTAGGATCGGAGGTAGGAAGGAAGTCCCATAGTATGATAGATTAACCACATCTGCGAAGTAGGTCAGAGGAGATAAAAGGGCTATCCATAAGAGGGGAGAAGGTAAGTTGCCGAGGGGAATGAATATGCCGCTAATGAAGATCAAGGGTAGCCTTACAGCGCTTGCTAGCATTATGGCATCTGCGGGAACGTCAGAGGGAACTGAAGAGAAGATCAGTCCTAGGAAGGAATAGCAGAAGGAAGCTATCACGAGGGCTGGTATCAAAACAAGCATGTTGGCTCCAACTCCTAGCAGAAATCCTATCGCAATCAATACAAGGGAGATCAAGATCCCTAAGAGAGAAGAGGCTATAGAGTCCCCTAGTATGATCATCCCCATGGTTACTGGTCCAGTTAAGAGCATTTCAAGTGATCTTTGTCTGGTTTCCCAAGGTATCACAACTGGAGTAACTGCTGAAGCTGTGAAGAAAGCGGTGATCGATATTAGTGTAGGAATGCCGCTCGTAGTGACTCTATTTCCCACCGCGAAGGCGAGCCAGAGGAAAAATGGCATCAACAAACCTAATATGACTACAGGTCCCTTCAGGAAATAAATCTTGGCATCTTTCACTGATAATGCTAGGACGCTCTCGAGGTAAGGCTTCCAATTACCTGTCCTCACATCCCTCACTTCCCTATAATCTTCATGAATATATCCTCAAAGCTTGGACCTGCTGTCTGGATTTCCTTTATCCTCACTCCTGAGGACTCAGCCAGCTTTACAATCTTGCGAATGGCTTCATCGACCTCGTCCTGCCTGCACATGATGGATACCTTCCTTCCCTGAATTAGCACATCAAAGCCCTCCAAAGCCCTCTCTATACCGCCCAGATCCTCCTCCAAAACTACTCTAATATTTCTGAATTCTTCAAAGCTTATCTTCAGATCTTCTGGGCTTCCCTCAGCTATTATTTTGCCCTTATTGATTATCGCTATGCGGTCGCATAGCATACCAGCTTCCTCTATATTATGGGTCGTGAGGAGGAGGGATTTGCCCTCCCTTCTAAGAGCTAGGATGATTGATCTAACCATCCTAGCACTTATTACGTCTAGTCCTGAGGTAGGCTCATCCAAGATTAGTATATCGGGGTCGCTGATGAGGGCCATCGCTAACAGGAGCCTCTGCCTCATTCCCTTAGAAAATCCCTTGACCTTCCTGTGTGCAGCTTCGCTTAAACCCAATACCTCCAGCAATTCCTTGGCTCTAGTTTTCCTTTCACGATCGCTAACGTGATATATCCTCCCAGCGAGCATTAGATTATCCCAAGCACTCAAATCTACATAAGGAGCTGCTATTTCAGGGACTACTCCTATATGGGCTTTAGCTTTCATAGGCTCCCTAAGGACATCATGCCCCATAATGAGGGCACTCCCCCTGTCAGGAGGTATTATACCAGTTATCATCCTAATGGTGGTTGTTTTTCCGGCACCATTAGGTCCGAGTAGGCCGAATATCTCCTCCTTATCTACGTACAAGCTCACACCATTTACGGCTCTTACTTTCCCAAAGCTCTTCTCTAAATCACGAGCTTCTATCGGTTTCATGCAGCCTCGCTTCTCCATACTAGATCTATGGCTCCATTCAAATACTCATCGCTGCTTATATCGCTCGGTGGCCTCAAAACATAGCAAAGTAGGGAACCGAAGAAACCTCTCATCCTGATTACGGATTCCTTTGACTCGTCACCGAATGCCCTCTTAGCCGCCTCCTTCAGGAGGTTCTCACATAACTCCTTAATGTTCCTCCTAACCTCCGGATATAACGCCTCGATGGCCATCGTATGTATAAGAAGCTGTCTCATTTCATCGCTTTCATACTTATCTAGGTATTTCTCTCCAATGCATTTTAGGAGCCTCCTCCCTTCAAGCTCCCTTCCTAGGCATTCTTTCATCAGATCTAGAGGGAGGCTCCTTCTAGCTACTTCCAGAATCAGCTCATCTTTTGATGAGAAGTACCAGAAGATCAAACCCTTCGAGACTCCAGACTCCATAGCTATGAGATGAACTGGGGTCTTGAAGAATCCCTGCTTGGCGAATATCTTCATAGCCCCCCTTATTATCCTTTCCCTCACTTCATGAGGAGACTCAGCCTTCCTCCTCGTACTCTCCTTCCCCTCTAAATTCATGTTCCTCCTTCCACCTATCTCTGGGCCTATACTCTATAGAAGTTAAGCGGCCGGATAGATATAAGTCCAACACATCCTTCACCTTCCCATAGGCCCCCATTATCACAGATATGCCATATTGCTGGAAGTAATCCACAGCTTTCCTCCCCATACCTCTACATATCAAGGTGTTAACCCCTGCATTGGCGAGTAGAGATGGGACAACGCCTGGTCCATGCTCCTCTCGGTAGATATTATCGAGAGTCTCTGTGCGTATCACCTTGCCGTCTTCCGATACATCTACCAATAGATAAGCTGGAGCATGACCGAAATGTTCAAATAGTTCATCATTCAAGTCCATATGATCATGGACTGGAAAGGCAATCCTCTCTTTCCTAACTGATTTTTCTTGATGAGTTACCTCTTCCTCTACTACGCTCATATGGGTCCCTTATTAATTGACTACCTGGTCAATAAATATAAAGCTAATCTCCCTCTTTAGTCATTTAATCGTTATCGTTACGGCAATAAATCGCAATACACTCCCGCAGTGTAACGTGGCATTATAGCTAGGCTAGCTGGGAGCCTCCTCGTTGGAAAGAGCTCAAACTAATGATTAGCTTTCCCCTATACCAAATTAACTAACATCTACTCAGGCCCAGATTAGGGATCCTCTGATAATGATAATGGAGGATAATTATAAAAGGGGCACAGATGATTTAGGAGAGGTCATTGCGATATGGTCCTTGGGTATAGGGCAGTATGCCAAGAGTGCGATTATGAGACAAGCAATCCCCTCGATTTTAGATGCCCATGCGATTCGGTCTTGGAGCTTGTTATAGAGGAGCCATTCAGGAGGGAGAAGATAGCGCACCACGAGATGGGTATGTGGCGCTATGTAGAGGCATATCCGTACTTGAGAGGGAAGGATCTGGTAACCCTAGGTGAAGGATGGACACCCCTTGTCAAGTTTAAGGAGGGGGTCATGTTTAAACTCGAATTCCTTAACCCTACGGGTTCGTTTAAGGATAGAGGTGCTTCCTCTCTAATCTCAGCTATTCGAGATGAGGTTTTATCTAGGGAAGGATTTGTGGCTGAAGATTCATCGGGGAATGCAGGAGCTTCCATCGCTGCTTACTCCGCCCGGGCTGGTATTAAAGCTAGAATATACGTGCCAGCCAGCGCGAGTGGCTCTAAAGTGCAACAGATAGAAGCCTATGGCGCTGAAATCGTAAAAATCGAAGGCAATAGGCAAAAATTAACAGAAACGGCGATGAAAGAGGAAGAGGGGAAGTTCTATGTAGGGCATGTTTACCATCCTGCCTTCAGGGACGGCATGAGGACATTGGCCTATGAGATCTATGAGCAGCTGAATTGGTCAGCTCCAGATCATATCTTCCTTCCTGTATCAGCGGGTACCCTATTACTAGGAGTTATAAAGGGGTTCAAACACCTGCTCTCCTCTGGAGAGATAAATGAAATGCCCAAGATTGTGGCTTGCCAGTCGGAGATTGTATCACCTGTCTATCATAAACTTAGGGGGACATCTTACTCGCCTCCTGAAACTACTAGGAGCATAGCTGATGCTCTGATAAGTACTAACCCTCCTCTCTTAGACCTCATGATCAAAGAACTGAGATCCAGTGGAGATGCCGAAGTAGTAACAGAGAATGAGATACTAAATGCCTATCGCGAACTTGCCCTATCTGGGTTTTATGTTGAACCCAGCTCAGCGGTAGCTTATGCTGCTTATAAAAAATGGTCAAGAGAGGGAAGACTGGAGAGACATGACCGCACGGTTGTGATACTCACAGGTCATGGGCTGAAGTCTCCCTTCCTTCCCAACCTTTGAATCGATAATGGTATCCCATGCATCGCTATTCTCCTCATCTCTTTCATGAACTCATCATAATGTACATCTTACGCAACCATTAGATTTTTTACATTCCTAGTTATCCTATAGGTAGTGATAAAAATGGAAGCTCTTGAAGAGATACCCACTGGCGAGAAGGAGTTCGCTCAGGCATCAAAACACGTTCGCGAGGTAATAGAATATCCCAAAATGACTGAAGAGGAATTGGAGGAGAGGCTTAAGAACGTTAACTATGGTTATAAATCTGGTTTACCTTACAAGACCTTCTCACTCTGTCCAGAGAGCAGGAAGATCGTTCAATCACTGGTTTGGGAGGAGAAAGGCAAAATATGGCTCGCTAAGAAGTGTCCTGAAGGACTAATAACCGAGGTCTACTACGAAGACGCCTATTTATTCAAGAAATTCATGAAATGGGCATATGAATGGAAACTCTCTAGCTATAACGTTGAGAACACAGGAGTTAACTGCCCATTCGACTGCGGCCTCTGCCTTAGGCACCGCTCTCATACCAGCCTCCTTAATATAGTTCTGACGAATAGATGTAACCTCTCCTGTTGGTACTGCTTCCCCGGAAATGAGGAGGCTTTATTTAAACTCGGCACATCCACGATGATTGCCAAGTTTGAGGAGATTGCAGGGGGCTTTGCTTTTGAGAATAAAGTTGAGATAGGGGGATTCAAAGGGGAATACTCGATACCTCACGACCTTTACGTCCTCACGTTCAATGACGGAGAGGCCAAATGGACGAAGGTCACGAAATTCCTGCGCAGGAGGCATAAAGGCAAGATCCTCAGGATTAAGACCCATACGGGAAGGGAGATACAGACAACTCCGGAACACAAGTTCTTCGTATATGAGAACGGAGAACTTGTGAAGAGGAGGGCCGATGAGATTAAAGTCGGGAATGAACTCGTTCTCCTGTGGAACTTTAAACATGATGGCTCCCTTGACGAGATAGATCTCCTCGAGGCATTTAAAGAAATTCCCGATGATGAGAAAGAGAAAATTTATGTTAGAGGAATAAGTGATCTTGATCTAGGTCCATTGAAGGGAAGATATGGAGACTTGATCTATCAATGGAAGCACAGGGATTCGATGCCCCTCAAGGCATTCTACGAGCTAGATGCTAAAGGGGACGCTGAAGGAAACTTCAGGCTTGGTAGAGATGCAACTAGTCATGAGATACCTTCAAAATTGAAAATAACACCGGAACTCGCTAAGCTCATTGGATACTTTATTGCCGATGGGAACTATACGGACAAGGATCTTAGGATAACAGTTTCCCATGATGATGTGGAGGATGAGATAGTCTCGATTCTTGAGAACCTCAATCTCCCCTACAGCTTACTTGAATGGGAGGGGAAAGCGAGGCAGATAGTGATCGGTAGCAGGCTTATGAGAGCTGTATTCAAGTACGTCTTAGGAATTCCAGAGAAAGCGGAGAACAAGAGGAACCCAAGACAGTTCTTGAACTTCCCGCCTGATGTGAAGCTTGCCCTTCTTAGTGGTCTCTTTAATGGTGATGGATACGTGGTCAGGGGGAAGAGGCATCTGAACATAGGATATGCAAGTGTCTCAAGGAGTCTCATCAGGGACATGATATACCTCCTAGCTTCACTTGGAGTGTTTACGAGGGTTTACGAGGTTAAAAAAGAGAAAATGAAGGGGGCAAACCACGATCTATACAAGCTCTACATATCTGGTAACGATATGTTGAGATTAACTGAAATGCTTGAGCTGAGGAAAGAGCATGAGGAGAGGCTTGGCGATCTTGACACGAGGAAGAACCCAAGGATAAAGAGGATCAATGACTTTTACGTCGACGTAGTTGAAGAGATATCAGAAGAGGATTATGATGGTTACGTCTATGACCTCGAGGTAGAAAACGATGGGCACTCCTTTATAGCCGGAGATGGATTTCTCGTGAGCAACTGCTTCTTCTATGCCAAGGAGGGGCAACCCATCTACGAACCCACTCTAGATCAAATAAGGATGATGTTGAGAAACGCTAAGAGGGAGCAAGATATAGGAGCGAACGCGATACAGTTCACTGGAGGCGAGCCAACATTAAGGGATGATCTCATAGAGATATTGAAGATCGCTAAGGAAGAGGGCTATGACCATGTGCAGCTGAATACTGATGGGATAAAATTAGCGTTTGACCCCGAACTTGCGAGAAAGATAAGGGAAGTAGGGGTGAACACCCTTTACCTAAGCTACGATGGCATGACCCCCCAGACCAACTGGAAGAACCATTGGGAAATCCCTCTAATATTCGAGAATGTGAGAAAGGCCGGTGGTCCAGGCATAGTTCTCGTTCCTACTGCCGTTAGAAATGTCAACGACCATGAACTGGGTGCGATAATAAACTTTGGATTGAATCACCTGGACATCGTCAGGGGGGTCAACATACAACCCCTGTCCATGGTGGGAAGGGTTCCTAAGAGGGAGAGGCAGATGTTCAGGATAACAATAGCTGGAGCTATTAAGAAGATAGAAGAACAGACGAATGGAGCTATTGCGAGGGATGATTGGTACCCAGTGCCTATAGCTGGTCATATAGCTAGATTCTTCGAGGCCTTCGCTGATAAGAGGTACTACATGACCTCACACTTCGCTTGCGGGGCTGCTACATATGTCTTCTTGGATGGCAGTAGGGTGATTCCGATTACGAGGTTCATAGACGTCGATGGGTTCGCTGAGTTCCTCGATAAGAAGGCAGATGAGCTCAAGAAATGGAAGCGTTTGGGTAAGCTGAGCAAGTTAAAAGTCGGAAGCGAGATATTTCTTAAATTCAGGAGCTTCTACGATCCCAAATACGCTCCCAAGAGTTTAAGCGTTCTCAGGCTTGTGGAGAACGCCTTCGCCAGAGGTACATATGAAGCCTTAGGAGAGTTTCACAGGAAAACCCTCTTCATAGGAATGATGCATTTCCAAGACGAGTACAACTACGACGTTGAGAGGGTTGAGAGGTGCGTTATTCACTATTCCATGCCCGATGGAAGGATAGTCCCCTTCTGCGCATTTAACGTGATACCTGAGCTGTATAGGGATAAGGTTCAAGCTCAGTTTAGCTACTCTTGGGATGAATGGAAGAAGCTACATCCTGACTGGGATTATAGAAAGGACAAATACTTCAGAAGCAAGGAATTCATTGAGAAAATAAGGGAAAGCGAGCTGTATAGGAAGACTTACTTGGAGCTAAAGAACTACTTTGAGAGTAGTTAGAGAAGGGAAGGAGAAGAGAAGGAAAGGAAAGGATGTTGGAGTAGAGAAAGGGAGAGAGAAATATGGAGAAAAAGGAGCTCCTAAGATTAGAGCTTAAACTTCCTGCCTTAACTTCGGAGGAGGGATCCAAGCTGCAGTACAACTTGGCAAGTAACCTAGCAGTATACAGAGTTTTCGTCAACGGCTTCACTCGAAGGGCAACAATAATATTGGATGAGAGCAAAATGAGCAAAGGAGAACTTATCGATTCTTTAGCGGATTACTCTCCCGAGATAGTCAAGGAAGAAAAAGTCACTTTAGATGAGATAATAGAAGCCAGTATGAGCTGGAGAAATAGGATCAAGAGTAAGTAACAGCACCAGATAGTCGGCACATGATTTGGATATATTCTTTTTTCTTATATTTTATAACTATACTCTTAAATTCCCTCCTAGCAAGTAATCCACGTAGTTGGCGAGGGTGAGGATTCATGAGTCTCAAGGAACTATCTGAGATAGTCAGGTTAAACTTCCTACTTCTAACTCCTATAACGATATTTGTTGGGATGGCTGCGGCCATGTATGATGGCTACAGTCTCAGAGTGATCGATACATTGATAGCTTTAACTGGTGCGCTGCTCGCCCACATAGCGGTAAATTCTCTGAACAATTACTTTGATTACAAATCCGGTATCGATGCAAAGACTCCCAAGACCCCATTTAGTGGAGGAATAATGGCTTTAGTTGAAGGAAGAGCGGATCCACACATGGCAATCTTCGTTGGATCTATATCCTCTGTCTTAGTTCTGCTAATTGCCGTATACTTCCTTATAGAGATACCTCTGGTATTCCTCATAGGACTGGCTGGCTTATCACTCGTGATCCTCTATACCCCCCTTCTATCGAAAGTCCCCTTCACATCAGAGCCATCTGCAGGCATAGGGTTCGGGCTAATGGTGCTAGGGATGTATGCAGTCGAAGCTGGTACCATCGCCGGATCGGCTTGGCCCTCCTTTGTAATCGTATCAATTCTGGTAGGGCTGCTTCTCTTCATAAACGAATTTCCTGATGCGGAAGTTGATAAGGAGGCCGGGAGAAGGCATACGGTTATAATGTTGGGAAGGGAAACTGCTTCCAAGGTATATGCGGCATTTGTCGCGATAAACTATGCACTAATAGTTCTGTTCTCCCTGATGGACATACTCCCCTTAACGTGCCTCGTCTCCCTGATATCATTACCATTCGGTTATAGAGCTGCTAAGGGATCTCTGAGATCTAAAGGTGAGGTTCCAGATATAGTACCAGCAATGGCGAATAACTTACTTATGGTATTGACCACAATAACAGCTTTGGGAGTTGGTCTCCTTCTAGGAATATTACTGAAGTGAGGAGCCAAAGAATTATTTTCTTTTTCTTTTCCTATCTTATCAATATTTTATCGTAAATGAAATCCAGCTATGCTACACCCATTATGGTGGAATGGACTCTTCAACTCGGAGATCATGGATCTGAATTGGCTTATGAGATGAGAAGTCCTTTAAAGGTCTTAGTTGTAAAGACCCATATATGATTTTGGTACGTCTTTAGTTAGTGTAATGTAGACCGGCTCATGCCATGCGCATATGTTAAAATTTCCTCCTGCTCTTAGGTGAGGTGATAGATTGAGGGCCGTTATCATAGGTGCTGGACCTGCCGGCATGGCCGCTGCTAGTAGGATAAGGAAGCATAAGCCTGAAAGTGAGATAACAGTGATAGAACGAACGAAATATGTCAGTTTCGCCCTATGCGGCATTCCTTACTATGTGGGAGGTGTTGTTAAATCACTGGACGATCTAATGTACTATCCTCCGAATTTCTTCATTGAGAAGAGAAGGATTAATTTGGAGCTTCAAGCTGTTGCTGAGCGCATCAATCCAAGAGAGAAGATGGTAATATACAGGAAGGGAGATGAGGTTAAAGAGCTGAGCTACGACGTCCTAGTGGTCGCTACGGGCGCCAAGTCGAAAATGCTTCCAATACCAGGGATCGATGAGGACGGTGTTCTAACTGCCCATCACCTGGATGATGGAGAGGAGATCAAAAAGAGGTTAACTAAAGCTAAGAGAGTTGCGGTGATAGGAGCAGGGCTTAATGGTTTAGAGTTCGCTGAGAATATCGCTAGACTTGGCAAAGAAGTGCATGTCTTTGAATACTTCGAGTGGCCCCTTCCAAGGAGCCTAGATGAAGATATGGGTCTCATATTGAAGGATTTATTGGCAAAGGAGGTGAAATTTCATTTTGGCACGCCTGTAGAGGAAATAAGGAGATCAGGTAGCAGTCTCAGGATAGTATCAGGAGATACTTCAACAGAAGCAGATCTTGTGTTAGTCTTCACGGGTATAGCGCCATCAGTCGACCTCCTGAAGGATGCCGGGGCTAAGATAGGAGAGACTGGTGGAGTTAAGGTTAATTCTAGAATGCAGACAAGCTTGGATTCCATTTATGCTGCAGGAGATAACGCTGAAGTCATAAACAGGGTCACTGGAAAGCCCGACTGGATGCCCTTTGCTCAAGTAGCCAATAAAATGGGATTAGTAGCCGGAGCTAATGCAGCTGGAAAGAATGTGGAGTTTCCGGGTGCCGTCAAGACTTGGACAGCTAGGATCTTCGGAGTGGAAGTAGCAGGAACTGGCTTAACTGAGGCTGAAGCTAGAAAAATGGGATACAACATCAGGGGAGAAATGATAAAAGGAAAGAACAAGGCTCATTACATGCCAAACCCGGGAGATATCTGGATAAAAGCCGTGATAAATGAAGATGGTACAATATTAGGGGTTCAAGCCATAGGTGAAGGAGCTTTGGCTAGAATAAATGTTGCTGCAGCTCTTCTTCCATATAAACCCAAGAGCAGCGATCTCATATTTACAGATGTCGGTTATGCTCCTCCTCTAGCTCCTGTGTGGGATCCCATAATAGTAGTTGGCAGGAAGGCCGATCCCATACTGTGAAGTGGAATTAGAGACATAATCGGTTATCCACGAAGCAGGCCCTTATTATCACCTTTATTTTCCATAGGGGGCCTGTAGGTTCCAGAGAGATATGCATCCAATACCTCCTTAACAGTTCTGCCCATCGCAAAGACGGCTTTTATTCCCCAAGAGGTCAGACTCCTCATGACATCTTCAGGAAGTGATATGGAAACTAGCACATTAACTCCCATATGCTTAAGCCAAGATGCCAAGCTAGGTCCCCTGTAAGAGAGGAGACCAGAGGCTGGATTCCTTATCACATCGACCTTTTTTACTTCTGAATCCTCCACGGTAATTATCACGAAGAAGGGAGCGTAAGAAGGCTGACCAAAGGCTATGGCATCCAAACCTTCAGGACCTTTAGCGGGGATTGCTACCTTCATCATCTCCAATAGGGATGCACCCTCTATTTTGTTTTTCCCAAGGATAAAAATAAAAATTGAATTTAATTGAATCGATTTTATTAATCGATGATCTAGGACAGAGATGAATAATCATATGAACCCATCTCAGCTTACTCTCTTTAGCTCCTCCAGCTTTCTGAGCCTTTCCTCTATTCTTGGATGTGTGGAGAAGAGGCTCATGATCCTCTCGGAGAAGGACACTTCCCTCTCCATAATTGATCTTATGTCCTCCTCAGCAATTTCCCTCTGGGTCGGGTCAGTGATCATCAGGGCTTTTGCACTGGCCAGTTTAGCTCCCTGCTTAGGATCCGTGTTCTCAACTATCTTAACAAGAGCTCTCTGGAGCTTTTCAGCTCCTCTCTCGACGGTAGTGGCTGAATGGGCATCCGCATAGAACTCCCTTAACCTGCTCAGGTGCAGGGCTAGCAGGTAAAGGAGCCATCCTATAACCATAAGGGAAATTCCTATCATGTAAGTGTAACCGGCTTCATCCCTATCCCTTGAGCCATATCCAAGCACGGATCCCCAAATGAGCCATCTACCTATGTAAAGGAAAATAGCTGGGAGGGAAGTAGCGATCATCATTACATGCATATCACCATGCCTTATATGACCTATCTCGTGGCCTAGAACCGCTTCTATCTCGTCCTCATTCAGCGTATGTAGCAGTCCCTCAGTCACAGCGACTCCATATCCGAATAAGGGACTGCCAAATGCAAATGCGTTTGGTACATTAGTTGGAGCTATATATACCTTGGGCATCCTCTTAAGTCCACTTTTCATCGCAAGCATCTCAATAGTGGAATAGAGCCAAGGCATATCACCCCTTTCCACGGGCTTCAATCTGTACATGGTAGTGAGGAGATATGGTGAGGCCAGCCACATGAGGAAGTTAAAAGCTAGAGCTACCGCTAAGCCGCCTACTAACCCGAGGCTGGATCCTAGCAGGAATACAAAAACAAAACCAGAGACTGCTATTATGAAGGAAAGGGTAAGCATCATATCTATCTTGAGGCCTAATAGAGAGAGGCCTCCCCTCATACTCATTTCAATCCCTCTCTCAATTAATTAGGAGGTAGAGGTAATAAACATATAAATGATGCGGTGCGGCTTCCATATCGAAGGATCTTCCCTTGATTCTGATGGTTGATGATTAATTGGTAGTAAGCGTATTATCTACTGCTCCTCTTTTACTTCTGCCCTATTCGGCTGCTACCTAAGTATACTGAAATCCTCGAATTCTCCCTTATATTCGCCCCACCTAACCTTTAAGTCATCCACTCTAGCTAGAGGAGGCCCTCTATGCGCCCACTCTATGATTCTCTCTAGGGCATGCCTATCTCCCTCTATAACAGCTTCTACGCTGCCATCCCTCAAATTTCTTACCCATCCAGTTACTCCATACTTTCTCGCTACTTCCCTCATGCTAGATCTGAAGAATACCCCCTGAACTCTGCCGTATATCCTTAGGTATGCCCTAGCCTTCTCTTCCATATGCCTCCTCCCTACCCTGCATACCACCCGTCACCACAGGGATTTCATTCCTCATATAGATTGAGTATCTTATCTATCAGTGACTTTAAGGCCTTTAATTCATTTATCCTTGATATCAGGACCTGAAAGCCTAGAGGAGTTAGCCTATAAATTCTCTTCCCCCTTGGATCCCCTGGTAGAGGAGAGGATGTAACTAAGCCAGAGGTCTCCAGCCTATCTAAGGTAACGTAGACGAATCCGGCTGGCATTGGTATATTAGTTAGCTCCTCTATCCTTCTCCTTATCTCATAGCCATGCAAGGCGCCTTTATGTATCATAAGGAGCACAAGCAGAGGGTAAAGCCCAGATACCCCTAGACTTGGGCCTCCACCTATTCCCCTCCTCCACCTCTTCCTCATATCTATCGCGTATATAGAAGGGTTACCTTTTTATAGATTACTATGATATCTATCTTGGTGATATATATGAGTTGGTGGTTCGGTGGATGGTGGGGTAGAGGTCGGAGAGGAGGATGGAGGAGAGGCTGGGGTTTTGGAGGTGGATGGGGTAGAGGTTGGGCTTGGTGGATCGGTCCCCAATATATATCTAGTGCAGCAGCACGTGGCTATAGATACATAGGACCCTGCAGGAGCGGCATAGGTCCTTGGGCGTTCTATATATCACCTAGCGGGCAAGTAGTTCATGCTTGGCAAGTCTTCGGTTCTGCTATACCACCTTGGCCTTGGACCTCGCCATGGACAGCTTGGCCTTGGACCGGAAGTTCTACATCAGTAACTCCTTCCACTTCACCGACGCCAATAACTCCCTATACTCCGGCAATAAGCGAGAAGGATATGCTTGAGAATGAGAGAGAATACCTGAAGAGAGAGCTCCAGGAGATAGAGAGGAGGCTACGTGAACTGGGAGAGGAGAAAACATGAAGGTAGCAATTCCCTCTGATACATCGGAGGGGCCCAATTCGAGGATATCCTATCTATTCGGTCGAGCCCCCTTCATAGCCATAGCTGAGGTTCAGGACCAGAAGTTGGTTGATGTGAGAGTAGAGAGCAACCCCTATGCTCAAATCCCAGGAGGGGCAGGGCCCTCCTTAGCCCAATATCTCAGGGAGTTAGGGGTTCAGGTCGTGCTTGCCAGCGACGTAGGTCCAAATGCAGCATCGGTTCTATCAGCATCTGGAATATCATGGATACCTGTCCCAGCTGGAATAACCGTGAGAGAGGCGATTGAGACATACCTAAGAGGTCCCCTGCCTCAACCTCAAGCGTTACCTCCTCCAATAGCTCCACCCCCGTATCCCCTCAGTAGAGAAGAAGAAATAAGGTGGCTGAAGGAGAGAAGAGATTGGATTAAAAAGAGGATAGAGGAAATAGAGAAAAGGTTAAAAGAGATATCTTAGGGCCACTCTCTCCCTCTTTCTTTCTAGCTAACTCGTCTTGTCTAAGGAACTCCGAGCTTTTCTAAGCTCTTGCCTGAATAGGAGTACATCATTACCAAGGATATTATTGATAGTATGAACCCGACTATGGCTATGTAAGGAATCAACGAAAGTACCACGCTTATTATATATATTATGCCTGCGGTCTTAAATCCCGGTTCCACATTTTCTATTTCCCCGAGTCTCATTACCATTATTCCGAAGAATATCGAGCCTATCAAAGCTAGAATGCCGGCAATGATCACTATGAGGAGTAGGGAAATGGCAGCTCCGATAAGACCCATACCCATTCCTCCTATATTAGCAGGACCCATAGGAGTATGGGATGGCCCTGTAATTAAAGAACTACTGAAGGAGGTAGCAACAGATCCTGCAAGAACTGCTCCAGCCACTATTATGAGAATTATAGCTATTATGATGAGCAAGACACCAGTTTTCCCTATGCCAAGTCTACTTGGATCGTACTCCTTGAAATGGCTTGCAGCCTTATAAAATTTGTAAAACGAAAGTATTGCTAGAATGACCGCTATTAAAGCGATTCCAAGTATGAAGAATATCTGAGTTATCATGAGGCCAGCTAGGGGCATCATCCTAGGAGCCATTGGACCAGCTAAGGGAACCATTGTGAATAGAGGGATGAATGCTATAAGGAGGATCACAATGGAGAGTATCTCAAATAGGGATCCTGACCTCAAATCTCTCAACCCGCTAGTTAGGGAATCGAACTCACCTCCACCATAGAAGGCCATGTCAACATCACCTCATATATTGCTGGGTTTTCATCTAGCCTAGGGGAGGAATAGGCATTTAATTTAAAGGTTCTCGGGATAAATCTTAAATTGTCTCAAAAAAGATAGGCAAGTGATGGTAAAATTAGATATATACTAAGGAACCTGCGGTAATGAAGGCAATTTAGTAAACAAATACGCCAGAAATGTCCTCTTTCCTTAAGTACTCCTTGAGCGATCTCTTTATCTTAACATAATATGAACTTAAACCAGTCGACCAGTCAGGTAGCCCCATACTTGAAAATACGTGATCCATCCTGTCACGAAGGCCAGGTTTAAAGTTTAACCTGTCGAAATATATTACATCAACGTAATCTCTAACCGCTTCTATGATCTGTATTAGCTCGTTCAAGCTAGTTTTTGGGAGTATGGGGCCAATAAAGGCGAAGGTCCTTATACCTCTCCTCTTAATTCTCGAAAGAGCGTTTATCCTATCTGAAACAGGAGGAGCGTGTGGCTCGAAGGTCCTCCTCAATTTCTCATCTAGCGTAATTATGGTAAATCCCACGTTAGCTTCCATGTTACTCAGGAGGTCTATGTCCCTTAAGACGAGGGGAGATTTGGTCTGGACTATCACGGGCCATCTATTCCTCAATAGGATCTCCAGTACCTTCCTGGTTATCCCATATCTCGACTCAACCTGTTGGTAAGGATCGGTTAGGGATGAAAGATATACAACTCCCTTCTTCCTCCTTCTTATCTCCCTTGAGAGGAGTTCAGGCGCATTCACCTTAACGTAAACATAGCTCCCCCATGGCTCAGAATATCCCCTAAGCTTTGTATAATAATGGGCATAACAGTAAACACAAGCATGTGAGCATCCGATATATGGGTTTATGCAATAATCTCCTATGTAGCTCCTGTTTAAAATGCTCTTGACCCTTATCTCCCTTATCACATTAATTTATATGGGGGCCATCCTAAAAATATTGGATGAAGAAGCTCAAGCTCTTGACTGGGGATTACAGGATCAAGAAGCTGGAAAAGGTAGAATTAAAATCAGTACTCAGATTCATCCCCTTAATCAAGGGTGAAGAGATAGCAGGTTCCTCTCCTCCCGAAATATTCGTTGGGAGATATGGCTATCCGAAAGTGTATGTAGGTCCTCTGATCCCTCCCTTCCTAGGTAGAACCGAGTATTTGGGATTGACCGAGAGGTGGTTCGGGAAGGAGCTTGAGGAGATACTTAGAATGAGGATTCAACTATTGAGGGGAAAGAAGAAGCTTAAAGTAACCCAATTAGATGATAAGTACGCGAGAGAATTGAGAGAATCCATGCTCTCCGATCTCTCAGTTGATATGGAGGCGAAGCTAAGGCATCCACCGAGGGGTATCGTGATATCTGAAGATCACCAACCATTCGGCCCATCTGCTCAGCTCGAGGAATTGAAGGTAGAGCCTGGGAGATCGGATCACAGGATAGAAAGAGTGTATTATGATCGAGATATGAGTGCGAGAGAAGCGGTAATTGACCTCTATAGGAGAGGGCTGCCGGTATCGAAGATACAACAGGGCTTCAGTGCCGGATTGTTTGGCATAGCTAGGAGGAGAAAATTTGTACCAACTAGATGGTCCATAACAGCCGTAGATGATCTTATATCCAAGTTTTTGATAGAAAAGATAAAGGTATTTCCACCGATAAACGAGTACAGGGTCTATTACATAGAGTACCTGAGGAATAAATGGGCCATATTGTTCATACCGGATAAATGGAGCTATGAATCCATAGAAGCTTGGTTCCCCGGTACCCTCACTAATTGGCTAGGGATAGCTGGAGATTACGAGCCATTCAATGGAAGGAGAGAGTATGCGAGTATGGGAGGATGCTACTACTCGGGTAGGCTAGCAGTTACCGAAAAACTATTTGAGGAGAGAAGGCAGGCATCCGTGCTTATACTCAGGGAGATACATCCGGGCTATATACCCATTGGGGTATGGAATGTAAGGGAGACTGTGAGAAACGCATTAAGGAAGAGGCCCTTTACATGCGATAGCTTGGAGGAGTGCCTCTCCCTTATTAAAAAGAGGCTCGAGCTTCCTATAAATACTTGGATAAGCAGTTCCATAATGCTGAGGAATCACTTGGTACAGACGACTCTCAGTGATCTCCTAGTTTAATGCTCTCTCAGTTGGATACTACGTTATAAGCTTTCACCTTCCCTAAATGTAGAGGGAAGGGGGCATAATCATGGGGCTAAAAGTAGCCACCTTCAATGTAAATTCCATAAGATCTAGGCTACATATAGTGACCTCTTGGCTCAAAGAGAATAAAGCAGACTTATTCTGCATGCAGGAAACTAAGGTAGATGATCCAAAATTTCCAGTTGGAGCTTTTAATGACATAGGATACCACGTGGTATTCCATGGTTCCGGGAGGTATAACGGTGTAGCTATAGCCTCTAAGGAGGAACTTAGAGATGTGAGATTTGGCCTCTTTGGTAGAGATCCCGATAGACTGGTGAGGGGTATCTATAACGAGATTCATGTGATAAATACCTACGTGCCTCAGGGATATAAAATAGACGATCCTCGTTACCAATACAAGCTGCAATGGCTTAGGGATCTAAAGAAGCTCTTTGAGAAGGAATATGATCCAAACTGGCCTGTGCTCTGGTGCGGCGATATGAACGTCGCTCCTGAGCCCATAGACGTTCACAATCCCAAGAGGCTCAAGAATCATGTGGACTTCCATATAGAGGCTAGGAAGGCGTTCAAGGAAATCCTCTCATGGGGCTTCATCGATGTATTCCGGAAGCATCACCCAAACGAGCCCAACCAGTACACTTTCTATGACTACAGGGTTAAGGATGCTATAGGAAGGATGCTGGGCTGGAGGGTGGATCATATCTTGGCTACCAAACCTTTAGCCGAGAAATCCACTGAAAGTTACATAGATATGGAGCCTAGGCTTATGGAAAAGCCCTCAGATCATACAGTGCTTGTAGCTTTGTTTGATATTTGATCCAACTGCTAAAGAGATAGATACTAACTATCCCACCCATCTAACTATGTTATGATGTATATAGCTATAACAGAGATGTAGACGTAGAGAAAGCGCTTCATAAGCCGCTAAACTTTCCAGCTAATGTATCACATAGGATCTCCTATCTGAGATATCCACCCCATGGATTATCCTGTCACCTTCATTATATGCAAAAGCCATTCTTGGAGTATTGTATGCTATTCCCACATCTCCTCCCGGATCTAATACTATGAGGCCAGCCCCTCCTCCTACTCTGCTTTCCATCAGCTTTATTGCCCTCACAGCGGCTTTCATAGGGTCACCCTCCAATCCTATATACTCCAGCGCAGTCTTCGATAGAACAACCTTCATGATCGCTTCTCCGAGACCCGTAGCACTCGCTGCACCTAGCTCATTATCTGCATATGCCCCGCATCCCACAAGCGGGGTATCTCCTACCCTACCCGGCATCTTAAAGGGTATGCCTCCTGTGGATGTGGCTGCAGCCAAGTTTCCGTCCAAATCCAAGGCTACTGCCCCAACAGTAGAGTAAAGGGCCTTCTTTATTGGATCTACCTTTCCTTCTTTCATCTTCTCCCATTCCGACTTCCTTCGTTCAGTAAGGAAGTAAGCCAGGTCTTCTAACTGCAAACCAAACTTCTCTGCGAGGTTATCCGCATATTCCCCTATGAACATATTGTGATCTGTTTTCTCCATGATAATGCGAGCAAGTTTTATCGGATTTTTAACCTTTCTAACTCCAGCGATAGATCCTATCCCCAAACTAGCTCCATCCACGATTATAGCATCCATTTCGACGAATCCTTCCCTATTTAACACAGATCCTCTACCAGCATCGAAGGTAGGATCGTCCTCCATATACTCAACGGCTGCCTCGACGGCATCTAGGGCTCTACCTCCTGACTCCAATACATCGAGTCCAGCCTTTGCTGCCTTCCTTACACCAATAGAGTATGATTCCGAGATATCCTGCGGAATATTACCAGCACCACCGTGTACAATGATCCTTACCTTCTCATTATGTCTCCTAGAGAGAAGAGAATTCAAGTTACCCCCGGTCAATACACCCATTAATCTTATAAATAATTTGTCTAATCAGATCTTTATTGCCAGATTAAGAGAATTAATGCCCATATTAAAGGCAGATTGTGGGAATATTGACCTAAATGTATTACCGTCGAAGCCATAATTCCATACTTCCTCAATAAAATATGTCCCTTAGGCTTCTCTTCCTATCGAAGTAAAAAGAAGGGAGAGAAAGGAAATGAGGTAGCTCAGGCTCCTACCTCAGGTGGAGGTATGTACTTGGGAACGACCATCTTCACGAGCTTGTATTTCCCATTCACTATCTTTATTATGGCCACACCTTTCTGTGGAACTCTCTGCCCAGGAGCGTAGCTTATCTCCCCGGTAACTCCCTGGAATCCATGTATGTGTTCCAGAGCTTCAGTTATCTTGGCTGGATTATCTGTCCCGGCCTTCTTTATAGCTTCAGCTAGGACCATCATAGCATCGTAGCCTAAAGCTGCGAAGGCGTTCTCAGGCGGGTGTCCGAACATGGCCTTATAATCGTTTACGAACTTAACTATCCTAGGATCTTTACTCTCCAAGCTGGTGTGTGTTGTGAAGAGCACGCCTTCAGCATACTTACCAGCTACTTGAACCAATAATGGGGTATCGAATCCATCCTCTCCTAGAATCGGTATCTTGACTCCCGCCTGCCTTATCTGCTTCACTATGAGTCCAGCGTTGTCAGGTATGGCTCCTATGTAGACGCCATCCACACCCTTAGTACTCTTCAACCTAGCTATTAGCGCGGAGAAGTCCTTATCCTCCGTCTGGAATGTGTCTATGTAAGCTATCTTACCACCTAAGTGCTCAAAAGCGTTCTTGAAGTATTTAGTTACAGCTACACTGTAATCTACCTTTATATCTTGCCAGATAGCTATATTCCTTAATCCTAGGTCATTATAGGCGTATTCTGCCATCGCCGCAGCTTGTACGTTATCTCCAAAGCATGCTAGGAAAGCACCAACTCTCTTGGGGATCAGTGGGTAAGTGGCTCCGGGTGTTATGAAGGGGATACCTGCCTTCTGTATGATGGGCCCAGCAGTTAGGACCCAGTGGGTATCGGTATAGCCCAAAACGGCAACTACATGCTCAACATCTACTAGCCTATGTGCGGCAGCTGTAGTCTCAGCTTCGTTTCCCTTGGTATCTATAACTATAGCCTCAACCTTCCTTCCTAGTAAGCCTCCTTGGTCATTGATCTGCTTTATAGCCAGCTGGATACCATTCCACGCAGGACCATCTATGGAGGCCCAAGGGCCAGTTAACCCCATAAGCACACCTATCTTTATGGGCTTCTTAGATGCCGCTGTAGTCGTTGTAGCTGGGGCTCCTGCCGTCTTAGTTAAAGTCACTGTTACTGTCTGAGCCCCTCCACTTACTGTCTTAGTTACAGTCTTAACACCGCCAGCTCCAGCTCCACCTGCGTAGTATCCGATAACTAACCCTATGAGTAGGAGGATAATAGAGATAGCAGCCCAAGTTCTAGAATCCATATGATCACTGTGCTATGAAAAGCTTATAAATATATCTATCCAGCCGCTTTAGGTGAAGAAAGTTACTAATAAATGGTATATATCAAATATATTTTTCATATATACCATAAGTATAAAATAATGTAATTAGACCTCTAAGGCGCATAACTACCATAATGACCACTTAACGTAGAAAATCCTACCACAGAATGAGAGTTCATTCCTCGAAGTAGAAGCAGCATAGGACTAAAAGGAGGGAGGTTTCGCTGCCTCTACATACTGCTCCTATATGATCCTATAGGCTCTCTTATCTAAAAATAATATAGCTAAAATGTAGTTTATATTAAATATGATTATCAGAATCACATCTATTCAGAGATTTATCGTAGATATTCGTATGTTAAAAATATGTAATAATGTCATTTTGCTTTAAATAAGATAACTAATTAGTCTATTTTTCCTATAAACCCGTATTAAAGTTTTTATTGCATTATTTATCTATATTTTATAGATTACCTATTTTATATAAATGACATCTCCCTATTCCATTCTATATATTATATTTATTAGAGTAAGAAATGTAAACATTTTTCATCAGGGATCTCGAATAAGGGGGCCTCTCAATTTAAACTATGTGTCATATTGACTGTAAAACAATTTCATAAGAACTTTATCCGTGGATTTTATTTATACTATAACATTTTAAATGGAAATTTAATTGAAAAATTATACATTTTTATAAAAATAGGTCATGGCTACTATGATGCCGAACCTAGACTCTCTTGGTAACCTGCCTGTTGAGGAAAGGCTTCTCTCATCCCTAACCTTGCAACATAAGTGGGCTATCTGCGTAAATATTTATCATATCTCTTTATTAGGGCGCAATCAGATAAATAGCCTTGGTAATGCTCTGAATATCTCAAATTGGTTCTACTCAGTCATGGGAGGGATGTAGTCAAATGGGCAGCATACTCGATGTAAGGGACATAAAGAAATCTTTTGGAGGGCTTTGGGCCGTTAGGTCTTATAGTCTAGAGCTCCCTAAAGATAGAATATACGGCCTTATAGGGCCAAATGGGGCTGGAAAGACGACGATATTCAATATGATAAATGGCTTCATAAAACCGAGTGGTGGTAGGATACTATTCAAGGATGTCGATATTACCGGGAAGAAACCTGATTTCATAGCCAGATTAGGTATAGCTAGGACATTTCAGAACCTCAGACTGTTCAGGAACCTTGATGTCGAGACGAACATAAAGATAGGCGGCCATAAATACCTAAACTATGGTTTTCACGATCTAATCGTTAGCTCCGCTAGGTATAGGAAGGAAGAGAGTGAGCTAAATTCCCTCGTAAATGAGATAATGGATCTCCTCAACATCAAAAGGTACAGATATACGAAAGCTGGTAGCTTACCCTATGGTATACAGAAGAGAGTCGAAATTGCAAGGGCTTTAGTCTCAAAACCAGACCTTCTCTTGATGGATGAACCAACAGCAGGGATGAATCCAGCAGAGGCTAAGGAGCTAGAAGGTCTCGTTAAGGAGATGAAAAAAGAGTTCTCTCTGACGATCCTCATAATAGAGCATAGAATGCCCTTCGTCATGGGCCTCGCAGAGAGAATTCAGGTCCTAGACCACGGCATACTGATTGCTCAAGGTACACCGGATGAGGTGAGAAAGGATCCAAAGGTTATCGAAGCTTATTTAGGGGAGGTGAAAGCCCTTGCTTAAGCTTGATAATGTTGATGTATATTACGGGGCAATTCAGGCCCTGAGAGATGTAAGTATTAAGGTGAATGATGGAGACATAGTGGCCCTCATAGGAGCTAATGGTGCAGGTAAGACAACAACGCTAAAAACGGTTATAGGTCTGCTTAGACCGAAGAAAGGTAAGGTATTCTTCAAGGACGAAGACGTGACTCATCTTCCTCCTCACAAGAGGGTTAAGATGGGCATATCTATAGTACCAGAAGGTAGGAGGATATTCTCTAGGCTCAGTGTCTTGGAAAATCTGATTATAGGGGCATATACGAGGAAGGATGAGGGGATCAAGGAGGATCTAAACTTCGTGATGGATCTATTTCCAATACTCAAGGAAAGAAAGGATCAGCCCGCTGGTACGCTGAGTGGTGGGGAGCAACAGATGCTCGCTATAGCTAGGGCCTTGATGGGAAAACCAGAGCTCCTCCTGATGGATGAACCATCTTTAGGCTTAGCGCCTAATCTGATAATTAGGATATATGAGACAATAAGGGAGATAAACAAAAAGGGAGTAACTATCCTTTTAGTGGAGCAGAACATTACGATGGCCCAGAGAGTTTCAAACTACGTATATATACTGGAAAATGGTTCAATCAAAATGTCAGGTACTCCTAAGGAGGTTATTAGCTTAGAGGAAGTGAGAAAAGCTTATTTGGGTGGTTAGGTATGCTATCCGCGAGTTATGTCCTCCAGCAGCTGGTGAACGGGATAGTCTTGGGAAGCATGTATTCCCTGCTCGCCTTAGGAATGACGGTCGTGTATGGAATACTTAGGCTGATAAACTTCGCTCACGGTGCCTTCGTGATGCTAGGGGCTTTCTTCATATATTTCCTCATGTCCTTGTGGGGTGTACCCTTTCCCTTAGCTTTCGTGGCCCTCGCTATATTCGGAGGGATAATGGGAGTTTTCTACGATACAGTTGGATTTAGGAAGCTCAGAGGTAGGGGAGAGCTCCCCCTACTGATAACAAGCTTGGGGATCTACATATTCCTAGAAAATCTTGCAAAAATGATCTTCTCTCCCCAGAGCTATGCATTTTCAGCTCCTGACTACTTTTACGATAGGATAAACCTTGGAAATGTCAGCATAGCCAACATAGATATATTCACTATAACCTCTTCTATAATAATAGTTGTGGCTTTTACGATTTTCCTGAGGAAAACTAAGGTAGGAATAGCCATGAGAGCCACAGCGGAGGATCTAGAGGCAGCCAGAATGATGGGAATAGATATAGACGGTGTTATACTTACAGCCTTCGTTATCGGAACGGCTATAGCAGCTCTAACAGGTTTCATGTGGGGTGCCAAGTACTCATCCATTCAATATAACATTGGCTTCATGATAGGGGTTAAGGCATTCATTGCCGTCGTTATTGGGGGACTGGGGAGCGTCGCTGGATCCATGCTCGGTGGTTATATACTGGGTATAGCTGAGATACTCTCCGTCGGGCTGCTTCCTCCTGGATACGCGCCCTACAGGGACGGGATTGTCTTCACCCTGCTGGTTATAATACTGCTGACTAGACCGTCGGGTCTCCTCGGCCAGAAAGAGGAGGTGAGGATATGAAGTTAAACAGAAGCATCTTTAGAGGCTTAATAGCTGTTGTCATCTTCTTTATCCTGCTCTGGGTAGCCCAGCAGTCATTGAACAAGTACGTGGTCTTCATAATAGATCTCATAGGGGTCTACATACTAATGGTCCTCAGCCTTAACCTCACTAATGGGTATACCGGCCTATTCAACCTGGGACATGCTGGTTTCATGGCAGTTGGTGCTTACACCTCAGTGCTCTTAACATTCCCAGCAGCAGCCAGAAAGTTCGCTGCCCTGCCCTACCTTCCATCTTGGCTTGGAGGACCAAATTATCAATGGCCTTTCTTACCAGCGTTATTAATGGGCGGGATACTGGCAGCCATCCTAGCGATACCAGTTGGTATACCGGCTCTAAGGCTTAGAGGCCACTATTTCGCTGTCATGACTCTAGGTTTCATGGTCATTGTTGAGACAATAGCAATAAATGCTAGGGGACTGACTAGGGGCGCTCTAGGAATAAACGCCATTCCCACATATACAAACCTGTTCTGGACATATGGATGGGTCATAATATTCCTGTACATAAACATAATGCTCATGAGATCCTCCTATGGGAGAGCGATGCTCGCTATAAGGGAAGATGAGATAGCAGCACAGGCCATGGGAGTGAATCTAACCAAATATAAGATGATACCTTTCGTGCTTAGCGCATTCTTTCAAGGAATAGCTGGCGGACTATTTGCCCATTTAACGACAAATATAAGCCCCTACGATTTCTCCTTTGATCTAACCTTCACCACTGTGATAATGCTCATCGTGGGAGGATCAGGTACTATGACAGGGGCCATCTTAGGTACGAGCATACTCACAGCACTCTCATTTGCCTTAAAGCCTATAGAAGAAGGATTAAGACTTTATGGACTGATAGAACTGATATACTCAGCTCTTCTTATACTGGTGATGATAAAATGGCCCCTCGGGATGTCTGGAGGAAATGAATGGACATTCGATTATATAGCTAGAAAACTCAGATTGAAAAAGGAAGATAGAATAGAGGCCGTTTCTTTGGAAACATGACCCCTTATCCCTATTTTTCCATCCATGATGACATGAATGTGTAAAGTCTCTGGTCAGGCATCTTAATCGATAAAGTTATTTCTTATTCCCTCCTAACTTGCCGGTGATGATAGATGGGCATTATCTTGGATAAGGATGTGAACCTCCTTTTCCTTAATGGAAAGAAGTTTAGAGAGGGTAAGTATGATAAGGCCTTGATACCAGTTGGATCGTGCGAGAACCATGGGGATCATCTACCTTTCGGCTCCGACACAATAGTTTCTACGAAGATAGCCGAAGAAGTTGCTAAGAGAGTTAAAGGCGCTTTTGTTGTTCCTCCTCTACCTTACGGGATGAGTGAACACTACTCAATGTTTCCTATAGCGGTTTCTCTTAAGCCGGATACGGTCATTGCGGTTCTAAAGGACGTCTTTGAGAGCCTGTACAAGCACGGGATAAGGAAATTTTTGGTAATAAATGGGCATGATGGGAACATAGAGCCCATAGAGATCGCAGCTAGGCAGTTTAAGGTATCCCATAAGGATGCGAAGATAGCGGTACTGGATGCTTGGTGGGTTACTGCAGGGAAGCTCCTACCTCCAGGAACCTTCGATGTCTGGGATGGTTTGGGACATGCGGGAGAAGGAGAGACCTCTATCAACTTGGCAATAGCACCTGAGCTAGTTGATATGGAATCAGCCAAGGGAATAGTACCGAAGCTGCCAGAGCATATCAAGATAGAGTGGACTTTCGATGAACTCACACCCTACGGTGCTACCGGAGATCCAACGAAGGCCACAAAGGAGAAGGGAGAGAAGATGCTTAATGCCATAGTGGAATTTTTAGTAAAATTCATAAATGATATGGATGCAAAAGATTGGAATTATAAACAATACTAGGATTCCACTCTCCTTTTTCCTTTCTTTTCTTAATAGTAAACTAGACCTCCCATGCAGATCTTCGTTATAAATAAGCAGGCCCTACTTGAGATTATGGAATACTGCTTCAAGCCTATAGGAATTATTAGAACAGAAGCCAGCGTTGAGGAAGTTAAGAGCAGTTATGAGGGAGTTAAAGGCTATGTGGAGGTATTTAAAGATTATACAGATGGACTGAGGGGATTAGCGGGCTTTTCTCATCTAATCCTGCTAACTTACTTGCACGAGACAACTGAAGATCAGAGGCACGTCCTAGTGGTGAGGCCGAGGAGGCTTGTAAAGCTAGGCTTTAGCTTAGAAGAACTGCCTAAAGTAGGTGTATTCGCTACTGACTCTCCTCATAGACCTAATCCTATTGGTCTTCACATAGTAAAACTGGAAAGTATGGATGGTAACAAGCTATTTGTCTCCGGCCTAGATGCATTTAACGGGACGCCCGTACTAGATATAAAGCCATACACGGCATCTAGAAGAATAGAGAATCCTGAATACCCTGAATGGTATTTGGGACTCAAAAATAAGGTTAAAGGGGAAGTGTAGAGTTAGGCAGGCTTCTGATAGATTCTGTTATTCTAATTTAATTCATGACGAGCTATTTCATCATTTCAATCTTTTAGAGAGCAGATATAACAGAAATATCAAGATTGCTGCAATTATCATCACAAAAGCTATTCCAGATATATACTCCACATCTAAGCCACAAGGGTTTCTCGCTTTAAGGTTTGCCCTCACTACGTCTAACTTCCTGTTCTCAAAGGAGATCTCGGCATGTACCTTACTTAGGTTCAGATAAGTACTCTTTAACTTCAGGGTCTTAACGGCTACGGGTCTATCCCCAGATGGTACACAGCTAGACCATCCCTTAAGTGACATGATAAAAGCATCGCCAAACTGGCTCTCCCTATTCCTCCCCTCCGACTGACCCACTATTATCTCCCTATCTCCATCGATGAGGAGGGCATTGGCCCCATCTATGCCCTTCCATCCATATCTCTTGCTTCCCTTTACAGAGCCATGGGACGAGAATTGAATAACCCAAGCATCGCACCCCCCTCCAGTGTAGCAATTGGTCCTTCCCACCGCCCAATAGGCCTTACCATCCCAAGCTATATCATTCAGTGAATTTGTTCCATTTCCCTCAAGAACCTCTACCTTCGCAGGAATACCAGAATTATTTAAGAGAAGAAGGAAAGCATCAGATTTATGTATCCAGTAAGGCACTGATCCAACTACTGCTATATACTTTCCTACCACGATAGAATGGCCTTTCAGGTATTTCTCAGCGGAGAAAGATCGGGCCCATTTAATGGAACCATCTAAAGATAGGCGGATGACCATTATACCTGTGGGAGAAGGTCCCAAGAGATATACCTCACTCCCGTTGGTTGCGATATCATAGACAACATTATCTCCCTTATTCCCCACCTGAATAGCCCATTCGATCCTGAGATCGTGGTCGAGTTTTACTAAGAGGATATCCCAATCTCCCCTCTTGGTCACAATTCCCCCTGCCAGTAGAAATCCATCCCTAACTGGCTTGATCTCCTGAATGTTACTTCCACTAATGTTGAGCGTATGAGCAATCCATCCCTTAGGCGACTCCTCTATCAATATGCCCTTCATTTTGCCATTATTTACTATGTTACCTACCGCTAGGATCCTCCCTTTATCGTATGAGACTGAGGTAAGAGACAAGTCCCCCCTCAAGAGGGGTCTATTCATTTCCTCAACTTCCCCCTTCGATGTCAATTCTACTAAGACGGATGAGAGGGTGAGGTTTTCACCCGATCCATAAGGGGACGAAACTAGAACTAGGTAACTGCTTCCCATCTTCGAGATGCTTAAAGCCTCTTCTATTGGAGCACTACCGATTAATAAGGACCATTCTCCTCCAGCAAGTAACAACATGAGCAGAAGCGTGGCAATAAATTTCATTTGAAGTCAAGTAAATAAGCAACTCACCTTCTTTAATTTGGTTCCTCACGAAATGGGGGACTCGTTTATATGCCTGCCTCATTAATTGGATAGAATGGAACATGTATAGATAGATTGCCCTTACGGAGGAATGACGTAGGAGGTAAGAATGGACGGTAGATATATGGCCATTGGGCATGTGACGATGGATGAGATCTGGAAGGGCGGTTATAAAGAGGTGAGATTAGGAGGAAGCGTAGCTTATGGATCGCTCTTTGCCTCTGGATTAGGATACAAAGCTATTATCGTATCTAAAATAGGGAGGGATTTCCCAGAGGAATTCTTGGAAGAATTGAGAAATGAGGGGGTGGAACTGCACCTAAAGGTGTCTGATCATCCAACGACGAGGTTCGTCATAAGGGGTGAGAACGATCATAGGAACATAATCCTATCATCCCTGTGTGAACCAATCTATCCAGATGATCTGGATTATCTGGAAGCTGATGTGGTGCATTTAGGTCCAGTAGCCTCCGAAATTAATGAGGAAGTGGTATCCAGATCCCTGTCCATGGGTAATATAGTTCTCTTGGATCTCCAGGGAATTATCAGGTCATTCAGCTCTGAAGGGAAGATCGTGTTGGAAGGGGAAAAGCTAGACAGAATAGCAGGCCTAGATCTGGCAGTTCATGCAAACGAGGAAGAAGCGAGAGCTGTTACAGGTGAAGAGGATCCACTAAAGGCTGTTGAGAAATTATCAGATATGTTCTGGCTTGCTTCCGTTACTCTGGGAATGAGGGGAGCCATGATAGCATCTCCGGAGGGTCTAATAATAGCTAAACCTCCAAAAATAGCACAAGTAGATGACGTAGGGGCGGGAGATATCTTCACAGCAGCTCTAGGGATTGCTCTCGCTAAGGGAGATACTTTTGAAGATGCTTCTAGATATGCGGTAGCGGCCTCATCGGCCTCTACCCTATATAGAGGACCATCAGCAATATCGGAGGCTGAGATACAGAAGCTCATGAAGGGGGTATCCATCACTTGGCTTTAGCCTCGGAATACTGGACCTCAATTAACTATGGTTAAGTTAATAAGATAAATAGTGAGGAGGAAACGCTGAGATTGGGTGATCAGAACGGGGCTCAGCGCTGAGGAGAAGGAGTCTCTGAAAAAGAAGGTTATTGAAGCCCTAAAATCAGTATACGATCCAGAAATACCCGTGAATGTGATAGATCTCGGCTTGGTCTATAGAATAGAGGTGGACGATGAGGGCAACGTTACGGTCGATATGACCCTAACGTCTCCCGGCTGTCCAGTAGCCGAGATGGTTCTTAGTATGGCCGAAGCATCTATAATGGAGAGGTTAGGAGGAGATAGAAAAATTACAGTGAATTTGGTCTGGGATCCCCTCTGGACACCCGATAAGGTCTCAGAAGAGGGTAGAAAGAAACTCCAAGAGATATATGGGTATGATTTCGTCGGTGAATGGATAAGGAAGCAGAGAGGTGTTTCTTAATGAACGAATACTGCAAATACCTGTTTCGCCTATTTTGGCTCCATCGGTATTCACCCCTCACCTTGTGTATGTCGGGAGGGTATTGAATGGCATCAAGGATCCTAGCCATTTCGGGTGGAAAGGGAGGTACGGGGAAATCTACCGTAGCTGTAAATTTAGCCATCCTTCTAGCTGAAAATTACGATCTGGTAATGGCAGATCTCGATGTAGAGGATCCGAATGACCACATACTACTTGGAGTTCAGCTTCAGAACGAGAAGCCAATAAACATAATGCTTCCCTTCGTCAGATACGATGACTGTATAAAATGCGGTGTCTGCGGAGAGGTCTGTGATACAGGAGCTATGCTCATAAGCCCTAATGGCCTACCTTACGTGATCCCCAGGCTTTGTAGTGGTTGCATGTCCTGTTACTTTGCTTGTCCAACGAAGGCCATAGTGAGGGGAGAGAGGACGATAGGCTACACCTATGAGACTCTCGTACAGCTGGATGGAAGGAGTTTCCGTCTAGTTACAGGGGTGCTAAGAGAGGGAGAGGAACATACACCTCCAGCTGTAATTGCAGCTAAGGAGAGAGCGCTGCTCACAGACGGGGACTTTTACCTGATAGATACATCAGCAGGAACTAGCAATAGCGTCGCTACAGCAATGGATGGATCAAAACTAGTATTAGCTGTCACAGAGCCAACTCCTTTAGGATTACATGATTTAGAGCTCATATTACAGCTTACCTCAAAGATGGGCATAGAGACCTGGGTGATCATGAACAGATCTGGTCTAGGTCCAGAGGATGAACATGATAGAGTTGTGAGGAACTACGGCTCGAGGATAGTTGCTAGAATACCCTACTCAAAGAGAATTGTTGAGTCCTATGTCAAAGGAAGACCGATAGTCCTGCTAGATCCGAGCTCCAAGGAGGCTTCCATGTTTAGGGAGCTGGCCTCCATGGTTAAGGAGGTGATGGAATGATAGAGATGGCCATAGCCAGCGGGAAAGGTGGTGTGGGAAAATCTACTGTTTCGGCAACTATAGCTATAACCCTAGCAAGGAAGAGGAAAGTTATAGCTGTTGACGCCGATGCCGATGCCCCCAACATGCACTTAATCTTGGGGATGAAGGAATCAGATTGGGAATGGGAGGAACCTTACAGCGATTCCATGATAGCTAAGATCATCCAGGAGAAATGCATTAAATGCGGTGAATGTCTCAAGGTCTGTCCATATAGGGCCATAAGCTTGGACCCCTATGGAAACTACGTGATAAATCCAGTCATATGTGAAGGATGCCTCACCTGCTCCCTCGTCTGTCCAGTTAAGGGAGCTATAGTGAGGGAACAAGCTCTATCAGGTATCATGAGAATGGCTCGCACGAAGTACGGATTTCCTCTAATCTCAGCAAGACTAAATCCTGGGAGGCCCAATACAGGGAAGCTCGTAACAGAAGAAAAGACGAAAGCCAAGGAGATGTCTGATCAGGAAACAGTCATAGTGGTGGACTCGGCTGCAGGAATAGGATGCCAAGTCGTTTCAAGCCTAGCTGGAGCCAACATGGCTATCCTAGTGGCAGAACCGACACCAGCAAGCTTCAATGCCTTAAAGAGGGTTCATACGCTGGCAAAACATTTCATGCAGCCAGCAGCCTTGGTCATAAATAAGTGGGACATGAACCAACGGTTGAGCCAGGAAATAGAGGCATATGCTAAGGAAAAGAACTTGGATTTCCTAGGAAAGGTACCATATGACGACTCAATTCCAAAGAGCATGGCCCTCATGAAGCCCGTTATAGAGGCTTTCCCTGATAGTCCGGCATCGATAGCCCTATTGGAGGTAGCTGAGAGAGTAGAAGGCATATTGAGCGATTGGAGGAACTGGTTCATGAAATACAGGCCTAAGAAGCCTGAGCCCTATAAGCCCGTGATAATAAAACCGGAAGGTTTCTGACCGCTAAGTATATTTCTTATCCATTCGAGGATCCCTATGCTTAGTGGTAAGGTAGCTCTGATAACGGGGGGAACCTCGGGCATAGGTCTAGCTACTGCCAAGCTCTTCAGCTCGGAAGGAGCTACCGTTGCGATAATGGGAAGGGATCCATCGAAGGGAAAGGCAGCTCTCTCATCCCTTCCCAACGCGACATATCATAGAGGAGATGTCTCCATAGAGGAAGATGCTAAGAGGGTTGTTAAAGAGGTAGTGGATGCTCATGGGAGGATAGATATACTGGTAAATGCTGCTGGCGCTTTCATCAGTTCCCCTATAGGAGAAATGTCTGTGGAGGACTGGGATCGCGTGATAAACGTGAACCTGAGGGGGACCTTCCTGATGACGAAGTTTTCCCTACCATACATGGGCGAAGCCATAATCAACATCAGCTCAACGGCTGGAGTAAGTCCTTACCCAAGGGGAACAGCTTATTGCTCAGCAAAAGCAGCTATAATAGCCTTTTCTAGGGCTTTAGCTTTAGAATTAGCAGATAGGGGAATAAGGGTGAACGTTGTGGCTCCCGGCCTGACCGATACGCCCATGCTAAGGGGCATAGCTGGAAGTGTTAGTAGGATGAGGGAATTCTCTTCTCTAGTTCCTCTAAGGAGGATTGCATCACCTGAAGAGGTAGCGGAGGCGATACTATTTCTGGCTTCACCGAAAGCTTCCTACATAACTGGACAGGTCCTAGTAGTAGATGGAGGAATGACTGCCGGTAGATCAACCACAGCAGGCTCCTTATCTAAGGGCTAGATTTCTCTCCTTTCTTCCTCCCTTTCCTTCTCCCCCTTCCCTTCCTTCTCCTTTCTTATCATATCTTACGTAAGCTCTATTGTTCTCTCACCATTCCCTTCTCATACTGACATGTGATTCCACCAATCCAAGTAAGCAGGCTACTCCCCTGTATATTAGCAGGGAGAGAGCCAAGCCCAGCACACCCATAGCTGATCCAAGGGCTATAATCGATAACACCATGACGCTAACGGACGCTAGGTTCACGATTAGTATGGCCTTGGGATCTTCCCTGCTATACTTACCCGCAGCCCATATGCTAAATATTGAATCAAAGATTATGGCAAAGGAAGTTATCTGAGCTGCCGTCGCGCTTATTGGGTAGAACCTTGGGAACAGCGCTCTCACGGTCCAGGGTATGAGGAGGAATGCCAAGACCGCCACTAATACGGAGAGAGCGACGCCAACTATCTCGGCTACCCTAGTTTTCCTTCCAGATGATTTCTCCGGTAATAGATAGTTCGAGAGGCTAACAGGTATTACTGTCATAGCGACGTAAAACTGGAAAGCTAGTTGGTAGTATCCTAATGCCTCATTCCCGAAAATGGCTCCTATAATTATCTTATCGAGCCTCACTCCCATTGCGCTAGTTAGCCCTATTAAAAGGGCTGTTGTAGCGAACCCCACATGCTTCCTTATAGACCCTAGATCTACCCTCAGGTTAATCTCCTTAAATATCCAGAGCGACAGGAGAATGTAGATTGAAGCGAAGCTATATAGAACCCCATCAACACCCAACTCAGGAACGAGCAGGATTATCAAAGAAAGTATGGCTGCACGGCTGACTCCCTGTATGATGGCGTAATCCCTATATCTCCTCCTTCCAAGCCTCTCCTTTATGGCTAGCGTAAAGAGAGAGATGCCCACAATTATAAAGGGAAGGGATGGGTGAATGATCGCCAACGGAATTCCTGCCAAGAGAGAGGCTAGGAGAACTAATATAATGGAGGATGAAAGTATGTCCTCCTCTCCCTTAGGAATGTAAGTCTGTACTGTGGTTGGAAGTCCGAGCCCAGTTATGCTGGCAATGAGCGCACCTATGGAGAGGATGTAGTTGGAAAGTCCATAATCTCTAACCGTCAGTACCGTAGCTAGTATGAGCCAGATCGCGGCTCCTAGAACTACAGCAGCTAGATTTCCGGCTGTGACAAGCAATAGCCC
>JAOZGJ010000073.1 GCA_027491785.1 Thermoproteota archaeon | reverse complement strand
TATAATGCTCCATTCATCTCTACTGGGCTATATGATAGCTAGGAAGATTCGCCCGAAGTGCCACGTGATCTCTTTCTCCGGCGGGGATGCTGCAATCTCTTCCATGACTGGAATATGGTTGGAGAGAATTAGAATAGACTACTTTCTTTACTCCAAGCTTTCAATGGTTCTGAACAATCCTAGATCGCTTTTTATAGCCACAACTAGCCTGATGAAGAAGCAGATGATGAAGGCAGGTATCAGAGGTAATAGGATCTTCATAATACCTAGGTTAGTCGAGGACAGGTTCTTCGAGGTGGATCCAACTGATAGCATATTGGGAGGGGACAGGATAATCTTCGTAGGGAGATTCTCAAGTGAGAAGGGAATTCAGGTACTGCTGAGGGCATTCGATATAGTGACCAAGGGAATACCCAACGTTAAGCTAACATTGCTGGGGGAAGGCCCCCTGAAAGGGATGATAAGGAGGTACGTGGAGAGGAAGAACCTAAGCAGGAACATGGAAATCGTGGGTAAGGTTCCTTACGAGCATATACATAAATATCTAGCTGATTCAACATTGTTCGTCCTTCCCTCTCTGAATGAGGGACTTCCCAATGCGCTGCTCCAAGCCATGGCAGCTGGCCTCCCAATCATCGCATCAAAGGTAGGTGGGATCCCTGAAGCCGTAAGGGATGAGGTTGACGGGATACTGGTAAATCCTGGATCGCCAAGCGAATTAGCCAATGAGGTTCTGAAATTATTGGAGGATAGGAAGAGATCTCTTAAGCTTGGTCGCAATGCTAGAATATCTGCGGAGCGATACAGGGCAGATAAGGTCGTTGAAAAGTATGTAGAACTTTTCGAGAGTTATTGCTCCGGAAACGGTCAAAATGAAAGGGAAAGTGAGGAAAGAGGAGAATAGAAAGGAAGGTGGGTAGAAATTATTCTTCGAGAAGAGTTCATTAAGCCTAATCATTGTCCTTTGTCATCCAACTCCCTTCCTATGTAGCATACATTGAGCAGCAATTCACCAGCTCAACGTGGATTGTGGGAATATAATTGAATGAACTTATGCATCTGATTCAAATAGCTAAGCTTTTTACCTGAGAAAGCTTAAAAATCGCTCGAGGTATACCGGCACATGGATCAGGAGAAGGGTGAAGAGAGGGAGAAAGGGCTGAACGAGCTACTAGATAAGATAGCCTCATCATTCAAGATGGATGAGGAGGTCTGGAAGTGCTTGCTCTTCGCTGCATCCGTAGCTGAGGACTTCACAGCTAGCTTCAGATCGGGCCCCTTCAAGGTGGAGATCAGGAGGAGGTACGATGGTAGGGTGGAGGTCTCCTACTCGGTCAAGGAAATGGATGGTACCGAGAGGATATTGAAGAAGATTTACTGACCTTTTCCGATGCTATCCGAGGAAATAAATTTATGCATTTTTCCTCTCTCAATTTCTGGTGGGAGATAGCCAACAGAGGAGCAACCAGACTGCTATGGTCAGTATGGCTGCGAGGCGCTGAACCCATTCCACTACCACTAATCTCCTCATATACTTACTATGGCAAATGATGAACGAAAAGCCGGATGAGGGCATGGCTGAGGGTAAGCAGCATGAGATTCTGTAGGTCGGAACTAGCTGACTGGAGTTAGCAACCGCATCCCGATTCACCAGATCCAGATACTAGTAAGTTCTCCTCGAAGAGATGCTTCCAGCATTCAGCACACACCCAAATACCACCTAGCTTCTTATGGACCGCCCACAGGAGGCTGACGTTTTCCTTCCCACAGAGGGCGCATCTCCCCATGGCGATCCCCTCACATCATGGATCATTCGATAATAGTATAATAATAAATATATTCATGTCAATTCCCCAGCAGAGAGCCAGCGAGTAGCTAATACCTCAAGGAGCAGAGAGGGGAGTAGAGGAGTACCCTGTAAAACTATTCCCATTGCCAACCCTTATTAAGCAGAGCTTGCTTACTTGAATGGAATGCAGGCCCTGAAAGACGAGATACTAGAGCTGCTGGAGAAGGATAAGGAGTTCAGGTATGCGGTAGCTGGCCTGATAGGATATAAGGAGATATTGGAGCGCATAGTCTCGCTGGAGGAGGGCCAGCAGAGGCTTGA
>JAOZGJ010000066.1 GCA_027491785.1 Thermoproteota archaeon | reverse complement strand
CTAGGTTCTCATCCACTCTTTCAATCTTCGCTCTTTTCGAGCCCTTATTGCTTCCATGGGCGCGGGGTTCAGCGCTACAATTGCTATGCTGAACAATAACTTTCAATCTTCGCTCTTTTCGAGCCCTTATTGCTTCCATGGGCGCGGGGTTCAGCGCTACAATTGCTATGCTGAACAATAACTTTCAATCTTCGCTCTTTTCGAGCCCTTATTGCTTCGAGGTAGAAATCGATGGTATAACAACAACAGCAATAGAGTATATGCTCTTTCAATCTTCGCTCTTTTCGAGCCCTTATTGCTTCTAATAGTACAAAAAAAAGGAGAAAAAATTAGGAAGGAAGAGCACGACTTTCAATCTTCGCTCTTTTCGAGCCCTTATTGCTTCTTTTTAACGGATGCGCGCGCGGGAAGCTTCCCCAGACTCGCTTTCAATCTTCGCTCTTTTCGAGCCCTTATTGCTTCTTTGTGATCGAAGGAATGAGGAGGTATGTTGAAAACGATAAGAGCTTTCAATCTTCGCTCTTTTCGAGCCCTTATTGCTTCCTTACCCCAAAACTCCCTATCGTAAAGTAATCGAGGACTTTCAATCTTCGCTCTTTTCGAGCCCTTATTGCTTCGAGGAGGATAAGCCCTAATAGAAAGGGGAATGCCTCGGCCAGTCCATCTTTCAATCTTCGCTCTTTTCGAGCCCTTATTGCTTCCACAGTCAATAAATCTTCCGCTAAAAATTCTTTCAATAGACTTTCAATCTTCGCTCTTTTCGAGCCCTTATTGCTTCCTTTTTCTTTCCGCATATATAACATACAAATGCTACTTAGACTTTCAATCTTCGCTCTTTTCGAGCCCTTATTGCTTCCGGAGGGATGTCAAGGAAGTAAACTGAGCTTTGCGGAGATGCTATGCTTTCAATCTTCGCTCTTTTCGAGCCCTTATTGCTTCGTAGTAATTTTGATGGACATTGGATAGTAATAATATTCCTAAAGGAGGTCTTTCAATCTTCGCTCTTTTCGAGCCCTTATTGCTTCTAGTTATTGTATCTTATAGAGGATATTCTATATTAGAACATATAACTGCCTTTCAATCTTCGCTCTTTTCGAGCCCTTATTGCTTCATGGGAAATGGGCCATCTACTCCTTAGAACCTTACAAGCTCGAAGATTCTTTCAATCTTCGCTCTTTTCGAGCCCTTATTGCTTCTTGCTTGAGAAACCTAGCATAGTAGGGTTCATAGGAATCAGAGGGAGTCTTTCAATCTTCGCTCTTTTCGAGCCCTTATTGCTTCCATAAGCGCCGAGTATGAATTCAAGGCAATACAAGAGAGCTTTCAATCTTCGCTCTTTTCGAGCCCTTATTGCTTCCTACTACTCTCTATGTAGAGCAGAGAGCGGTGATCTAACCGAAATAGCTTTCAATCTTCGCTCTTTTCGAGCCCTTATTGCTTCGTGAATGCGAAATAGTCGAATATGATGAATTGCTGATTGTTGTGTTCTTTCAATCTTCGCTCTTTTCGAGCCCTTATTGCTTCGAGGTGAGAAATATGAGGAAGAAGAGGAGAAATAACAAAGGTAAGCTTTCAATCTTCGCTCTTTTCGAGCCCTTATTGCTTCTTGAGAATGCAAGTGACGATGAAGTGAATATGATGCCAGAGAGTTTTGACTTTCAATCTTCGCTCTTTTCGAGCCCTTATTGCTTCTTTTGAAGATACACGCCTCCCTGAGTTCTTTCTGGCTGAGGCGCTAACTTTCAATCTTCGCTCTTTTCGAGCCCTTATTGCTTCGGTTATGGTTATCGATGTGGTTACAGTTATCTTCAATACCTTTTTGGCCTTTCAATCTTCGCTCTTTTCGAGCCCTTATTGCTTCGAGGAAATACCTCCCTAGATGTCTGAGAGTATTTGGTGATGAGAACTTTCAATCTTCGCTCTTTTCGAGCCCTTATTGCTTCCTACGGGGGATAATGCGTTCTGAATTTCGCCCACTATGTTCTCTTTCAATCTTCGCTCTTTTCGAGCCCTTATTGCTTCTAGCCTTGAAAGAGGATGATGAGGGATTCAGGAAAGACGTCATCTTTCAATCTTCGCTCTTTTCGAGCCCTTATTGCTTCGTTTTATGTTTCTTAGTAGTTTGGTTGCAGTTAGCTTGTTATTAGCTTTCAATCTTCGCTCTTTTCGAGCCCTTATTGCTTCTATAATATAATAAATGTAAGAGTAAATGATGAATTTGTAAGACCTTTCAATCTTCGCTCTTTTCGAGCCCTTATTGCTTCTGGAATACCCAGCCAACCTGCGATAAAAAGCTAGGAACTACGACTTTCAATCTTCGCTCTTTTCGAGCCCTTATTGCTTCTTGAAAGATGTCTTCGGTGGGAAGTCAAATAAACGTGGATATCTTTCAATCTTCGCTCTTTTCGAGCCCTTATTGCTTCGCGGCAAGAGAACTAAGGAGCGCTGGCTATACCTACGATTCAGCACTCTTTCAATCTTCGCTCTTTTCGAGCCCTTATTGCTTCTCAGTCAAGTACGTGAACAAGGACAAATCGATCTTCGAAGGTGCGCCCTTTCAATCTTCGCTCTTTTCGAGCCCTTATTGCTTCGCACTGAAGTCATAGCTATAGCCGTCCTTCTCCTCCAGACCCCCTTTCAATCTTCGCTCTTTTCGAGCCCTTATTGCTTCTCGCCGAAACATCATTTGTCGATGATAAGCTGCCACTCACGTAGCTTTCAATCTTCGCTCTTTTCGAGCCCTTATTGCTTCCGAACTTATAACACCCTACCTACAATTAAATGATTACCCTAGGACCTCCAGCCCATATTTCACAGGTGCGAAATATCATCGTAAGGCCATCATATATAAAGGGCGATGAGATAAGATATGTAGCTAGGGAATATTGGGAATGCCTGGTCGGCCCATTGATAGGGCCCAGAGGCCTTACCAACTCGCCCCTGTCCAGGCATTCATTAGATGAGGCATTTAAGATTTAATCTTTTCTCTAATACAATATCCAGAGCCTTCTCTATAGCACCTATTCCAAAATTCCTATCGTTGTTACTTAGGGTAAAGCGTTCATACCCTACTACCGTATCTGGCCACCCTTCTGGGACGATAAAATCCATATCTTCCGAGGCAGGATAGAGGTTAGCTTCGAGCTCTGAATATTCGTTGCTGTATCTGAAACCTTTTCCAAACAGCTTGTTATCGAACCTGAAGTAGATGGCTGGGCCGTTTACTTCTAGCATATACCCACTCAACAGAGGCAATGTTATCTCGAAATTCTCTTTCCACTTAACAGCGACCTCCTTTATACCAATATCTTTTAACCACTCCACCAGATCGTTAGAGGAAAAACGGAGATCGTACTTCCCCCTTCCAATCTTTACTCTCACCAGTGGCTTATTACTAAGCCTTTCAGACCTATTTTTTAGTTCAAATATCAGCTTATTGAATAAATCAGACCTCCTAATCTCCAATACATGAGTCGAGGAGATAGGTATGATAGTTGATGCAACTTTCATTAGGGGTAATGAGAGCTCCTCTCCATTCAGAGAGCTCACTCTCAAGGAAGATGAGAGGTATATCTCAGGAACTTTGAGCCTAGCCTCTCCCCTCTCTATTTCTACCATTAATTTATGGAACTCTCGATCTGCACATTTAGAGATATAAGATGTGAAGAAGTCTGGCTCGTACTTCCTAGCCTCCTTCAGAAAGGAGGGGAGATCCCTATCATATTCAAGTTTAAGTCCATTTGAGAATATCTTTGATACGCTCTTCCTTGCCCAAGGTAGATCTATGTTTACGAAGGTTCCCATACTTCCCTTTCTTCTAGCGATTCTACCTAATCTCTGAATGGTCTTCATTACGCTCATCGTGTTTACAGATACCATGGAAGAAGGACCTACCCCGAACTCCTCCAGCTCGATGCCCACTTCCCCCACACTAGTCATAAATATATAATCAGCTTCCCTTATCCTATCGAGATAGGAGTTCCACAGACTCCGAGGCATTTGTGAATGTAATATGACGGACTGCCCTTCTATCTTCTCTTGTAACCCTACGAGAAGGTTTACACTATCTGCATAGATTACAGAAGGCGTGTTTAGGCACTTTAAAGCTTCAAGAATTCCTGATGGATCACTAGCTCTCATGAACGAGATGAATTTTTCTCCTGCTTCCCTGTCCTCTAGCGTGACATTACGTCTAGGGAGAGGTATGCCCTTAGCTAGTACATCCTTCATACCGAGAGTACTTTCTAGCTCTTGAAGGGCCCTTTCGATAGATAAAGGATGCATCGTAGCGCTGATGAACAATATGAATGTAGGACCTCCTAAAGCTGAAGCCCGCTTCCACCTACCTATCTCCAATAGGAGAATGAGGAGTCTAATGAAGCTTTTTCCGGTGTAGAAGTGTGGTTCATCTACTATGTAAAGATCCACTTCAGCCAAACCAGAAATGAGATTAAAGGGTACAATTCTGTTCTTCAGCCTGTAGCGACTTGATCTGGATACAGCGAGAGATGCGAGCATCTGAGGGTTCGTTAAAACTAACCTCATTCCATTCTCTAGCTTCGAAAGAGCTCTCTCTACAGACTCCGATTTACTATCAAAAGATATATCTCCTCGAATCTCTATGACATCTACGTCTCCTATAGCTGTCCTCATACTTTCATACAGCCTCTTTGATCTCTCTCTCATCTGAGATGCGAGGAATTTCGTAGGAGAGAGATAAATACTATGCAGCTTACTGAGGCTTAGCGAGAATTCTCTCGCTATTACAGCGGCAGTTATCAAGGAGAGGTGACTCTTTCCAGCACCAGTATCTGCTGATACGTACAGAGGAACAATAGAACTTTTCTCTCTCAACTCATAAGCAAGCTTGAGCATGTTAGAGAGGGCTTTATGTTGAGAAGGGGAGAGAGATAGGTCTATATTACCATAACTCCTCTTAACAAGCGTTCTTTCATAAGGTGGCTCGTAGTATGCTCCTAGCTCCTTTAGGGCCAAGATAGATCTTCCTCTGTAATCAGTAGAACTTTATCTCCAAATTTAACGTAGTATCCCCTACCTATCTCGAATCTTCCCCAAATTGCTGGTACAACTTTAGCCTTGGGTGGGTAACCCTTAATCCTCTGAATCACCCTAAAGGTACCTAGGGGCTTCATTTCATTCCTTAGGATACAATCTCTCACTCCATCTTCGCATAAAATAGGTTGGAGCAGTTCTCCTCTAGCCTTTCCATCAACCTCCTGAAGCCTGATTAACTGTGAACTTAGTTCCATCATCTTCCCCCTGAAGGAGTGTTTCGCACCAAAGCCAAACTCTCTCATTGCTATTCTAAGCATAGATACGGATCTTTCCAACACTCCCTGATCGCTAGAGATTAGAGCAAACCTCCATACGGCTCCCGGAGCCCAGAAATAGTGAACAAGATAATTAATCACCCTCCTCGTTAAATCGGAGTCGAGCCCGAATATCTGGTACTTATAGACCCTCAGGGGACCCATTTCTCCCCTCTTACCCGTACCCTTTACGCTGCCTAAAGCTGTAGCCGTGCCATCTAGGATCACATTATAGTGCTCAGGCACTATCTTGCTCTCCTTAACTAGGATACCATCTGTGATCGCTACATTGGGAAGAATTTCCCTCAAGAGGTCTGTGTACCTCTCCCCAATTGGTAGCCTGTCCTTCATCCATCTATTGAAACTAAGGTAGAAATTTTCTCCTATACTGTTTAGAGCCACTCTGAGCATAGCACCGGCTACTGCCGTTCTATAGATGAATTGGCTTGGTTTAAACACATTCACCTTCATTGTGGTCTGTGTTGAGCACACAGGATCAAGATTGACCGATGTTATTATGTAAGAGAAAAGAGTCAGTCCTCTCTCCCTTCCCCTCTATTCTTTCTCTTCTTCTTTTCGTACTGTTTTAGAATGTTGCTATAGTTAGATCTGGCCTCCTTAGGCTCACGGAGATATTTGATGACGGATGCCGCGTGCTCTACAAGCAATCTAAATGCATTGTCATTTTTGAGCAGAGATAGGCCTTCTAAATATCTCTCAAGTCGCTTTACTGCCTGCTCTCCTACGTACCTAATCAGAACTGTCCTGTTACCAACCTTAGCTTGGCATATACTGTCACACCCGCTTACTATATCATAGAAAGTCCTAGCATATCCTGTTTCAGGATCCTTAACATCTAAGGGGAGAGATGGCGGTGGAGGATTGGCGAGATATCCCTCAACGCTCAAAATTTCATCTACCACTATCATTGGCTTATCGTCCCTGTCGTAGCAATAATCCCAGATACCCGCTCCAGAGGATGTTTTAGCGCCTCTTCTAACGTCCTTTATAAGATGCTCATAAGCAAGCATTGCCAATTCAAGTTTCGTCGGGTTAAAAAGCGTCGTCTTAAAGTAACCCGGTCCCTTGAACATATATTCAACGAAGAACATCATCTCCTCGCTTCTCCCTCCCTCTTCTGTAGTTCCGGCTCTAGGAACCCTATTCCTGATGATCTTCTCTAGGAGAGATGGTTCTATTATCTGGCTACCTGCAGGTATGCTGAGCTCTTTTACTGCGGAAGTAACTGTGAAGAATGTCTTGAAGTCCGTTTCCTTGAATTTTTTCTCCCAATTCACGGGGAGTGCTCCTTCAGTTGATGTAGAGGCAGCAGCCCCCTCGGCTATGCATGCGGGGCATACACCACAGGGATCTAAGGGCGTACAGGTTGCCATCTTGACTACCACGTTTCTGAGCTCCTTAGCTGCCGTATCATCCAAATGCATTTCTTCGATAACCTGATCTACGATCTTAAGATACTTCTTAGTCTCATCTCCCTCAGGGTTTTCAGCTAGGCTATCCAAGAAAGGTTTCATTATCCTCCTCAGGCTTTCTCTGAAGAAGCTCTCCCTCACATAATTGAATTTCGTGGCCCTTATCCTGGCCCTTGCATCTAGCTTATATTCACCTCCATCTTCGTACATAAAGGGCTCCATGTCAGTAACCGCTTCATTTATATCCATTCTCTCATTGCCTGAGAATGCTCGCTCAAAGCTGATGCATCCCCATACCCTTACCGCTGGTATTGAGGGAAGGAGTCCCGTTTCCCTCCCTATTCCAGTCGGTATCTCCTCTAAAACATCCCCATCATCGAGCTTGGAATCCAAAATCTCCCATGAGAACTCCATATCATATCACCCCCTTACTAGACCCACCTCCCTTATCTGAGAGGCATCCAAAGCCTTCCTTAGAGGAATTAAACAGGGCTTCTAGTATACTATCATTGTAAAAATAGACATAAAGGTAGGAAACATCTCGGACTCCCATCATCCCAATTACTACTTTCCTAGCATTATCAGAGGATAACTCTCTCATAAGAACTTCAGTCAACTTGCTTAGTGCCTTGCTAGAAAGACAGGAGATATCCTTATCTCCCCTGACCTTGCTCATCGCATAGTTCAGAAACTTTCCTGAATAATTTTTCAGAGTTTTGGATGGATCTAACCTTGGATCAACGCACGAGGCAAATTTCATGAAGAGAGAGAACCTCTCAGTGGGACTTTTATCGCGATGGAATAGTCCAGCACTCCTAGAGGCTAGATAAATGAGGGCTCCAAGCAAGAAGGATATATCCTCGCTTCCTAAATTGTCTAACTGATCCAATTTCTCACTTAATTCTTTAAAAGACCGGGGAATAAGCTTATTCAACATTTATCACCTCCTTCAACAATTTAGAAGCCCCTGGTTTCTCAGCGAAGAAATTGACGACTCTAATGAGCATATCTAACGTGACTCCCTTTGGTCTGCCTCCTATCTGTTTAAGAAGAACGGCGCTAATTCTTGCTGTTCCTCCCTCAAGCTTGTGAGCTACTTCCTCAGGTTTAAGTCTCAGATCTTTAAGGTAGGATATAGCTTTAGAAACCCAATCCAGGGCGTTAAGGTAATCACCTGTCCTCCATACTCCTTTAAGCAGGGTATGATCCCACACATAGCCAAGGGATATGGGACCGCTTCCTATCCTCATCCCCCATTCCATTTCGTAGGAGACCTTGCCGCAGGGTAGATCAATGCTCATCTCCTCCAGTTTTCCCATCACTATACTAAGCAGGTCCTTCACTTCCATGACCAGTCTCTCTCCATATTTACTGGCATCTGAGACCATGACGCTGAGGCCGTACTTCCTCGTATTTTGTGTAGAGATGACGGACCATAGCCTAGCCAGTATTATTTCCCTTAAATAATACGAAAAGATCCTCTCCACTAGAGGATCCATCTCTTTAGAACAGAGGCTTCCCTCCAGAGAAGCCCTCCTCCTTATTCCATGGAATAGGAAGGTAACAGGTGTTCCATTTATTGGCTTACCTCTACTCAATAACCACATACATGTGGGACATATAGGACGATCATCGTGGCTCAGTCCTCTTAGACCATATATGTATGGAGAGATGGCTCTTAGATAACCAAGCTGGTAACTCCTTTCAAGAGTAATTAGATCGTTGGAGAAATATTTCGAATTTATTCCAAGGTCCCTTAGATCTTTTGGTTCGTATATTCTAGCTAAAGGTCTCCCGCATGAGTAGCAAGTGATTCCATCGGACTCATCAACAGGCTTAAATCCCGAATAGAGGGCATTCATCAGGGTATTCCTGAGTTTCACATCGAAGTCAGCTTTAGACTCTACAATTCTTATATCCCATTGCCTTAAGGTAAAGAGATCGTCTAATATCCCCTTAGGTATTTCCTTCAATGTGTCAGAGAGTTTCAATGAATCTTGCGAACCACCAAGCCAGATAGCTGCTATTAAATAGCTATTATCCTCTATAACGGATCCCCTGAGCACAGAAAGACCGTTCATATTATATCTGATTAAATAGGTATCTACCCACTTCCTAATGGCATCATAAAAGTTTAGGAAGGAGGAAGCTACGGTGGAAGATCTAGCTTCAAATATAGTCGGATTCAGCGAGATCGTGGTAATGTAGATGATAGGTTCTCCCATCATCTGCTGGAGGGATCTGATTAGTTCTACAACTTCTGTTACATCCGACTTGAAAGATGGATTTCCTTCCCAAGCAGATGCTACCGAATCAGCTGATCTCAGGCTCAGCAGGTGAGCCTTGGATAGAGATGTAAGATCTGAGATGGGGCATCCTATCTCATTGAAGAAAGATTTTAGGGCATCCTTCACTAATTCTACCTTCTCAGGTAATCTCATTCCCTCATGAGATGCATTAGCTGCTCGAAGTACTTTCCTGAGGATGTTCTCATCTATGCTCCTCAGGAAGCTGATTACATCGGTAGGTAGTATGAGATCCTCCTTCCCACTTTCTATATCAGAAATTACCATGTTGAGAGATTCCTTATTTCTCGGGGCTTCAATATTCCCATGGCCCTCGAATTTTCTCATAGCGGTGATGTTCTGTAGCATATCCTTGGGAACGTAAAGCTTATCATAATCGTGATACAGGCTTTCTAGAAAAACTAAACGCTCATAGAAATTGAGCAGGTCTTGGCCCATACCGCATCTTCTAGCATGATTTGCTACGATGAGCTGGGATGGAAAATTGAATATGGTCCTGAACGTATAGACGGCTATCCCATGTTCATAAAATGTCTGGGTATTTTTCCCCCATTTGCCTAAATTGGTTCTGATCATAGCCAGGGGCATTTATCATTCACCATCCCATCATTATTTAAAGGTAAAATGCTTTTCTTCCAAAAAATGGGATGGAGATGAAAAACTCAAAGCGCCCACCACATTCAGTCTGGAAGTGGTGGGGGACTCGGAGGCAGCTTAGGTCCCATATTATCACTAAGAAATCTCTGTCTTCTTGAAGTAGATTAGGGATTCCTGAAGCGTTATTTGGTCTCTAAAAAAGCTAACAAGCCTTAATATTAAAATATAAAGAAAATAAGGCAAAATTAAGGCTAGAGGAGATTTATTAAGATCTAGAAGATAGCTAAATCTCAGATGGATCTCAGAAGGAAGCTAATATCAGAAGTAGAATATGCCTCTCGTATTATGCAGATGAGCCCTGTAAGATCTCTTCCAAAGGAGATAGTACTAGAGGAATTTGATCCAATACCCGGTTATAGATCTGGTGTTCTAATTTCTGAAAATAAGATGATAATATCTTCAAAGCTTAATGGAAGTAGATTAAATGCTGTAATAAAGAGGGAAGCCCTCATCCATCTGATTCCTCCTAAGGCAGAGAAGGTTCCTCAAGTACTGGATCTGGCTTGGGCTTACTCAGGTGCTCCGGAGAATTGGTGGAGGGAATGCAGCTCAACTTCATATCCTAACTTATTTCAGAACTATGATCCTCCCGGCTTCTTCTCTCTAATACCACGTAAGAAGAGAATAGCCGTCTTAAGATCCCTTCTTGCAATTGTAAGAACCTTAGTAAGGGAAAATAAGCTAGATTTTCCAATATTCTATTACCTAATACGTAGAAATGCGAGCATTTCCTTCAAACCGAGACCCGCAGAGAATAAGGTGCTTAAGGCGATAAAGAAGAATCCATATGCTAATCAAAAGGAAATAGCTGAGATCTCATCAATAAGTCCAGCTTCTGTTTCTCGAAGTATCTCTAGGCTAAGAAGGGTCGGATATCTCTATGGGCCTATGAATGTAAATCTACATAGGCTAGGCCTCATATCGACCATTATAACATTTCCTAATCTGAGGACTCTGAGGAATATTTTTCTATCATTTCCCTTTACTTTCCGTATCTTTGAACCATGCTCTGAGAGAATTAACGCTCACGCATCAGTACTTATTCCTATGGATGCCATAGATTCATTTAGATCTCTAGAAGATATGGGAATAAAAGTTCATCAGGTGATCCTTCAGAAGTTCCTATTGAACTTAAATCCACCTAAAAACCTGATGGAGAGCATGGTAAGGAGATATGAGAGGAAGTATAAAGAAAGAAGGGCGTACTTAGAGTATTCTCTTCCAAAAATTAAGGTAACGAAGGAGGATCTTAGGATACTAAATATAGCCCTAACTAAAGGAGATCTGAAATCTTCTGAGCTGATAAATTTGGGAGTGAAATCCCCAAGGTACAGGATCTCCAAACTGAAGAATGCCGGGCTTCTAGACTACTATTACACTCTTGGAGAGCCGCAGCACGAGGACGACCTGCTAGTAAAGATAAGATCTAGGGAGGAGGAATTTGTCAAACTAGTTGAAACAATAGGAGCCGCCACAACATTAGTGGGTAATCACCTGAGAGGATCTTGGGAGGGTTTCTTTGGAGTGCTATTGCCCAAGGATCACCTGCGTGGCAGATTAATTAGGGCCTTAAGGCTGCTTTTCAGGGATAGGCTTGAGATAGCGGAGGATGCTATCGATTATAGAAGTGAATGGACTATACCCATACACCTATGGGACGAGGATAAACAGAGATTTATATGGGAGGAAGAGTTCGAGAGCCTCTTTCAAAATCTGAGCATAATTAAGGATAAGATCTCCTATTAATCAGGGATAAGAGCCATGCTACGTAATCGTTTCCCGCTTCTGGACAATATATTTCGACCCTAGGATAGCCGCTTCCACTTCTGCTCACCCTACCGCACCTTCTAATGAGCTTTAAATTCATGAGAGAGTCTATGATCCCCTTCTTCCGGATAATCCCACGTGGATTATTATACTCTCCTCCCAAGAGAACTTCCATTTCCTCAACAGATAGGCCCCTCCTTTCCTCCCTACTACCTATCTTCTTCCTAAGATTATCTAAGCAACTACCTTCTCTTTCATTAAACTCTCTGCAAAGTTTCTCGCTTACATCCTTTAAGTACCTCCTGCTGCCCCTTAGGGATCTGTCCAATGACTCCTTGAAGCAAAGCATTGTGAGAACTATACCTTCCAGCTTTGATATAAGCGGTACCCTTATTTCAGGAATAGTAAGGCCTAGTTTATACATCATCAATAGTATTGGATGTATATCGGATATTCTGGTTCCTTCTAAGAACTTACCGTATCCTGATGAGTAAGATCTGTAGCCTCCCTCAATAAATTCCCTGAATGGCCTTAAAATCCTCCTATAAATGGCATAAAATTTCCTACTTGGATGGAAATATCCAGATCTCCAGAGGTTGGGATTCAGATATATTAATCCAACCATGGCGCCCCAAGAGCTAGATTCCTTCCTCCATAGAGTTGGACTGGTATAAAACGTCTTTTGGCCAAGAATTATGTCTACAGCTATTCTAATAGCCCTTCTCATCTTCCTCCTCTGATCCCTGTGCCCCCCTCCTGACCTTTGAATGCGAATCAGGATGCCATCAGTGGATACTACCATGGGATCTCTAGCACCGTCCCTTTCGCTGAATGCAAATAACTGGGGGAAAGATTCGTTTTTTAGCGGAGAGAGTATCATCTTAGCTTCTCTTTCCCCTATATCATCTATTGTACCTTCTAGTACGTATACTTCAGTAAAATAATTTGAAAACCAGTTGTCGGGCAAGTTAGATGAAAATTGCCCGTCTAGGAACTCGCGAAAGGCAAATGCTAGACCTCTCCATCCCCTAATAAGATAGTTTACATTCATATTTTTCCTTAGGAAAACTGGAACCGTTATTCTGAGGGAGAATAGTCCAAAAGCGTACATATGCTTCATTGATAGAGGAAGCTCGGGAGAGGGAAGCCCGTAGTCATTGGGGTCGAGGGAGTATCTTAGGCCATTTTCCCCATCCTTTACTCTAGATACCTCCTTCCTCATTAGGAACCCTGAACAAGGAAAATTCGGTCCTGGCTCTCTCTTTTTTAATAGTTTCCTCCTTTTCTTCTTACTTTTACTGCTATCTATCAGGTCTTCCGTGAAAGATAAGCACACTTGGGATATACTTCTAGGGTATCCCCTTGGATCCCTCACTTGGAGGAATCGGGGATAAAGACCTACTCTAGCTAACGTTAGCATCACTTTCTTTATGGGCATAGGATTTCCTCCTCTTTCCCTTCCTATGGAACTTAACTGACACCACGCCAAAGCCCATGGTCGTCCTCCTTCCTATACCAGAAAATTCAGCAAATCTCATTAGACCAGATGCCATTTTACCTAAAAAAGCATCTAATCCTCTAAGATTATAAGATAGCTCACCTAGCCACCCCTCCCTTACTACTCTCTCAGTTCCAAACCACATCTCAACTACTGCCTCTTTAACCCAAGTTGGATCCTTAGAGGTGGCTTTATAGAGAGATCTGAGAGCTACGATTGGGAGGTGAAGTTCCTTAGGCGCATTAGAATTCCAAGCAATGAAAGGTCTCTCTAGTAAATCTGGCAAGGGAGGAGGAAAATCGCCACTCATTATCGTGTTAGTGATAAGTCTGAATGTTACTCCCCTAGCCACTGGTGATTCGATCAGAAGTCTCTCATAGTCCTTCCTACCGATCTTTATCTCGCAAACCTCTACGGGAACTCCATTTATCTGCAAGTTACCCTTCGCTAACCCATCAACAAGAGGCTCGACGAATTCGTCCCTTAACAGTTTGAATGTGGCTCTTACTTCCTCGCTCTTAGGAACCGAAGCGTACTTTCCCTTAACGAATTCCCTTGCTGTGGTTAATCTGGTTACTGAGTAAGGAGTTCCCAGTTCCAATCTCATGCTGAGATCGTGAAGTTTTTTAGCTAGATCTCTTGACTCATTTGAGAGAGCTCTGAAGAGGAGAGATTGTACTATCCTTCCAGAAGAAGGAAGTTCATAGATGAGATTCGATGTTGAGATCATGTATGCAGTAATCATCGCGGGCATCATCCCACCCTTATTGCCCTGTATCCTCGAGATTAGTTATATGAAAAATTTTTGTGTAATTTTTTCATAAATTCGCTGTATTGTGAAAGAGATAAGGGTTTTCTCTTTTTTATGAGACTGCTCTTTTCATTCAATGCCCACAACAATATTAACAGAAGTGCTGAAGAGGAGATTCCACGTTTCTAGAGCCATTCTAGATAGAAAAAGAAGATTGATGAAAAAAGCTAGAGATTCCCTGCAGATTGCTTCAAGATCTCTAGCTCAAGAAGGACATGCAGTGAGTTTGACGAGGGATGGGTTGGTGATTAGAGATAGAGGTCTCTGGTTAGTTGGCCTCTGTGATACAGCAGATCCCCTATTGATCAGAGGGTTAAAAGCGAAGTATAACCCAAGCGAGCTATTCCTCATATGCTGGAGCGCGAAGGAATCCATAGTGAGATCAGCCTTAAACGGAGAGCTACACTTGGCCATGCTCTCTCGGGGACAAGCGATATACAGGAAAACTCCGCTTTGCAAAACAGTAATGGAGTTTACACGTAAAAAGGGGTTGGTCTTTGAAGATTTCAAAAGTTTAGCGTTGAAGGGAAGCGAGTCATTCGATGACGAGAACTCCATCTTATCTGAGCTTATGACCCTCAGGGAGATGTTTGATTACATGGTATTAAAGGGTGATTTAACCGGTAAGATCATAAAACTACTAGATGAGCTAGAGGAGATGTCTCAAAGAGGAGCGGAAGAGAGGGATATGAATGACTTACTGATAGCTATACTCGAAGCATATCCCGTTGAGATAGACGAGGAAGTTTCAGGCAAACCAGGAATGCCCGATGTGGTCGCCTATACTCCTATATGGATCCTCTTTGAGCTGAAGAATGAGAGGGCAATAAAACGGCATGTAGATCAGCTCAGGGGATACTTGAACTGGTTTAAAGGATCTACATCTTCACCTCTGGAAATCCCTTGGAAGGGGTTGCTGGTTACTTTGGATTCCCCACCCAGCATCTATGCCTATGCCCTGAAGAGGGATGTCAGGGTCATATCTTGGAATACCCTCATAAAATTCCTCAGGCATGTGTTCCTAGATGCTATACCTATAGAACTTATGAGAGAAGCCATGAGCTACGTAGATATAGAGAGAGGACTGTTTGATCTAGTATCAAGATGGCGGGGGAATTTTTCTTTAAGAACCATCATGCTAAGGGCTCTAAAGAAGAGAGGTATGCTCTCAAAAAGAGAACTAGCTGAAGAAATGGCTAGTCAAGTTAGTTTAGGAAAAGAAAGCCTTGATACTATAATATATGAACTCTCAGGCCCGGTATTAGGGCTCATAAGAAAAAGAGAGGATTTCTTTCTTGCTAGAGAAGGAGATCCCTTCCCTAGAGTGGAAAGGGCAATAGCTTCCTTAAGGAGGGATATATATGAAGAGGGCGCCTAAAGTACCTTCAAACAGCTATCCTGGCCTAGATATCTTCAAGGGAGTAATTAGAGAAGCTGTTGGGCGTACGATAGGACAAATTGCCTCGGAACTGAGAACAAAACCATGGAGGGTCAAGGCAGCCATTAGCGGCCTTAAAAGGATGGATTTAATGAGATGCGAGAGGAGGGGTAGGGAAGTCCTATACTTCAGTGACGATGGTTCCCTTCATGAATCGTTCATTAACGCATTCTTTCAATACATACTACCACTCTATAAGGAGAGATCGATTAAGTGGATGATGGTTACTTTGTGGCCTAATGATAAAAAGGGGACAAGTTACAAGAGAGCTGTCTATCTAGCTAAGTTAGGGAAGGATTTGGGTGTATTAGAATCTAATGGTAATGGTTATTTTTTAAGTCCTAGAGGGCTCAGGAAGACTTTAGCTAAGGCTATAGAATCCGCATATGTCGAGGAAAGTGGTGGGAAGATTGGTTCCTATGTCAATCTCACCAGGATATTAACTAGGTTGAGTGATTGGGGAATGGATCCTCAAGTAGCTAAGGAAGGGTTCCTAGCCGCTATTTCAGAGATAGGTGGTAGATTATCTCCATCTCCCGCCATATCAGATAACGTGCTGAGAGATGGAATAATGGATAGGAAAAAGGGATATCTCTATTATCTAAGCTTGAGGAAGGTGAAATTCAATTGATGGATTATAGGAGCTACGCTCTGAGGAGAAACCCATTCCCTCATCATGGATCTTTTCCCTTAGGCGATGAAAATGAGGAGATGTATGCTTCGCTCTTGATCGGTAGGGGAGAGCTCAAGGAGAAGCTGGACTCCAAACTAAGGAATCTCAGAGAAGGTGAATCTTCCTCTCTGATCCTCATACTCGGGGATTATGGCTCGGGAAAGACCCACTGCCTGAAGTACTTGGAGTATAGATCCAGACAAAAGTACTCAAATATAATTCCCCTATACATAAAGACTGTTCCTGGCACAGGAATGAAAAACCTCCTCTGGTCCTTTGTTAAATCAATAGAATCTGCCCTAGGAAGAGAGTACCTCGTTAACCTAGCTAGAGGATATTTGTCCTCCGAATGGAGAATGAAGATGTCTCCTGACATAGAGAACTTCTTAAATGCAATTGCCACTGGAAAGACCCTGCTCGCCCTTCGATGGTTGATGGGATATAGGCTAGAGTATGAAGAGAGGAAAATTCTAGGAATAGTAGCAGATATGGATGAAATTATAGCTAGAGAATCCCTCTCCGTCCTATTCAAGCTCTTTTGGAGAATTAACGGTGTAAAGGTGCTGTTACTTATTGACGAAGTGGAAGAGGTTCTTAAGTATGACAGGAGGTTAGTATACAACTTCTATGTGGGTCTGAGGGATCTCATAGATAATGTCTCCAGCGGTATGATGATGGTTCTATCAGCTACCCCGGCAATAGTATACGATGAGGAGAAGGGGATCGTCACCCTGAATCCAGCTTTAATGAGTAGAATATCCGATGAGAATTTAATAGAACTGCCACCCATGAATAAGGACAGCACAATTAGGTTACTCCTATCATATCTCAAAGCCTTCAGAATTCAAGAAGCGAGGCGTTTTACCGAGTCATACCCCTTTGAAGCCAACTCTCTGAAGCTAATTGCAGAGTTAAGTGAAGGTTTACCTAGAAAGGCCCTAATACTAGCTGGAATAATGATCAGAGAAGGATTAGCCCATAGAAAATCTGTGATAGATGAAGATTTCGTTAGAAGGATATTGAAATTGAAGAAGGAGATGATAGAGGAGGTCCTGATGAGGCCTCTCATTGTGACAGCTCCCCAACCTAGATACGTGAGGGCTTCAGAGGAAAAGGAGGAAGAAGCTGTAAAACTGAAGATAATTAAGGTTCTTGAGAGCAGAGGAGGTAGCGAAACGAGATATAAGCTCTATCTTAAAGCAGGGAAAGGCTTGAAGAAAGAGGAATTTTATAGGCTACTGGAAAACTTAGCTGAAGAAGGTAAGATTAGACTGATTAAGAGATCTAGAGGATATAGAATAAAGCTGGTGATTTAGTGAAGAAAGTGCTCATAGTAGACACACCTGGAATAGGGTTGAGGCTTTCTAGCGAAAGAATATCTTTTTTGAAGGGAGGAAGGGTCGAAGAGATACCACTAAAGGACCTTGAAGAAGTCAGGATATCCAGAGGGGTATCCCTCACTTCCGATGTCTTGTTATCGCTGGTAAGCCACGGGGTCATTGTCACCTTTATCGATGAGAGAGGAACTCCCGAGGGTCTGCTTATTGTACCAACATCAGGAGGGACCGTAAAAACTAGAAGAGAGCAGATAAGATCTTACGAAGATAGGAGAGGGGTTCTACTTGCTAAGAGATTCGTTGAGAGCGCAACTCTCTCTCGTTCATGGCTTCTTAAGAGGCTGGCAAGACATAGACCCGAGGTTTCAGAGAAATTGAAGAAGGTAGCAGGTCTTATAGAGGAAATATACCATGAAATAGAAGAGCTAGATGGGGAGAAAATAGACGAAATGAGGCAGGATCTACTTGCGTTAGAGGGAAGAGCTTCATCTAAATATTTTGAAGCACTATCAAGCGTAGTTCCTCAGGAGTTTTTCTCTGGTATTAGAACGAGGAGACCTCCAAGAGATCCATTTAATGCTGCCATCAGCTATGCAAACTCCATGGTGTACTCTGAGACACTAAAGTGCGTAGTTTTCTCAGGGCTGGATCCCTTTGCTGGATTTTTGCATGTAGATAGGCCAGGAAGGTTCTCTTTGGCCTTAGATCTAGCCGAAGAATTCGTAATATACGTTTCTCACAGACCGGTTATCAATCTATTCTCAAGGCACTCAATAGGTCTCGAACACTTCCGTGGATCTCCTGAGCAAGGTGTTTATCTAAATTATGAAGGTAAGAGGAAAGTATCTAGAGCCGTGACTACATCCTTGCTGAAATCAGTCCCTTACCAAGGGAAGAGGTGGAGAGTTAGGGATCTTATCCTCCTAAGAGCCCGTGGAATTGTCTCCTTTGTTAGGAGGGAATCTGAGATCTATCCCTTACTGGTGCCTTGGGAATGATGACCCTAGTTGTTTATGATATAAGCGATGATAGATTGAGGACTGCTGTAGAGAGTAAATGCAAGAATTATGGCCTTAAACATATTCAAAGGAGTGTTTTCATAGGAATTCTTTCCAGAGGTGACAGGCTAGCCTTATACCAAGAACTCTTGGATATCGTAAGAGAAGAAGGATCTGTGAGGATCTACGTAATGAATAAGCGACTTTACGGAATGAGGATGGCTATAGGCAGAATAGAAGGTTTCGATGAAGATCCTGACTATGGAGAGGATCTCTATGTACAAGCCTAGCATATCAGCGTCGGATTTGAAGAATTGGTACTTCTGTCCTCGTCTGATCTATTGGAGGAGAGTATTTAGAGCCCCTTGGGTTTCAGGTAAGGTTGTCAAGATAGGTAGGAAAGGAGAAGATCTTAGCTGGCTACCGAGGATAGCTAGATTCAGGAACTGTGATGTAAAGAGAAATGTATGCTTAAGATCTAGGAAATATGAGCTAGTAGGCTGCATAGACGCGCTTATAACATGTGGACGGGAAACGTATCCGCTGGAATTGAAACGAGGGAGTTACATTAGGGGCCACGATGTTCAGTTAGGGGCCTATGCCTTACTAATAGAGGACGCTTTTCAAACAGAAGTCAGGTTAGGCTTTCTATATTATCCAAGGAAGGTACTGCAAGAAGTAAAAATAAACCACATGCTAAGAAAGAAAGTTATCTGGACCATAAATAAGGTAAGAGATATAATAGATAGTGGAAAAATGCCACAACCAACAAAGGAGAAATGGAAATGTTTGGTATGTGACCATTCCTCTTATTGTAGAGGAGTCTAACTATTCCACTTTCTCTTGCACTAATGACGTTACCCAA
>JAOZGJ010000006.1 GCA_027491785.1 Thermoproteota archaeon | reverse complement strand
TGACCAACAATATGAATCCGATACACTTCAATATCGATTATACTAGGAAAAATCTGACTGAAGAGCCCTTTAATGGGCGCCTCGTGGTAAACGGTATCCTGACCCTAGCAATAGGCGTGGGCCTTACCACAGAGTTCACCACGAAGATGGGAGGTATAATGCTGGGGCTAGAGGATGTTAGGTTCATTCACCCAGTCTTTCCGGGAGACACCTTATATGCAGAAGCAGAGGTCGTAGAGAAGAGATCTTCCAGATCTAGGAAGGGATACGGAATAGTCAAGCTTAGGACCATTGTTAGGAACCAAGACGGAATTGAGGTAGCTAGTTTCACTAGGGTGATCATAATGCCTAAGAGGCGTGTTTCAACGCAGGGTCTCTAATAGGCTGTTCTCTTGCTTCAACCTAGTCTGAGATGGAACCGCGCGATCTGGCTCCGGTATCTTTCTCCATTACGCAATTAAAGGGCCCGAATAGGTCGCCAAGTTGGGAGTTGCTTCGATTCGATTTTTAAACCAAGAAATTGAACCGGCTGATCGCTCCATTACTTTTGGTTGGTCAAGGTACGATCTGCTTTATATAGAACCTCTCTAGATTACTAAATTTCGCTTTCTCATCACTCTTGATGCTAGAAGTCGTGTAATAAAGTAATTTGAAGCTGATCAAGGGAAGCCTTAAATTACGGGCCTTCCCTCTTAGTTGGGATTTATCGTGGGCCTGATCTACATAGATGCTGTTGTGAAGCATGGAGATAAAAGAGCTGAGGTCAAGTTCCTAGTTGATTCAGGAGCCACCTACACGGTTCTTGAGAAGAAAGTATGGGAGTTCCTAGAATTGAGGCCTAAAAGAAAGGTAGAGCTTATTCTAGCGGATGGAACTACTATAACTAGATATCTCTCCGAAGCCGTCATAGAGATTACTCCATATGGTGAGTACACATCACCCGTCCTGCTGGGGGAGGAGGGCGATGAGAACCTTATCGGAACAGTTACTTTGGAGATATTCGGGCTGATGCTGGATCCCCTTAAGAGGGAGCTAAGGCCCATGAGGGCTATTATCTGATATGGCTGAAGCGCTAAGTTAATCGAAGGAGGCTGAAATGATAAGCAAGAAAGCAGATTCTATGGATGTAAGCTACTGTCACGGGAATCTCGGAGATAGTTCCCCGTTTAGAAAAGGAGAACTCTCTCTAAGGATTATACCCTGTTCCTATCATATTTTAGAAGGCTTCCAAAGGCTTATGTCCTTCCGTTTGACTTTAGTCCGAGATGGAAGCATCACGCGGGCAATTTACCCACCATGTTCCGTTCTATCGAATTTCATCCTTGTCCTGCCTTGCCTTGAGGGCAATGGACTTTCTGGGCAAAGTTGTTATATCCTTCCCGTCACTTTTCATGGGATGAAAGCCTTAACCTCCAGAGCCCAAGATTATCTGAAGATCATATATAAGCTCTCCTCCGGTGGTAAGAGGGTTAGGCTCGTTAATCTATCCAAGAAGCTTGGGATAAAGATGCCCACTGCCGTTCAGATGCTGAAGTCCCTAGCAGATCAGGGCCTCGTTATATATGAGAAGCATGGGGTAATCGAGCTTACCCCCGAGGGGGAGAGGATAGCTAGGGAGGTATATGAGAGGCACGAGCTCCTCCTCAAGTTCTTCACGAAGTACTTGGGTGTTAGTCCTAAGATAGCTGAGAGGGACGCATGCGGCATGGAGCACCACCTAAGCGAGGAGACCTATGAGAGGCTCCTGAAATTCATAGAGTTCATGGAAGGATGTCCAAACGGGCTTCCCAGCTGGCTTGAGGGATTTCATTACTACCTGAGGTGGGGAAAGAGGCCTACCAGGAGGGCAGATAGGGATGTGGCAATACTTCCTGTGAGAAGGCTAAGCGAGTTGGGTATCCAGGAGATGGGTAAGGTGGTCATGGTAAGGGCTGGGCCTGATGAGAGACTGAGGCTCGCGGATCGGGGAATCCTCATAGGATCTACTGTAAAGGTCATGGGCAAAGGAAAGGATACCATTACTCTAGAAGTGGATGGGAAGTTAACCGAGCTGGGGGACGAAGCCGATCTCGTATACGTGATCTGATCTGATCATATGGGACCTTTCTTTATCTAATCTTGCCTTCATCATGTAAATCATTTTACTTATTTGGCTGGAGTAATGGCAGAGAATTGATTAAGTTTATAAGACCATTCATACATGAAGATGCGAATGATAGGTGACCTTCAAGAAGCCTTTCTAGTAAGTCAGCTGGAACAGTTGGTTGAGGATGCAGTTTCTTATGCATTAAAAAGACTAAAAGCGGAGAAAATGCCTGTTAGGAGGGAAGATCTGTATTCTCTTCTGAAGGTATGCCCTAGGCTGATGAA
>JAOZGJ010000057.1 GCA_027491785.1 Thermoproteota archaeon | reverse complement strand
TGCTGCTTAGTTCCCCCACAGTCATCTCTCCTAGTGTAGCGAGGGTCATATACGCCTTTGCTTCGTACTCGGTGAGTCCCAAGACATCCCTCAACTTAGAAATTAATGCGTTATCTTTCATCCTACTGGTATTATAGCCCGCTTGATACTATTGAACGTTTGCTTCCGACCTTAGTAGAAGTGTAGAAGTAGAAATATTTTTACAGTTTCCAAGAAAATAAATCGTATGAGGCTCCTGAGCCCCATAGTCTTGACATCCACCCGGAAAGAGAAGAGAAAGAGGATAGGTAGGGGGTTCAGCCTTGGAGAACTCAAAGACGCTGGTATAAGCATACAGGAAGCTAGGCTGAGAGGTATACCTATCGATAGGAGAAGGAAAAGCGTTCACCAGTGGAACGTAGAGGCCTTAAAGAAGCTCGTAGTTGGAGAGAAATCTAGCTAGCTGTAAGCTTAATTTCAATCGATTTTTTACGTTCTGTCTTACCTCAGCCTTCTTATCCCAACCATTCTTTTTGTGGCAGTTGATACTAGGTACTTCACTTTCCTCGCGTTCCTCACCTTTACCTTTCTCAAGTAGACAACTATCTTAGGTCCCCTAGGGACTACCTTGGCATCTATGCCAAGGATTGCTAAAGCCTGCTCCACCTCCTCGGGATCGTATTCCGGTATTGGGCCACCACAAGGTCCCATGCTACACATTCGACAACCGAGATGATGGGCAGATACGTTAGCAGAGCAGGCCGATGGATATACCTTGAGATTCAGTTCTTCAGCTTTGTTAACTAGCAATTCCTTTACTACCCTTCCATCTATGGGGACCTGATCCCTTGGACCCTTAGGCTCCCTTAACATTCTAGTTTCCAATCCAGACAGACCGATACCCTTGAGCCTAACCAGTATATTCTTAGTCACCCTGAGGCCCCCGAATATTATTCCCTTAACTCCAAGTTGAGCTGCCCTTTTCAGGATCTCAGGTCCATCAACTTCGGATATTCCTGGTATCAATGGTCTCATGAAGAGAGCTACGTGCAACCCTGCATCCAATAGGTTACGTATTGTCTCAAACCTCAGCTCCGGTGGAGGAGCGTTCGGTTCCAATTTTGCAGCCCATTTCAGTACTGGAATTGTGATGAGGGCACTTACGGAAGGATCGATCGATGCAATAAACTTGGCTTGATCCTCCTTCAAATGAGACTTAGTAGAGAACTGGGATGGATTGCCCAGGTACCTCTTGACGCTCCCCAGATATTCCAGTGTCTTATCCACGATCCGAGGTAGAAAGGGTTCTGTTATCGAGCCAAAGGCTAGGAAGGTCCCATCCTCACCAACTAAAGTGTAAGGATTTGATGCTATTGCGTAAGTCAGTTGAAGGCCGTCCAAGCCATAGGGCTCAGGCTTCGTTGGAACCCCCGTATCCCATATGTAGCAGTAGAGGCAGCCATAGCTACACCCCCTCCCGGGATGAACGGTCAGACCGCATGGTCTGGGTTCCCTAATAGCATGTCCATCCCTTAATGCCTCTTTCCTCTCCTTCCTATTCAGTTTAGATGCTAATTCTTCCCTTACACTCACTTTTCTCCTAAGCAGGGTTGATAACCTAACCACCTGACTATCGATCAACTGCCCCACCGGATCCCTCTCTTTTCCTCCTCTTATCAACTAAACCGATTTTTAGATACGTTCCTCATGGTCATCTTGCATTGATAATGCAGCGAGCTCTCAGGGCTGAGAGTTCGGTCGATTTAAACGGATAAGTTCATCCTGTATTCCTACACCGGTTCAATTGTGGAGAGCTGATCTAGGGTTCCCTTATATACTTCGACAGCAAGCTCAAGCTCATCTACGCTAACAGCTTCTTCATCGGTATGGGCTAGTCTACCGTCTCCGGGGCCATAGGCTGATATGCTCCTAACTTCGCTGTGCAATAGGTTCATATCGCTGGATCCGTATTTCCTCAGGAGCTTGGGCTTCTTTCCAAGCTTGAGAAGGGATCTTATTATCGCTCTGGGAACAGGATCATTCGGCCTCACCACAACGGGAGGAGTGATCCATCCGAGTTCTATATGGCAGCCCTCAGCTAGCTTAGTCTCCATCTCCCTGATTAGGTTCTCAGGCTTCATACCAGGTGGTACCCTCAGATCTATCGTAGCCGAAGCCCTCTTGGGTATGACATTTTGGGCTTCCCCTCCCTCTATTAGGGTAACCACACCACTCGGTTCCTCGTATCTGGTGCCAAGAGCTAGTTTCCTTAGCTCCAAAATGGAATCTATCACCTTATCTATGGCCGATTCTCCCGGGGAGGAGGAGTGACCTCCCCTACCCCTACATAATATCCTGAGATGGGCCCCTCCCCTATAGGCTACTGTGACTCCTGTGGTATTGGAGGGTTCCCCTATCACGATATAGGGGGGTAACCTCCTCTTAAGGAGATATCTAGCACCCCTACTATCACCTTCCTCTCCTACTAAAGCCGCAACAGTAACCGGATGTTTAGATAGGGAGGCTGCCACTAGCATCGCAGACAAGGGGCCTTTGGCATCTACTGCTCCTCTTCCCATTATGATACCATCACTCCACTTCACAGGGAGATTCCCGGGAACTGTGTCGTAGTGACCCACAAGCCAGACATTCCCTCCATCCCCTTTCCTAGCTAGGACATTCCCTACGTCATCTACCTCCACCTTAAGGCCGAGTTCGTCCGCTATATCTGTGAGAACACTTCGAGCCTTTTCTTCATGCCCAGTTGGGCTATAGGCCTTTAAAAGATCAACCAAGACCTCTCCTACTCTGCTCATCGATCAAAGCACTCTCCACTTCCTTCAGTAGGATATCCACGTCGTCGTCCGTTACCAGGTAGGGAGGGAGTAGTCTGAGTACATTCCTTCCAGCTCTCAATGCCAGCACACCCTTGCTTTGGAGGTCTCTTATAATGCTACCTGTATCTATCCTGAGTTCAATACCTATCATAAGGCCTTCGCCCCTTACTTCCCTTATCAATTTAGATTCAATTTCCCTGAGAGCTCCTAGCATCTTCTCACCCTGTCTACCGGACTTTAATGGTACATCATCCTCGAGAAGGGTTCTTATCCCGCCATACAGTGCAGCACATGCTAACGGATTACCTCCGTGAGTAGATCCATGCTCACCTCCCTTCAGATTTTTTACGATCCAATCTTTCGCTGCTATCAGACTCACTGGAAAGCCACCACCTATGCTCTTGCCAGCAGTCAGAATATCCGGTTCTATGCCCCTAGATGAGTGAGCCCAGATACGACCTGTCCTACCGAATCCACTCTGAACCTCATCCACTATTAGCGCCGCCCCGTTTTCATCGCAGGCCCTCCTTATCTCCCTGAGGAAATCGGAAGTTGAGGGCTTGACGCCACCCTCTCCCTGTATGGGTTCCACTATCACTGCTGCGGTTCTATCGCTAACTAAGTCGGCAGAGTCGATGCTATTGAACTTCCCGAACCTCACATCTAGTAGGGAATATCCCTCCCTATACTTGGGATTCCAGGTCACAGATAGGGAGCCCAGAGTCCTACCATGGAAGCTGTTGGTGAAAGCTAATAGCTCACTCCTCCCAGTGGCCTTGAAGGCAAGCTTCAATGCGAGCTCTATTGCCTCAGTTCCGCTATTCTGAAAGTATACATTGGTCAGATTTGATGGAAGGATTCTATTTAGGAGGGAAAGGCATTTCTCCATGGACTCGCTGGGGAAGCTCGGGGTTGTCACCATTATGGAATCCAGCTGATCCTTCAATGCTTGGACTACCTTTGGAGGCCTGTGACCTAGGAAAGCAGCTCCATGCCCCGTGTGGGCATCTAGGTAGCGGTTACCTTGGGAATCCCAAACATACTGTCCCTCTCCCCTGACCAGTTTGATTCCCCTACTCCCATAGAACGAAATCAGGGATATCATAGACTCACCGCGTACCTCACCATCTCTTTGGCGATGTCTACGCCCGTTACCCTTGCTGCGTTCTTGAATTCTGTTACGGCATTTACCTCTATCACCACCAATCCCCTGTCCTCATCTTCAGCTATATCTATCCCTAGGAACCCCCCTCCAACAGCCTTGGCTGTCCTCACCACGAGATCAGCTAGCTCCTCCGTATGTTCAGCAGGCTCTGCCCTCGCTCCCCTAGCGGTGTTAGTCACCCAGTGGTCAGAGACCCTGTATATGGCAGTTAAGAACCTCCTCTCAGTTCCGTAGGCCCTTATGTCCCTGCCTGGCTTCCTTATGAATTCCTGTACGTAGTGTATTCTATAGTAGGGGGAAGGTATAGCTTCCCTATGCTCCAGTATCGTCCTGAGTTCCTCCCTATCCTGGGCCAAGGAGACGAGCCTTCCCCAGCTGCCATTAACCGGTTTTATGACCACGGGATATCCTATCTCCTCAGCGGCTTCCAATGCCCCTTCCGTCGAGAATGCAACGGTAGTCTTGGGAGAAGGTATTCCGGCCTGAAATAGCTTGACTGAAGTCGCTAGTTTATTTCCACATGTGGAGAGCACTTCTGGAGGATTAACTACTTTAACCCCTAGGGAGTCAAGGGCTAATGCGGAAGCTTGCGCCTTTATCGAGCTCACCGCCCTTATGAGGGCCACTTCTGCTGGAAACTGTTTCTTCCCATCGAGAAAAAGGAAACCTGAATTGAGGTGGATGGGGACTGGCTCATGTCCTAAATCTTGAATTGCCCTGATTATCTGCCTCTCTTCCTCTCTTAGCCTCTCATACACGAGGGCTATCCTCATTCTCCCCAGTCCTCTCCTATTTCCTCTGCTTCCCTGAGAAGGAACATTCCATTCTGCTCATAAACCTCTAAAGTAGCTCCGCATGAATCACACTCGATTAGTTCTCCAGGCATGACGTCGTCTGGGAGTCTTACGGGAGATCCACAGATGGGACATTGCGCTTCCATAATATCGCACCGAATTATACGAAGACTTCATAATATAAACGTTATTCTCGAACTATATAGGACGAATTTCGAAAGCATGAGTAAAAATATTAGCTAAATGGAGATCGTAGTCCCCCCATCCTTTAAGGCATTGGTAACGGGTTCGTCCACCAAGCCACTGGATATGACAACTTCGATACCTGATCTAGCCACCTCTGCAGCCATCATGAGCTTCCGATTCATTCCCATACCTAGCTTGGGAGCCAAATCGCTCGCCTCATCGGGAGTCAATCTCCTGATCACGTTCCCCTCCCACATGACCCCTCCCACATCCGAGAGGAGTATTAGGTGAGATGGTCTAATGGCCAAGGCCAGCTTGGATGCTGCTTGGTCCCCATCCACATTTAGCATTTCCCCTTCACTACCCCTAGCTAGAGGGGCCATGACGACGTTATACCCACCTTCAATGAGCAGGTTAAGGTGATCAGTTCTTATCTCCTCTATTTTTCCAGTATAGCCACCAGGTATGATTCTCCTTCTACCTTTATCCATTATAATTATCCTCTTCTTCCTCTTAGCTATTAGAGTAGGTCCGTCTACCCCTGAGATCCCTAGAGCTGGGATACCTACATCCAACAAGCTGGAGACTAGCTCTTTATTCACCTTGCCAGCCAGAACCATTGTAAATACCTCAAGCTCCCTCTCATCAGTGTATCTGCTCCTTATACCAGATGGGGAGGTCACGATCCGGGGCTCGATCCCCATCCTCCTAGAGTATTCGGTGACGACGTCTCCTCCACCATGCACTAATATGAAAGGCTGATGGTCCCTCAAGTCTTCAGCAATCGATCTGAAGTTAGGAAGGGCCCTTCCCCCCACCTTGACTATTATCATCCGATCACCTCTCAACTAATGACTTTTATACCGGGCTTATAGGAGGAGTTTTCAGACCTGATGTCTCCTCGACTCCAGCCATGATGTTCAAGGACTGCACCGCCTGACCAGCGGCCCCTTTCATCAGGTTATCTATCGCAGCGAATCCTGTGACCCTAGGGAGAGATGGGTCGGATGAAAAACCGACATCTGCGAAGTTGCTCCCAAGTACGTTCTTCACGTTCGGGTAAGTACCCTTCTGCATGATCCTAACGAAGGGTTCCCCAGAATAGAACTTGGCAAATGCTCTCCATAGCACAGATTCTTCTACTTCAATATAGGCATGAACGCTCGCAAAGGCCCCCCTGACGGAACCAACCGAGTGGGGGACTATGCTCACATCCACCTCCTCTTTAGCCAAGTTAGATAGTTCCTGAGATGCCTCAACTTGGTGCCTGTGACCGGATGCTGAGTATGGCCTTATCACTCCATTTCTCTCCGGGTGATGGGAGCCCTTGGAGGGTTTAGATCCAGCTTCGCTGCTCCCTACCTTTACATCTGAGAGGAGCTTCCTAGCACCCAGATTGACCAGTGGAGCCGCAGCTAATATGGTAGCAGTTGCATTACATCCGGGAGAAGCCACAAGCCTTGCTCTCCTTATTTCCTCCCTATGAAGCTCTGGGAGACCATAGACAGCCTCTTCCAGTAGATCTGGATGAGGATGCTCCCAACCGTACCATTCCCTGTAGAGGGACGGGTCTTTCAGCCTGAAATCAGCCCCTAGATCCACCACTCCTATACCCCTACCGAGAAGGGACGGTACTATGTCTTTGGAGAAGCCATGGGGCAGTGCTAGGAGGGCATAATCGAAGTCCTTCCTCAATGCTTCCTCAGTAGATGAGAACTTGAGTGAGAGAAGACCTTTAAGGTGGGGATGGGCTAGGTAGACGGGCTTGCCCGCATACTCCCTCGAGGTCGCCACCGTTACGTTGAAGTTAGGGTGGGTGATGAGTATCCTGAGGAGTTCGCCACCAGTATAACCTGAGGCCCCGAACACCGCGACACTCATGCTCTTATCATCTCCCTAATATGAGAGGTCACCTCCTCTGCTACATTTATACCCGTAGCCTTCATGAAGCCCTTGAACTCTGGAACCCCATTGACCTCGTTCACAAACGCATTATCATTAACTAACAGATCAATGGCCACGAACTCACCCTTGACAGCCTCTGCGGCTCTTATTGAGAGATCTTCTATTAAAAGGGTAGCCTTTATGGCTTTAACCTTGCCTCCCAATGCGACATTGCTCTTCCATCCATCAGAAGCTATCCTCTCCATGCACCCTATGAGATGACCGCCGAGCACGAGGCACCTCAGATCCCTACCTCCTACCTCCACGTATTCCTGTATGACATGTCCCCTTAAACTGCTTGGCATGATCTCCCTGGCTAGAGCTATTTGTTCCATCATACTATGATTCCTGACCAATGAGACCATTCTTCCCCAACTCCCCAATGGAGGCTTATCTACAGCTATCTTACCAAATTTATCGTAGGCCCTTATGGCTGCTTCCTTCCCTAGAGCTAGGAAACTTCTCGGTATAGGCACATTGGCCTTCAGGAGAGCAGAGTATGTAAGCACCTTATCGCCGCATGTCAGGATAGTCTCGCTTCCATTTATCACATGGGATCCCATTGATTCCAGTACAGCAGCTGTTCTAGCTCCTCTGAACATGCCAACAGTTCTTATAAGGGACGCCTTAGGAGCATCGATCCTGTCTATAGGTAATGGAGTGGAGATCACATTTATGAGCCTTACTTCGAGGCCTTTATCCCTCAGAGATTTGTAAATAAGTTTCTCCTCCAATCTAGGGTGATCTATAACTAGTAGGATGGAGTCCGTTCCAAGGGCATCACGTCCTCGATCCTGATTGATCTATAAAAATATTTGCCTCCCTCAATTGTGGCAGTGATTTTCTTCCACGGATCTTTCTACAAAGAAGGGAAAAGGAAAAATAAAGAAAGGATTACTCAGCAGATCTGCGAGAGGTCTTATCCAGACAGTCATGTTGGTTAGGGCTGGCGACGGTAGGAGAGGGTTGAAAAGAGGATCTCTGGAAGATGATCTTTCCACCTTAGGAGATCTCCGCTTCATCCTCGTCTAAGCCATGCCAAGTGATCTCATGTCCCAAGGCCAAGGCAAGTGGAATGGCTGCCTCTTCTGGTAAGTTCATACTCCTCAACATGAACTTGAGATCCTTCACCTTCCTTGGTATATCCCTCCCCCTAAACGACTCTATCAAATCATCTCTGATAGCAAAATCCCCGGATATGACGTAATGTTTCAATGAAAGGGCTTCCTTTAGCTGATCTAAGGTCAAATTCTTAGATCTGGCTAGTTTCCTCAGATTTACCATCACACCTCCGAGGTCATTGTCTGAGATCTTCGAAAGGGATGAAATCAGCTTTCTCTCCAGTTCATCCAGTCTCTTAAGGAGAGCAACCCTATCTATCTTGCCTCCTTCCATATAAAAGACATCCTTAGGTATTTTCTCGGTTCTAGAACATAGGAGGTCCTTCCTAGCTAGGATCAGCATGGGTTCCTTAAGCAAGGAGAGCTTTCTCACCTTCTTTTCCACATATTCGGGTGTCCAGAAACCCATGACCTCCACATAGATCTTGGCACCTCCCTTCATCAGTAGGAAGTCGGGGATTACTATGGATCTGCCCACCACTAATGGTTCTGGCTCCCTTATGGCCCTCCACCCAGCTGCCTCCGCTATGGATGCGAATCTCCTCTCCAGAGAGCTATCATATTCTGGTTCACCTGGTCCTTCCAGTGGAAACAGCTCCCTAGATCTAGAATCCACTAAGAGAGTTAGAACCCTCCTATTTCTGGAGATCTTCGCTTGAATTACCCAGTGAGACATGGACACGATATAGGGAATTAGCTTGGCAATGGAGGTACCGTATCTCGTTGTCATCTTGAGGATCGATGCTGGCCCACTTACCTCTATTAGTACTCCGTCATCCCCTCTTTCAGCAGCATACATTAGCCCGAACCTCTTCAGATTTCTGAGTAGGTTCTTAACCTCCCATCCCTGCGCTCTAGTCTCTACCTTGAGGTCAAGCGCTTTGAAGAGTGCCGTTTGAAGGAGGGATAGATTATATTCCCTAAGGAGATCTTCGGGAGAGTAATTTGGCTCCTCAACAAGTATTTGTAGCTTGTCTGAGTCTGCCCAAAGGCTCCTCTCCAGCTCTTCCTTCTTTATACCAAGTTCCCTTGCAGCTTCGCTGATTATATAATCCCTCAGTTCTTCAGGAACAAATCCGCCATATTTAGCGTTGACAAGCCTGAACACTATCTCCCTCGCTCTCTCAGGCTCAACGACAGTAATAGGCCTCTTAAATCTGCTGGCCCTCTCGAGCAAAATGGTTAGTCCTCTGACGAGCTTGTAGTCCATCCCCATAAGCTCGTATAGCTCTTCTATTTCCTCAATCCTCTCATGAATCTCGCTGAGCCTCATTCCAGCCTTAAAAGAGCTGATCAAATCTTGGGCTAGTTGAAGCTCTTCATCGGATCCCCTCGCCCAGAGGGGATAGATCTTT
>JAOZGJ010000054.1 GCA_027491785.1 Thermoproteota archaeon | reverse complement strand
CCTCCAGCGGGCACTGGAGGGGGGAGTCGGCATAAGGAGCTGCCGCGGGCACGCTCCCTACGCCGGCATTACCCGGATCAGGTTCGAGGGGTCGGCGGCACATCAGCCGCCCTCTCAGCCGGGTTTTCCCCAGCTCCCCCGGTGCCCGCTATCGCTAGTTCCAAGGTAAAAGAATATAACCATTACTGAAGATGCTGGGCTGAGAAACGGTTTTAGTAAGCATTAACTTGCCTCAATAGTCCGTCTCTCGATATGTTGGGCCAATAGGTCCCTCTTATCCATCTGTGAATCTAAAGCATTTCCCTAGGAGATGTAATAAGTTATCTAAGTTCACTGGGCCTAGAGAGGAACCCAGGCGGCCTCAGATCTTCAGGCTTTATCTTCCTCCTCGGCCCTTGTCCCAACAAGAAGTGTGAGGTGGCTCTCTCAGGAATTGGAATTAGATCTACTTCCTTAAAGAAGAGCCATATGAATGTTAAGAGTTCTGAAATTCCCCAGAAGAATAGATCTGAGGAGATTAGCTCTCCTGTTTTCGTAGAGTGGTAATGTCTCTTGAAAGTCCCCCTTATCAAGTTATACCCGCCATGGAATTCTAAAATGACCTCCTCTCCTGATAACATGGGGATTATTTCCTTATAGCCTACCTTATAGAATACCATATACCTCCTATCGATCTCCTGTACTATAATTACCCCGTCATCTTTTAAGACATCTGACATTGAAGCTAGGAGGAGTGCCATTTGCCATGGATCAAAATGAGGCATGGAGTACCCATATATCAGGATTATGTCTATATCCTCTACGAAGTGATGGACCTCTAGGGCATCCCCCAATATCGTGATGGGTTCGTAACCTAAGACTTCCTTACCAAATTCCCTAGCCATTCTAAGGGCATTTTCCCTTAGGTCCAGTATAATGAGCTCTGGAGGTGGCCCATTCTCTTTTATCACCTTAGAGAGAGCAATTCCTCCAATACCAGTCCCTCCCAAGAGATCAAGTATTTTTACCCTTCTCTTAGCTTTTGGAACTATGAATGGATGCTTTAGTACCTTTGTAAAGTTATTTAAAGCCTCTTTATATCTTTCTTCAGCCTTAGGCGAACCTGGTTCCTCAGGCCAATTGAGGAGAGAGTACAGCTTCTCCATGTACTCCTTCATTACAGGAGTCGAAACATCCCTTGTATATAATGGTTATAGAATCTAACGTCCCATGCTCTTTACACTACTTTCCTTAGGCTTTGTCCTCCTGTATCAAAATCCCTACCTAGCTAACTCAAGGAAGATCCAAGAGCTAGTAAAGGTGGGGGCGAATTGATCCTGTTCATCGTATCTTATTCCCTAGAGTAAGGATTATCTTTCACCAATGGACAAGCAATTGGTGGTAAGATAAGCGAGGATGGAAAAGCCATAATAGTCCTTAGTTCCCTCCCACCTGATGCTATGGAGGAGGATGGTAAGAAGAGATTAGATCCTCTGGTCCTCGGTTCCATTACTCTCTTGGGGTTCACAGGAGATGAGGTCATGGCCAGCGACAGGAGGCTCAAGAGGGCTGGGATCTTTGAGGTGCCTCCTGGCTCGATAATGGCCCTACTAGCGCCGACAAGGGGTGGTTTAGCCAGACTAGTCTCTATAGGAAGGGTCCTCGTAACAGTAAGTATGGAAAGCGGGGCTTATTCCACATACAATCCAGCTAGTTTTGAGGACAGTATCGCCCCACTAGATGAGGAATTGAAGGAATTTTTGGGCGAGGAAGACATAATAACACCACTAGAGAGGGTGAAAGATGGCTATCTTATACTCGCAGAGAATGTACTCAGGACGGGGATCTTCTACCCCGGAATGGGCGAATTTCCCGATGAAGGTTACCTGATAACTGAGAGGTGGTTAGAACTTGCAGGTCTCAAAGGTGGTATTTCTGGCTTATGGGGGAGGACTTGGGGCCGACTTTTCGTCTTAGAACCGAGAGAGGGTCTTATGCTGATGCTCGGTCTCTTAGCATCCTCACCGACTTACGAAGAGCTAGTCACAGGACGAGACCTAGGCTCATTAGATGGTCTAACGCAGGGTGAGCTCTTCGCCCGCTTCCTCAGGGGAGAAATAAACAGGCTTAGATATCTAGGATGGCATCTTCTGCGGAAGTAGCATAGGATCATATCGCACCAAGGCGCCAATGGCCGTATAGTTTTTTCCTTTACCTTAATTGAGGTGGAAGGGGGAGGGATTCCCTTGGTTAAGTGGAGGCTCCTCAGGCTTGAAGGAGATGCGGCCTTCAATATGGCAGTAGATGAAGCACTTTTAATGTCTGGAGTACCTACTTTGAGGCTTTACAGGTTTAGACCAAGTGCGGTAACTATAGGCTATTTTCAGAAAGTAGGTGATTCCGTGAATCTGGATGAAACTAGTAGGCTTGGGGTAGATGTTATCAGAAGGGTTACCGGAGGAGGTTCCGTTTACCACGATGAGAATGGTGAGATCACCTATTCCGTGACCGGTCCCCTCGAGCTATTTCCAAGGAACATCCAAGATAGCATTAGGTATATCTGTGAAGGTATTTTGAGGGCTATAGAGGCCTTCGGGTTGAAAGCCGAATTCCAGCCGGTTAATGATATCCTCCTAGCTGGAAAGAAGATATCGGGTAGTGCGCAAACTAGAGAAGGGGGAAATCTACTTCAGCATGGTACCTTAATGTATGATACGGACTTAGAAACTCTGGCGAAGGTCCTTAAAGCACCAAAGGAGAAGCTCGTGGATAAGGGCATCTCATCGATATATGAGAGGGTCACAACGCTTTCTATAGAGCTGGGCAGGAAAGTTAGCTTTGATGAGGCGCTCAACTCCATGATAGAGGGTTTCTCCTTTCTAGGAGATATTGAAGAGGGCGAGCTCACCGAAGAGGAATGGAAGCTGGCTAAACAGCTCGAAGGGAAGTATAGATCTAGGAGGTGGAACTTCAGGAGATGATGGGAAAAACTGTTAGGTCTCGTGAGGGTAAAACCCTCAAGGTGGAGATAGAATCCACTGAGAACAAGATCTCCAAGATCGCCATTTCAGGTGACTTCATGGCTTTCCCTCCAAAAGTGATAGAGGAATTGGAATCCTCCCTCCAAGGAAAGGTGATAGAGGAAGTTGGGGCTACGGTGATGAAAGCCCTTAGGGGCGCTCAACTCCTAGGGATTACAGCGGAGGAAATCGTAGAGACGATCAAGGAGATACTTTCGTCTCACCGCCATGCCCACTAGCGAACCTCTCGATAAGTTCTACAGCCAGATTGACGGCTTTTCTAACTCTGGGTACCTCTACTCCTGGGACTCCCGCTCCTAGCACAACAACATTGGTTGTGGAACTGGTAATCATGGTCTTCCTTGAATCCCTATGAGGATAGAGGAAGAGGACCTCCTCTTCATCGGCCAAGACCGGTTCTCCACCCTTTAATACCTCCTCACCTCCCCCTATTGGGTGGAAGATTTCCCCCGGCCTGGCCAGCCTCAGAGTCATAGGTCCTCTCACCTTATCTAAGTCGTAGAGACCTATTGGCACTAATGTTAGGGCACTGGCCACGTTGCCTGCATCTACTACGTTGTTTATCCTCGGGAAGGAGCCCCCTCTCAATACCCTCCTCACCATGGCCTCGCTACTCGGCCTAGTTTTCGTGGGATCTATACCTATCCTCCAGTAGAAGTCCCTGTAAGCCCTGACTATAGGATCTTCCCTGAGCTTTTGTAGCGTATATCTGCTCCTTATTCTCTCAGCTGCCTCTCTCAGGTACGAGTCGTCCTCCAAGGGCCCTACCTTAACGCCCTCTACCATGTTATATGCTACAAATATCCCTAAGCCAGCAGCATCGTCCTTGACTTCTATAGCGAGAGCCATGGATTCACCACCCTCTTAGTTTCTTTAGCCCTTTTCTTCTTTCTTCTCTTAATACCCCTTACTACAAGTGCTAGCGCTATAAGAGCTATCGCCGGTAGTAAGATATCGAATCTCAGCCAGCTCAAGTCTAACGGGATTCTAATGACGAGACCCTTCTCTTCCTCCTCCTGTTGAACCTCTACACTGCTTGTATTCTCCTCGCTGGATACATTTTGTATGGTCTCATTTGTTACAGCTATTGAAACGCTTGCTACAGCGGAGTTATTCGCCTCATCTAGCGCCATGACGTTAATTGTGAGATTTTTCGCTTCTTCTATCTTAATCCTAGCGGTATTAGGCCCTAATGTCTCGAATTTCCCATCACCATCCAGATCCCATAGGATCTTTGAGGCATCTGTCGTTACTACTACCTTAACTAGGTCGCCTACCTTGGCTACCGATTTATCCGCCTTGACCTCGAGGGAAGGTGGGGTGTTATCCACTTCGACTTGAGCAAAGGCCCTTACTACTTTACCTTGATTTTCTGCCTCGAGCTTCAGCTTATATAGACCGTCACTGAGTTCTGAAACGTTCCAAGTCATTGTACCGTTCCCAGTTACCTCTTTCAAGATCGTCCAATCCCCATCAAATCCATAGAAGAGAGTGGCTCCGTTGACTCCCGAAATCCTCCACGAGATAGGTACCTCCCTTGAAAATGGCCCATCCCCAACTATTATCGAGAGATAGACGTTACCTTCGCTCGCTGTGTATGTGCTGTTCTCCTTTTCTATTCTATATCGCATGATCTTAACGTTCTTATTTCCTAGCGCATCTTCTAGGACGAACTTGAAGTAATGGTACCCTCTTATCATATTAACGAGCGATGTGACATTTATCTCCACTTTAGTTGTCTTCCAAACCCTCCTTCTGTCGATCATCTTCACCCAAGAACCTCTAGGATCGTTGCTGTGGAATACCGAGAGGAATGCATACTCTTTGTAGGGAGCCCTCATTCTCACAGTGATTACATCTCCTGGACCTATTGTAGATCCGTTTCTAGGGGATATCTCTAGTATAGGTGCGCTTATATCGACTCTCAGCTTAACTATAGCTCTAGAGATTAATGTGCCGTCAGTAGCCTCGATCATCACCTGCTCGGCCGAGGGCAAATGCAACTTCCTCACCTCCCCTGATTCCATTACCCCCGACCAAGTCTCGACCCAGTCCTCCAAGTACCTGTACACCTTAACATGAAGGACAGAGGTCGTATCGTCAGAGACGCTGAATTCTAGGTCAAACTCAGCACCCAC
>JAOZGJ010000036.1 GCA_027491785.1 Thermoproteota archaeon | reverse complement strand
TGCGAGTTCCTGATCCTCCGGCTTGGCGTTCTTCAACACTATGAGTGCGTTGTAGCCATCTATCTCGATCGAGGGATGCCTGGCTATGTAGAGAGCCACGAGCCTATCGCTGAAGGCTCTTTGGACTTCAAGGGCGAACCTCACAAGAGATCTCGCTATCACCGGATCATGGACCTTTAGGGTAAGCATCTTCCTTATGTTATACTGGTGATAGCAATATAACCTCTTTTCTTCTCTCCATTCCTCTTTCCTTTCCCTCGTTAACAGCATTTGCTGGTTCGACCATCATTCCTCATGCTCCTCCGCCATAGATGAGATCCTCTCAGCAATTCTCGCTATCTGCCTATCGAAGAAGCCCTTAAAGCTCCTATAGAAAAGTTTAGCTAGATCATAGAAGAAGATCAGGAATAGAAATAGAAGCACTGTTATTATTACCTTAGAAGCTACTTCTCCTAGGGGGAAAGCTTTCAAGTAACTAGGAACGAACCATATGAGAAGAGAAAGCAGAGATAGATAAAATATATCTGCTAGAGCCCTTCTGACAGCTACTTCCGTCACTAAGTACATCTCCTTAGCTAGCCAGCCGGACAGCGAATCCAAGAGGAACTTCGTTGATAAGAGTATCCTATAACCGAAGTATATGACCCCGACGAGCTCAGCCAAGTAGAAGATGAGGGACAATTTTATCGAGATATCGAGTACCTCTATGGAACCTATATCGGCAAAGGCGCGATAAATGAGCCTTAATATCAATATCCACAGGAAGAGCTTTATTGAGGAGGAGATGAGAACCTTTAAGTTAGCCTCTAGAGGAGTAACCTTCCTCCTTACTTTCTTGACCCTGACCTCTGGACGGGGCTTCCTCCTTTCTAGCTCCGGAGGCTTTCTCGCAAACCTAATCCTCGACAGGATGTAGAGGGAAAATAACAGGGGTACTATTGCCATGTACCATATGAAGGGCCAAAACAGTCCGAATGGCGTAAGAAGGGCAGCTATAAGCAGCCTGACATCTCTTCCGGCGGGACTCCATGCCCTAGCACCAGCTACACTTTCGGATTTCCATCCAGCTAGGTGGGATACGTAGCTCGTCACGAAGACGTTACCCGATGCAACGGCATAGATCAGCACTTCCCAAGGGGTATTGAAGCTTATCGCCGTTCCCATAGCTCCTATTATGATGAGATCAGAATATCTATCTAGGAAGGAGTCTAGGAGACCTCCGAACTTACTGGCCGTTTGGAATAGCCTGGCTATTTCTCCATCCATACCATCTATTATAGAGGACAACTGTATCAGGATGGCCGCTGGCAGCGTTATGTTCAGGCATATCATGAGACCGGATATAACCATGAGGAGGAAAGCTATAGCTGAAATCATGTTAGGGCTCACGTATATACCTTTCATAAACATGTGAACGGAGATCCTAGTCGATATGGGCCTATTCAGGTACCTAGAGACAGGCCCGTCGCCAGGCTTGACCAAGCTTCTTCTGAGGATCGCAGGAAGCATTTTTCTAGCTTCTTCTAGCTCCTCCGGGGTATCCACATCCATCCAGAGAAGGCCAGTTACATCAACATAGGAAATTTCTCGCCGAGATATGGCCCTCCTGAGAGCGTCTGCTATTGTCGCAGTTGGGCCTAGCTCCCTTATGGTTTCCTCTACTATCTCCTGAGCCCCACCTGAGCAGTAGAATATACCAGTGTCTATCCCGTAATGAGGTATTGCTCCCTTCCCGACCTCTTTTATCTCGCCATCTTCCAGAACTACCTTTAATCCCTCCTCTAATTTATCCCAAGGAGGGTTCCTATCTAGAGAAAGGGTAAATGCCCTTCTTCCTCCCTTTTTAATCATTCTCCTTAGGATCTCTGGCTCAAAAATGTGGTCTGACATGAGAACTAGGTATTCTGACGAGTTTACTTCCTTCATTCCAACGAACATGGAATAGAGGTTACCGAATCCCTCCTCCCTATCAGTAGGGATCACCCTTACGGATTCTCCGTATCTCTCTACGAAGAACCTTGAGAGACTGGGCCTAGTGACTATGATTATATCGTCAATTCCCTCCTCCCTCAACCATCTTATTGTGAGATCTAGGACTGTCAGGTTTGGTGCGAGCTCGAAGAGGGCTTTAGGCACCTCTGATGAATAGGGTTTCATTCTCGTAGCCTTTCCAGCTGCCAAGATTATTGCGGGAGGCATCCTTACGATAGCAAATTATACTTAGATTATAAATGATCCGAGACTTTTTCCCTGTTCCCATCCCTTCATCGGATGAAGTAGCCTTAATGCTCCATCAGATTTCCAGCATGTAGCTCTCTCAGCAGATCATTACCCCGATGATCCAGGCTCCAGTGAGGATGTATTTCGTTGCTCGCGCCACAGACAACTATTTTTCTTACTACGTACCTATGTTTGCCAATTAATTTCTTTCAATTCAATTTTAATCAATCTATTTGATTCAATAGTCACCTCCTATTCCTATGAACGTGAGAACCAAGAAGTAGATAGGAGTACAGAACTATAGCTTCCACTAGAGAGAAGAGAGCTGCTTTTATCGTGCTGCTTCCAAGCTCCCTTGTAATGAATCCCTCTATTAGTGCTGCATAGATAAGTAAGATCGTGGAGAATATCATGAGATTTACCTTCCCCTTTAGGATATTTCCAATAGAGGAAGCTCTATCTGGTTGAGAGGGGCTAATTATCTCCTTAATAACCATTAGGGCTATGGATGAAGCGATGAATATCGCTGTAAGCTCTGGAACCCCATGAGGGAGTATGAAGCCCAAGGCTCTGATGCTTCCCATCTTAGATATGGATATGACTAGGCCCACAAGAGCTCCATTAGCTATGAGCACCAAGAAGGGCATGAATAGGAGGGGCGCCATCCCAACGGTAGCCAGTATCACCCTGAAGTTGTTCATGAATATGACCGTCGACAGTACCCATGGGCTTATGGATGGAGGTATGACCTTCTTACCAAACATCTCCTTTAGCAATGTTTCAAGCCACTTGGGCTTCCATAGGTAAGCGCCGTAAAGAGATGAGAAGAATAGAAGGAGAGAGATTGCGAAGTATGGCAGTATCTCCCTGAATTCTGTGGGAGTTTGCGAGAATACCTGTGAGACCTTGCTGAACTTCAAGGAGCTCTTTTTTATGGATAGGATCGCTTTCATCAGTTCGGATCTCTGCTTCAGTATCTCCCTACTTTCCACATGGTAGCAAAGTTGAGATGCCCTCTCGTAGACTTCTACCACATCCTCGGGAGACAGGTACTTGGATGAAATCCTAGGATTTGAGAGAAGTAACGCTGCAGCATGCCTAACTGCCTCTGGTACGTCCCCCATTTCATCTAACAGTTTATTGTAGAGTAGGGACCTACCTTCAACTGAGGCTAGGGATGAGACATCCATACCGCTCAATCTCTCAACGAGGGCATCTATCACCCCTTTCCTCACATCGCTAGCTATCTCCGAGGATCCGAGTGGTACCTCCAGCTTCAACAGATCCCTAGAAACTACCAGGGTATTGGCAACCATGTCTCCTATTCTCCTGTTCCCCTTAGTTATGAGGGTAGCTAGGTAGATTGTAGCTATATCAGATAACCTCACTAGATTCCTTATGAATGCCTCAGAATATCGTAATCCACCCATGGTATCAAGGGAAATTACGAATAATCCAAATAGTTTCTTTCCGGGCGTTGTGGAGTAATACCCTTCGAGAAGGGTGAAGTACAGGATGAGTATTATTAAGATGGAGGAGAAGAGGAGGGAAAATCCTAAGATTCCTAGCTGACTTATCGAGGATGCTGCGAGTAGAAGTGGAGAGCATATCGCCAGTAAAATGACTAGATCTATTAAGTGAGCTTCTACCCTCGTTGATAACCTAGCAGGTACTATGCCTATCAACATGCCACCTCTTCCGCCATTAGTTCCCATATTTTTTCCTCCCCATCCAAATCAAGCGAAAGATAAAAATTTAGGAGAGTGAATATGCATGATGACTGAGGAAAATAGGAAGCGTATAAAGGTAGAAGTATACTATACGCCAGAGTGTCCTGCCGATATTGTGATAGAGGAGATAAGAGCTGCTTTCTCCGAGGCCGGAATAGAGGATTATTATATAGAGGACATGGTCCTCGCTAGTGACGAGGAGGCAGAGGAACATAGGGTTCTGGGAGTTCCGACTGTCAGGATCCAAGGCATCGACGTGGATCCGAACTTCAGGGATGAAGGGGTTTACAAATCCACTTGTAGTAGGATATACAGATGGAAAGGCAAATTTCATGACTATCCCCCGAAGGACATGATAAAGGATGCCTTAAGGAGATTGGGACTCCTGTAATGCATGCGGAATAGGTTCTCGTGCGATCTATAAGGAGATCCATGCGAAGAGACTCGGAGTTTTAAAAGGTGATCCTCCTCTAATATCTCATGGACAACTTGGAGAGATCTCTTGATAATGAAATAATTGAAAGGCTTGATGGATCAGAGAGGCTTCTGAAGGCCTATGATTACTTGAGAACCAAGCCCGAGATAAGGGGCCTCCTTGATATGGCTAATATAGTTCTCGTTCAGAGGCTCAAGTTCAACGATCATGGACTGACCCATGCCCTAATAACGACTAGAAACTCCCTGAAGATCCTAGATATACTGGGATCTGAGCTCGTAGTCACGGAGGATTGGAGGAGCTTCGAGGATTCAAAGCTCATAGTAATGGTTGCGAGCTTCCTTCACGACATAGGTAATTCGATACATAGGGAGGAACATGAGCTCCTAAGCGTTTTCCTAGCTAGGCCTTTCATTGAAGAGATATTAAGGGAAGCTTATGTGGACAGAGAGAAATCCGTTAAGGTGGCAAGCATGATCTACGAGGCCATAATGTGTCACATGGGCAGATACAGACCAACTAGTATAGAGGCTGGAGTTGTGGCAACAGCTGACGGTTGCGATATGGAAAAGGAGAGAGCAAGGCTCCCATTTAAGATGGGAAAGCACGATATACATAAGTACTCCGCATTAGCTGTGGAGAAAGTAGATCTCCTTAAGGGAAGGGAGAAGCCCCTGAGGATAGAGGTCCACATGAAGGATCCGAGCGGTACCTTCCAGATACAGGAGATCTTAATGAAGAAAATTGAGGGAACTAACTTCGAGAAATTCGTTGAGATATATGCGATAATAGGGGAAGAAGTTGTGAGATTTATCTAGGTCCTTTTTCATTTCGTTTCATCCATTTTGCTCTACTCTACCTCAATCCACTTCACTTCCTCCGTTCCATAATATTCCAGTTTAATCTCCTCAAAACTTCCAGGAGGAATGCTGCTGAGGAAAGCGCCCCCAAGACATCTGATTCGTTCGCCTGCCTCGCGAACTCCCAAGATCCCTCTATCCGATCAGCCATATCATGGAAGAAGTCTGGGTACTTCCTCCTCGAAGAATAATCTGCTAGGCTTTCCTCCTCAGGGTTCCATCCTGGAGCTGCGATCTTCAAAGATTCTTCAGCTATTTCCCTTATGAGCTTTAGGGACCTACTAGGGTCTTCCTTGAGGTAGGATCTCGCTTCCTCCAATTTATCCTCCAGCTCCTTCAGGTTCACCACCAGTACCTCCCGGTCTTCCTCCTAGGTCTAGGTGGTCCTGGTCTATATTCATAGAAGGCCCTGTTAATGATCCCGGCGAATATCAGCAAGACGATCAGTGCGATATCTAGGTATTTCCCCATACCTTCCCCCCATTTAACCCAAGCCTTCTCCTTCCCTACATCCCAAGTGAGGGAAAGTGTTCTTGGGGCTTCCGTTACCAGAAATCCCAGCTCATAAAAGACTAAAGCCAGAAGCACCAGTACTGCTGCCCAGAAGTAGGGATTCGTTACCTCCCTAACTAGAGCGTATGCTGCCGAAAGCCCTCCAAAGACCAGCATCATTGTGCTAAGCATCAGGAGGAACTTGGTAAGCCCGGATCTATACTTGGCTCCTGGAGGAAGCCGTCCCTCATCTGAAAGCCGAGAAAAAGTCTTTAAAGCGAATCCCAAGGAAGATCTATTCCCGGACGACCAGATAAATGTTAAAGGATTCCCTTCATATTTAAAGTACCCCATATCAGGAAGGTAACCCTCGATCCACCACCAAGGAGTGAGGAAGATGAAGAGCAGAAGCACCAACGAAATTGCCCCCAGCCAGTTCAATTTAAGCACCATCTGAGAAGACAGGAAAAATGTAAAAAAGATAAGCTTCTAGATCTTTTATGCTTTCCCTAGAGGAACTTAAGCTGGATTGGAAGAAAGCTACGGAAGTCATTACTGGTTTCATAAGGGGCATGGTAGCTGGTTCTAGAACCAATGGAGTTGTTGTCGGGCTGAGTGGTGGGATTGACTCTACGGTAGTAGCTTATCTGTCAGTTAAAGCGCTAGGCAAGGACTCAGTTTATGGGCTGATCATGCCGGACTCTAGCGTGACACCGGAAGAGGATGTCAGAGATGCTAAGGGTGTCGCGACAAACTTAGGAATCAGGTACTGGTACAGGGACATCTCCGATATAGTAGAGGTTTATAAGAGATCGAATTTCTTCATCCAAGATAAGATAGCTATAGGAAACCTCAGGGCCAGGATAAGGATGTCCCTCCTCTACTACCTTGCTAATAGTAGGAACTTACTCGTTATAGGAACTGGAGATAGGAGCGAAATTCTCATAGGTTATTTCACGAAATATGGTGACGGAGGAGTTGACTTCCTACCCATAGGGGATCTCTACAAGACTCAAGTTAGATGGTTAGGAGAATGGCTAGGAGTTCCAGAGCACATAGTTAGGAAGCCAAGCAGCCCCCAGCTATGGAAAGGGCATAAAGCTGAGGAGGAGATAGGAATCTCTTACAGTAAAATAGACCTGATACTTCACGCTATTTTCGATCTCAGGATGGATGTTCAAGAGGTGAGGGGGATGTTCGGGGAAGACGTAGATAGGATCTTGGAACTACATTCCAAGAGCGCGCATAAAAGGGCCATGCCTCCGGTGGCAAGGGTTAGAGTTTGAGCTTGGATGAGATAGGAGAAGAGATAAGGAGATGTAAACGCTGCCCGCTTCATCTGACTAGGACAAATGCAGTGCCGGGAGAGGGCAATCCTAGGGCCAGAATAGTTTTCGTTGGAGAGGCGCCCGGTAGAAACGAAGATCTCCAAGGAAGGCCCTTCGTAGGGGCCGCAGGTAAGCTGCTAACGGAGCTTTTAGAGAAGATAGGGCTCACTAGAGAGGAAGTATTCATAACGAACGTTGTGAAGTGCAGACCACCTAACAACAGGGATCCGAGACCTGAAGAAATATCAGCATGTCTCCCATTCCTAGAGAGGCAGTTGAGGATAATAGATCCCGAGGTCGTAGTTGCCTTGGGGAGGCATAGTGCATTGACTTTGCTGAAGCTCGCAGGTAAGGAGGAGAGATCCATAATGAGGATCAGGGGAAAAGTATTTGATGTGGAGATCTTCGGAAGGAGGAGAAAGATCATACCTACGTTGCATCCAGCTGCCGCCCTATATAACCCGAAGTTAAGGCCCCTGCTGGAGAAAGATTTCAATGAGCTGGGAGAGATATTGAATACCGGTGGGAGAAGGAAGGGGAGTAGCTTGGAGGAGTGGCTTTAGGTGGAAGAGGGCATGTCAGCTTCTTGATTAATTTATTCGCATGGAATAGAGTTTATTTTATCTTATTTTATATTCCTATTTAGTTTATCTATACGTCGTTTATATGCCTAGTGGAATATGCTTTACCCATATTTCCAGTTCCCTCCGTGGAAAAGACCATGCCGACCTGACAGCATCCTCCGCAGTAGAGAGAAATATTTAAATGAGATAATATATAATACACGATATATGAAAACGATAACGTTGAGGGACGACGTATACAGGAAGCTGGCTTCCCTTAAGGGTAGGAGAAGCTTCTCTGATGTAATAGACGAGTTAATAAGGAGGGATATTGAAGGCAGAGTTGAGAGAATAATAGAATCATCGTTAAGAAGCGGACCTTCAGATAGGTTGGAGGAAATAGTGGAGACTTTGAGGAAGGAACTCAAAGCGAGGAAGGCACAACCATGAAGTTGATCATGGATACTTCCTTCCTCCTAGAGCTGAAAAGAGGTAATAAAAGGGCCATAAACCTCCTGAGAGAGGAATCGGAATCGGCTAGCGATATCGGCATATCCATACTTACCTTATACGAGCTCCTAGTGGGATCGATCTACCTGCTGCTGAAGAATGGAGATTTAAGGGAGAGGCTGTGGCTAGATGAGATCTTGAAGTGGGTATCGATCTACAGCTTGGATGAGGATTCTGTGAAGAGAGCTGCTGAGATAAGGGCGAGAGGCATGGTTAATGGAGAAGCAATTCCAGACATGGATTTGCTCATCGCTACTTCGGTAGGTGGACCAGCGAAACTCCTCACATGCGATGAGGATCATGAGAGAATCAAGAAGCTCCTAGATGAGATAGGCATCCACGTGATATATGTGAGTCCGAGTAGGACTAAAGCCGATTAGGGATTAAATATAGGACAAATCTGTATGGTATCTCTCACCCACACTGAAAGGATGGTGATCGGTACATCACCCCCCCAAACCAGTTTAGGATATCTAAAAGATTATATCCGAGGGAAACTGGAAATTCTAAAATAGGCTTATCTAAGATCATTTTAACCTGATCATAGCTTAGCTTTTTCACTGATCTTGATGATCCTCCTTTACTCCTCGCATAGCGGCGCCACATGGAATTCCGGATCAAAAGCAGGAAATCCTATATCGCCCCTTTATCAGAGAATGCTGGGATAGGCATAAACGTCGATTGGATGAACTTCAGAAGATGCATTACTACTACTTCTACTGGCGATCTAAGGGAGTAAATGTGCCATCGCTCTTCAAGAAGAGGGGCTTCTCTAATGTGAGAATAAGGGTAAATGAGGACCTAGTTTCCAATAAAACCGCGCTCCTAGAACTAGATGAAGTAGTAAGGAACTGCTTGAAGGCAGGGATAATACCCATCATTAGCTACTCAGTAGATCAGTTGAGGAATAACCCGACAGATCCGGAGGCCATTCAGGGCTTCATTGAGTGGTGGGTAGTCATTGCTAAGTACTTCAGGAACACCTCCTATCTCCTCTCCTATGATCTGATAATCGAGACCAGCGATAGTGTAGGAGATCAGAGGACGCTACTAAACCAGGGATAGGAGTGAAAAAATAAAAAATATATGACGAAAAGTACGCATTAGACTCGATAAGAACAGCTATTGAGTGGTCGAGGGAGCATACTATCTTGACATGGATGGGCCTTGGAGGGCCAATAGGTATTCGAAGAGGATCAGGAGATATTACCCAAATGGAGCTCCTGAGGGGATTTATTCCCTCAATGAAGCGGTGGAATTTGCTAGGTTCATGAGCGAGAACCTCCAAAGATATGGGATACCTTATGATGTAAAATGCAGATACCAAGTTCTTTAGCATAGCAAAGCTTAGATGGTACCCCTCTTAAGAAAGGCTCCTAGATACTATACCGAAGAATTACGGTGATAACAGGGGATAATAGGATGATAAACATAACCTAAGCTAAGCTAAGCTAAGATAGATTAAACTAAGTACTCTTCTAAGTTCTTCAGATTAGTCCTTATTGGTCTAGGGAGATCTTTGCCCCTGAGATAGGATATGACCTCATCCATGAGCTTCAAATCTACTGGGAAGGGAACCCCATCCTTTCCGCCGAATGTAAACGAGTACTTCGCTGGATCCTTCACACTAGCCCTTTCCCCATAAACAAGCTCACTTAATAGAGCTAAAGCCCTCAACGCAGATTTTCCTATTCCTTTAATCCCAAGAAGTTCCTCATAACTAGAGGGATTCAATTGATAGGCCCTCTCGAGGGCATCCCAGTCAAGCCTCCTAGGCATACGCAGAACCCTATACTCATTCATGAGTCTCATGAGCCTACCTGTTCCCTCCTTGATCAGATCTACTGAGGCCCTTCTGACACCTTCACTCTCCCTAGCTACCAAATTGAGTACCATATCGGGCCTTGACTCGCTGATTATACCATAATGGGGCTCAATCACGAAGCTATCAACCTTGCTTCCCAACCAGTGGTACCTCCTAGCCATCCTCAGTTGCGTGTTCATGCCCTGTTGAATTACGACCCATTCCCCCTCTTCGGTTATCAGTAGAGAGTGATGGTACAGGCTGAAACCATCCTGCAAAGCAGCATTATCCACTTTGGCTGAAAGTTTACTAGCTCTAATGAGAGGGGCAGCATCTATATCGTACCTCGTGGCTATCTTTTCTATCTCTTCCGGAGTCCTAAGGGCTGACTTTCCCTTTCCTCCAGCTATCATCACACCCAGATCCAGTTCATTAAGAGCCTCCTTCAAAGCAGCAGTTAAGACGGTAGTCAATCCAGATGAGTGCCAATCATATCCCAGAGCGCAGCCCAAGGCTTGAAACCAGACGGGATCAGCTAGCCTCTCGAGTATTCCCTTCCTCCCATATTCAGAGGCTATTGTCGACATTAAGAGCTTAGCAAGCTCTTTCATCCTAATGAAGAGCCATGGTGGAGCTTTTCCTCTATGAAGAGGGAGGTATGCTTCCCCTACCTTCTTCATTCCCAAGGTTAGCCTTCCAGGCGAGGAAATTAAATTTTAAGCTTCGTACAGGAAGTACGAGATTCATCCTCATTAGCTTATTTTTTGACCTGAAACTATTGAAATCAATGTAGCATTGACTTATACATTACGCTATACTTGGTCATCTAATTCTAACGGATAATACGGTCTATTTTCCTTTTTTAAGCCTTATAATCGGTTTTTATTTTCTTTTCATCGTTTTCTCCAGTAAGAGATTTATATCCGCGCATTTCCATTACTTATGCCAACAATCGATGATGTGCTGAGGGAGGCTGAATCAAAGGGAGTTAGATTCGTAGAGCTAGAGTACGTGGATCTCTTCGGTACCTTAAGAAGGGAGATCCTCTCTTTCAATACGTTTAAATCGAGGAGAAGCGGAGCATTCGATGCCAGTAGCGTTGGGCTCTCTGAGATACAGTGGAGCGATGCCCTCCTAATCCCTGATCCGGATACCGCCGTAATAAGGGATGGAGTTCTCTCCCTCCTCTGTGAGATATGGGAGCCATTCGGTGGCAAAAGATCCCCGAAGGATCCTAGGTTCATAGCAGCTAAGATGGAGGAGGTGTTGAGAGGGGAAGGAATGAGAGGCTTTGTCGGGCCGGAAATGGAGTTCACTGTATTGACCAATGACTTGAAGCCTGTTTCAACGCTTGGAAGTGTGCCTAAGATAAACTACCATTTCTCCCCTCCGTCCGATCCTTTACACGAGCTGAAGCTCAGGATATTGGATGAGCTTACCGGGTTAGGCTTGAGCCCAGAGGTAACCCACCATGAGGTTGGTGTAGGTCAATCTGAGGTCTCAATAAAGGCATCATCCATATTGAGAGAGGCAGATAACGTGATGAGGCTCAAGAAGGTTGTTAAGGTCGTAGCTAGCGAGATGGGATTTATAGCAACGTTCATGCCCAAGCCTGTACCGGGAGATAATGGAAACGGAATGCATATTCATATGAGCTTATGGAATTCCGAAGGAAATGTTTTCTATGATGCAAGTGACAGCTACGCCGAGCTGAGTCAGGAAGGCAGATACTTTATAGGGGGGATACTGGATCACATAGCCTCCCTATCCGCAATAGTTGCCCCCACCGTAAACAGCTACAAGAGGTTAGTACCCGGATATGAGGCACCAATATACGCGGTATGGGGAAGAGCAAATAGGAGCGCCGCTGTGAGAGTTCCTGTATATAGGAAGGGCGTAAGGGACTCGAAGAGGATAGAGTTTAGGGTCCCAGATCCGAGCTGTAATCCCTACCTCTCGTTCTCTGCCTCATTTTCCGCGGGACTAGACGGGATAAGAAGGAAGATAGATCCTGGAGATCCATTCGATGAAAACGTTTATTCAGCGAACCCGGATGTTAAGAGACTCCCGAGAAGCCTTCATGAGGCCTTAGATGCGTTGGAATCGGATAACTCCTACTTAAGAGATATATTCGATGAGGCCTCTCTGGAATCCTACCTTAGCTTGAAGAGGAAGGAAGCTTCAGATGTTGGCTCTTGGCCCAGCGATGCAGAATATAGGGCATACCTTTACGTGTAGTCTAAGTTCGTCAAATGTTATAACTTGGAATGGCAGTAAGCCCTTAAAACTTTATGAGCTTTTCCCTCTGAACTAGAGGGAGAAATGATCCGCCAAAGATTCTGGTTCTTACTTCTGATGCTCCTGTTTTTACCTGGCATTTTAGTGTCAACGAATGCTGCCGACTTCGACCTGAGCGTTACTCCCACCTATGTGAAGGTGAGGGCAGGGGAATCTGCCTACTTTCACATAAGCTTGAATGTGCTTACGCCCGGATTCTCAAACGATGTATACCTCACAGCCTTCTTTGAACCTCCCTCCACCTCCATAACATTCTCTGATAACCCGCTCAACCCTACTGGGGACACGGATTCCGTGATGACTGTGAGGACGTCTGTTTACACACCACCTGGTGTCTACACGATAACCATCAGGGGGAGGGATCCTTCCACATCCCAAAGCGTTTACGTTGATGTTACCCTTGAGGTCCTCCCACCATCGCCCGAATTCACCCTATCGATCTCACCGACCCATCAGTCGGTCTTTAAAGGGGAAAAGGCCCTTTTCACCGTTCAGGCTTCGCCTTACAATGGTTTCTCTTCTCCAATATATCTCAGACTTCTATGTCCCTCTTGCGTCTCCTATACATTCAATCCAAATCCCATGTGTCCTGGAGCCGTTTCCTGTTCCTGCCCGGCCATACCCTGCTACACCTATACATCGCAGCTGAGAGTAGATACTACGAGCATGTCACCGGGGAACTACAGCATAGTAGTGGAAGGATGCAGCAATGGCGCCTGTAGTAGGGCTTATGCTTCGCTAACCGTTAAAGAAGCTCCAAAGCCGGAGGAGATAAACCTAATAGTATACCCGATAATGGTCAAGTCTGAGCCAGGCGGGACTTTCTATTTCAGGGTCACGGTCGGGATACCTGGTGGGAAAAGCCCGGAACCGTTGACTCTAAAGGTATCCGGGCCTTTAGGCTGGTACATCTCGCGCTACCCCACCAAGCTAGAGGAAACGAAGTATCTGGACTTCTGGGTCACTATCCCTAAAAACGCGATCCTTGGGACTTATGGTATATCTGTGGACCTTTACAGAGGGGACACCCTGATTAAGAGTAGGAGTATTCTAGTATACGTCGAGAAACCTATAACAAATCTATCCTTATCAATAACTCCGAGAGAGGTAATCCTTTCAAGAGATAATCCTAAAGCTGAGATAGCTATCTATCTGAATTCAACTAGCTCGGTAGAGGCATCTCTAAGTGTGATAGGTATGCCGAGCGGGATATCCTATTCCATCACCCCAAAGCTGAAACCGGGCGAGCTGGGCTTGCTCAACATGAGTCTCAAAGGAGCAAAACCTGGGGATTACAAGGTGACTATCTCTGCTTCAGGAGGAGGGACTGTAGCTATATCCTCTCTCCTAGTAAGGGTTAAGGCCCCGACCATAACTAGCACCAGCATCGCCACCACTAAGAGGCCGGAGGTCGTAACGATTACTAAAACGATTAGTGCCCTTCAGACAGTTACCATAACTCAGGTGCCTTCTAGCCAAGCCATAGCATCGCCAGTAGTATTAGGAGGTATATTCATCCTGCTGGTGGCCATTCTCGTAGTAGCTATATTGTCCCTCTTCAGGAGAGGTAGTCAAGTGGGAGGAGCAGCTACAGCTCCTGCTGAGGCCGGATGATTTCCATAATTAATTTTTACTAATTTTTACGAATCTCCTAGTTTCCATCATTGGATATATTACCTATCCTGAGCGAAAACTTTTTAAGTTCGTATTCAGCATTGACGTAATTCGTCGAATGAGTTTACGGTGTAGGGCTAATATCGATTGGTTCGATTTTCGTATATTATCTAACGATAAAAGGAACATATAAATAATTCATCGATAAAGCAAGTGCGATGTGGTGATGCTTATGGAAGGAGATGGAAATTGGTTCTTTCCGGAGATAGGTGTGCCTAGGTTCGGGAGAAGACCCCCTGATCACGAGCTCATCTTAACGGATACGACCTTGAGAGATGGTCAGCAGGGAAGTAGGCCTTTCAGGGTAGAGGAGGCTCTGGAGATCTATGACGTGCTCGTTGACTTGGATAACAACAGCGGCACCCTGAGGGACATAGAGCTCTTCCCATACACCTCAAAGGATAGGAAGGTGATCTCTGAGATAAGGGAAAGGGACTCGTATCCCAAGCCCATAGGATGGGTCAGAGCCAAGGTAAGTGATTTAAGGCTCGTAAAGGAATGCAAGCTCGATACCACGATAGTCCTGACATCTATATCGGACTTCCACATATACCACAAGCTCGGGATGGATAGGGCAACTGCCCAAGAGAAGTACCTTAGGGCCATAGAGGAAGGTTTGAAGATGGGACTTAAGCTAAAGATAGCGATGGAGGACATAACCAGAAGCGATATCTATGGGTTCCTCCTCCCATTTCTCGATAAGGTGCTCAAGCTTTCCAGAAAGTACGGTGTAAAGGTGGGATTCAAGCTCTCTGATACCCTAGGCATGGGCCTTCCCTTCATCGAGGCTCCCCTTCCCAGGAGCATACCTAGGTTAATAAGGCTCCTTCTGGACGATCTGGGGCTTGAGAGCGATCAGTTGGAATTCCATGGACATAACGATTTCCACTTGGTGGTCGCCAATCACCTAGCCGCTTGGGTTTATGGAGCATCTCTATCCAATTGCACCCTTCTAGGAATAGGGGAAAGAGCTGGGAACTGCCCGCTGGAAGCGATGGCAGTATTTCATGCGCAGCTGGTGGATAACTCTCCACTGAACTTAAGGGCCCTGAAGGAAGCTAGAGATCTCTTCATTAAGATGGGATTCCATGTACCGGAATTCTACCCGCTATTGGGGGGAAACGCCTTCAGAACTAAGGCCGGGATACACATAGATGGCCTCTTGAAGAATCCAGCCATATACCTCCCATTTAATCCGGAGGACGTGCTTGGACTACCATACACTGTCGAGATAACTCCATACTCAGGAAGAGCTGGTCTCATATACTGGTTAGTCAAGAGAGTCGGAATAAAGGATTGGTCCAGTTTGAAGGGAGATCCTAGACTAGATGCAGCTTATAGGGATGTGCTCGAGCATTTCAAGGATGGAAGAACAGAGCCGCTCAGTGATGAGGAGATACTCTCCATACTTAGGAAATACGTTCCAGAGCTCGTAGATGGTGTCAGGATATGGGAATGACATTAGCAGAGAAGATTCTCTCTGGAAAGGCTGGTAAGGAGGTGCATCCTGGGGAGTACATAGCTTTAGATGTAGACCTAGTCTATGCCCATGATGGAACGGCTCCTCTCGCAATAGATGTCCTAGAGAGTTTGGGCATAGGAATAGAGGATCCTGACAGGGTTAGGTTCATCATAGATCACGCAGCTCCAGCTCCTCACTCAGAAGCTGCGGCCCTCCATATTCAGATGAGGAATTTCGCATCCTCCAGTGGAGTAGGGATATTCGATGTTGGTAACGGTATAAGCCATCAGGTGCTGCCTGAAAGAGGGCTAGTCAAGCCGGGCATGGTTATACTTGGAGCTGACAGCCATACGGTTACGCTTGGAGCTTTTGGAGCATTCGCTACTGGGGTTGGAAGCACAGATGCCGCGATAGCGATGGCAAAGGGGAAGACCTGGCTCAGGATACCGGAAAGCATGGCTGTGAAAGTTAATGGCAAGCTCAAGGACTGGGTAATGGCCAAGGACGTTATACTGGAGATAATAGGTAATGTGGGAAGTGATGGAGCTAATTACATGGCTGTGGAGTTCTTGGGATCGACTGTTGAGGAGATGAGCGTGGAATCGAGGATGGTTCTATCCAATATGAGCGTTGAGATGGGAGCCAAGGTGGGCTTGGTACCTGCCGATAAGAAAACCCTGAACTGGCTTAAAGGAAGGGTGAAAGGTCCTCTAGAAGAGTTAAAGCCGGATCAAGATGTTGAGTATCGCGAGATCAGGGAGTTCAAGGCCGAGGAAATAAAGCCGAATTTATCGCTACCGGGGAATGTTGATAGGGTGAGGCCCGTGGAGGACTTCGAAGGTATAGGGGTGAATGAGGTCTTCATAGGTTCATGCTCGGGTGGTAGGTTGGAGGATTTCATGCAAGCCCTCCGCATATTGAGGGGGAGGAAGGTCAGCCAAGGTGTGAGATGCATTGCAGCTCCTGCATCCAGGGAGGTGTACATAAGAATGCTGGAGGGAGGATTAGTGAGGGATCTAGTGGGTGCTGGATGTGTTATAGGTCCACCGACATGCGGTCCCTGCATAGGAGCCCATATGGGGGTCCTCGGACCGAACGAGGTTGTCCTCTCCACATCCACTAGAAATTTCAAGGGAAGGATGGGAGACCCAACTAGTGAAATATATCTCGCATCTCCATTAACTGCCGCTGCTACAGCGGTTAAGGGGAAGATAACAGATCCAAGGAGGTTTTTAGCATGATAAGGGGAAGGGCTTGGAAGCTTGGAGACGATGTGACGACTGATCACATCATACCTGGGAGGCTCAAGTATAAGGTGAGGACCTTGGAGGAAATGAAGAAGTACGTCTTCCATGACGTGATTCGGGGATTCAGCGAAAGGGTAGTGGAGGGAGATGTGATAGTTGCTGGAAAGAACTTCGGTTATGGCTCGAGCAGGGAGCATGCGGCCAGGCTTCTCAAGCTCGTTGGGATCGGTGCCATAGTGGCTAAGTCGTTCGCCCGTATTTTCTATAGAAACGCAATAAACGTTGGACTACCTGTTGTGGAAGCTGATATAGAGGCAGAGAATGGAGATCTAATGGAGATAGACCTAGAGAAGGGAGTAGTTAGGAACCTAACTAGGGGACTGGAGAAGGGCTTTCCACCTTATCCTGCCCTACTGATGGCGATAATCCGAGAGGGCGGTATTGAAAGCTACTATAGGAGATGGAGAAAGTTCCCATGGGAGTAGGGCGCCATGATCAAGATAGCGGTCATGGAAGGAGATGGAATAGGACCTGAGATAATAGGGGGAGCTATTTCTATCTTAGAAAGCTTGATTGAGGCTGAATTCTTGTATGTAAAGGCTGGAAAGAGATATTTCCATGAGACAGGTCTTCCTATGGAGGAAAATGGAATTCAGAAGATTAAAGAAGCAGATGCCCTCCTTAAGGGACCGGTAGCTACCCCTATTAGAGGAAAGACTTATCCCAGCGTCAATCTGAGGATAAGAAGGGAGTTCAATCTCTATGCGAATGTAAGGCCCTTCAGGAGCTATAAAGGGATCTCATTAAGGGAAATCGATACTGTGATCGTGAGGGAGAATACCGAAGGTCTCTATTCCGGCATCGAGGAGGTGAAGGGAGGAGGAGAGAAAGCCGTAGCTAGCAGGGTCATAACGAGGGATAAATCAGAGAGGATTTCGGAATATGCATTCAAGCTAGCTGAGAGGGAAGGGAGGAACAGGGTAACTGCCATACACAAGAGAAACGTGCTCAAGGTGTCTGATGGGCTCTTCCTCGAGTCCTTCTATAGGGTAGCTGAGGGCCATCCCAATATAGTAGCTGATGATGCCATAGTGGATGCGGCAGCTTACAAGCTAGTTAAGGTCGATAAGGCCTTCGATGTCATGGTCACACCAAACCTCTATGGAGATATACTCTCTGATGTGGCTGCAGGAGTAGTTGGTAGCTTAGGGCTCTGTGGATCAGCTCAAATAGGAGATGATTTCGCTGCCTTCGAACCCATCCACGGTACTGCGGAGGACATAGCTGGCAAGGGAATAGCGAATCCCCTGGGAGCTGTGATTGCCTCCTCCCTAATGCTCATTTGGCTAGGTGAGAGGGATCCGCTGCTTAGGGAAAAGGGGATCTCGTTAAGGAAGGCAGTCGATGACCTAGTGGATAGGAGGCTAGCACTGACCCCAGATTTGGGAGGATCCTCAACAACGGCTGAAGTTATAAATACCCTTTTAAAGCTCGTCTCGTGAGCATAAAAAGGAGGGTAGATCAGTCAGATACCTAAATATGCTTTTCTAACTTCATCCATACCGAGGAGCTCCTTAGAGGGCCCATGCAATGTGATCTTACCTGTTTCCAATATGTAAGCCCTATCAGAAATGTCCAAGGCCGCTTTAGCGTTCTGCTCCACCAAGAATATCGTTACTCCTTCATCCCTTAACTTCTTTATCGTGCCGAATATTTCAAGCACGAGCTTTGGAGCTAATCCCATGGAAGGCTCGTCCATCATCAGCAGCTCAGGCCTACTCATCAATCCTCTCGCTATTGCAAGCATTTGCTGCTCTCCACCACTCATTGTACCAGCTAGTTGTTTCTTTCTCTCCTTAAGCTTAGGGAATAGAGTGAAAACCCATTCCATTGTATCTCGGAACTTCTCCTTTGCTCTTTGAGTGTAGGCACCCATTTCAAGGTTCTCGACTACTGTCATCTCTGGGAAGAGCTGCCTTCCCTCTGGAACCAAGGATAAGCCCATTTCAACCCTTCTATGGCTAGGATATTTCGTTATATCATCTCCATTAAAGGTAATACTGCCGCTAATAGGTCTGAGAAGGCCTGATATTACCCTAAGCGTCGTGGTTTTGCCAGCTCCATTGCTACCTAGGAGGCTTACTATCTCGCCTTTCTCAACTCCTAAGCTGACGTCCCATAGCACTTGGAGATCCCCGTAACCGGCATTTATGTTCTTCAGTTCAAGCAACATTTTAAAACCACCCACCATTCATTATCTGATCTACTCTATACCTTAATGGGCTCCCCTAAATATGCTTCGATGACCTTAGGATCCTTCGCTATCTCCTCTGGCTTTCCTTCTGCTAGCTTCTCTCCCCTATGAAGAACGAATACCCTATCTGATATGCTCATTACAGCCTTCATCACGTGCTCAACCATTATTATCGTCAATCCCTTCTCATCCACAAGCCTCCTCACTAGTTTCACAGTATCCATCATTTCAGATGGGTTCAATCCCGCAACAAGCTCATCGAGCAGCAGCAGATCTGGACCAGTAGAGAGAGCCCTAGCTAATTCCATGAGCTTCCTCTCGACGACATTTAGCGTTCTAGCCTCTACATTCGCCTTCTTATCGAGCCCTACATATTCCAACCATTCCATCGCTATGGTCTCCGCTTCACTCCGGGAGGCAGCCTTCCTACCATACATGGCAGCTGACATGACGTTCTCTAGGACGGTTAGCCTACCAAATGGCTTCGGTATCTGAAAGGTCCTTGCTATTCCCATCTTCACTATTACGTGGGGTCTGAGCCCCGTTATGTCCTCCCCTTTATAGTATATCTTCCCTCCTTCAGGCTTGTAATATCCCGTAATTACGTTAAAGAGGGTTGTCTTGCCCGATCCATTGGGTCCTATTAAGCCGAGGAGTTCATGCTCTCTGATCTCCAAGCTTACTTTGTTGAGGGCCACTAGCCCTCCGAACCTCTTGGTTACCTCCTTAGCCTCAAGCATGTTAGGCGCTTTGACCACCCCCTCCCATATATTTTCTTAGTCTCTTCCTCAGGAGTTCGTAGATACCGCCAGGTACAAGTACGACTACCACTAGAAGAACTATTCCGTAGAGTATGAGGCTTAAACCAGCTATCATTCCACCGAATATGGAGTTCAGGTAGAGAGATAGGGGAACCAGTATTAGAGAACCTATAACCCCTCCATATGGGCTACTAGCCCCTCCAACTACATCTATCGCTGCTATCTGGGTGGAATAATCCAACTTGACTAAAACGTCTGGCCTAACGTAATGGAGCCATTGAGCGTAGAAAGTCCCACCTATTCCCGTGAGGAAAGCGCTTATCGTAGCTCCTATTATCTTAGTCCTATACACATTTATACCAACCCCTTCAGCTGCCTCTTCATCCTCCCTTAGGGCAACTAAGCCTATACCAAATTTAGAGTTCTCGAACCACCTGAGGAATACTATGCCTGCTATCATTAGAGCGAACATGAGGTAGTAGTAATAGAATTGCTCCTCAAACACCATGTTCTGAGGCCCAGTTTGCGTTATAAGTATACCTAGAGGACCCCTAGTTACGTCCTTGAAGTATAGGAGGAATAGCCTGACTAGCTCAGCGAACGCTATAGTAGCTAAGGCGAAGAAAGGACCCCTCAATTTGAGGGAGGTGAATCCTACAAATGCGCCAGCAAGTCCTGCCAATACTCCAGCGGCCCACATTCCTATCCAAGGAGATATCCCATAGCTTTCAAGTAGGATCGTTGATGTATAAGCCCCTATCCCAACGAATGCAGCATGACCAAGGGAGAACTGGCCACCATATCCTCCTATCACATCCCAGCTTAGAGCCAAGAATGCCCAAAAGTAAGCTTGAACGAACATGGAGATGACGAACTCGTTCGTGAAAAAGGGCAGTATCATAGCTACTATGAATAATATAACTGCTATAACTAATTTCCTGCTGAGTTTCATATCATACCCTCCTCAATGCCCTTCCGAATAGGCCCTGAGGTCTGAGCAGTAGCACCAAAAGGAATACTATGTACACGAGGATTTGCCTATAGGCGTTAGTGAGAAATATAGCGCCTATTCCCTCAGTAATCCCTATTATTAGGCCTGCAAATATAACTCCATATATAGTACCCAGACCAGCGAATATTACCACGACATACGAGGCTATATCCCAAATATATCCGGCTAGAGGCCTTATGTTAGGATAGAAAGTTGCAACAAGGACTCCAGCCATTCCAGCTAGCGCTACCCCTAAGCCGAATGTAAATAACCTTATCTTAGGGACGTTTATTCCCACTACCCTAGCTCCTATGGGATTTTGAGAGACTGCCCTTATGGCCTTCCCAAATTTAACTCTCTTAAGGAGCTGATCCACAGCTATTATCGAAACTATTGACATGACGAAGGCTATTGCCTCAGCTAAACTGGTTCTCATACCGAAGAACTGGAGATATGTGTTTTTGTATACATTAGGGAAAGATCTAGGACTAGGAGACCATAATATGAGGGCTGCGCTTTCCAAGATCACTGAAATACCCAGAGTGGTCAGAAGTGTGGCTTCGTGACCTCCAGGCTTCTCTATCACGGGCTCTATAGCTATTATATGAATTCCCATTCCCAATAGCCCTAGGAGGAGGAAGGCAACTATCGCGGCTATGTAGGGATCTATGCCTAAGAGGGTGACCGTCCAATAAGCTGTATACATACCGACCATGAGAGTGTCTCCGTGAGCCCAGTTAACTGCCTTCATGACGCCCCATATCAGAGAGAGCCCTAAAGCTGTGAGGCCATAAACCCCGCCCAGTATAGCGTATGAAATGAGGAGCTGCGCATAAGCACTAAACTCAAGCATGGGATCACCTTCCGGTAGGAAAAATAAAAGGATGAAGGTTTAGCCCCAACCTGGAGCTGGGAAGACTGCCTTAACAGGAGCGAATTTCAGAGGCCAGACTATTCTGAATTTCTCATTAAGTATTTGGGCCATAGCTACAGCTGCCTCGGGGTTCTGATGGTTAGGTACTGTTAGATCGACTCCCCAAGGCATGAGAGGAAGCTCGCCAGCAGGTATCTTTATGGTCTCGAGGGCATCTCTTATGGCATCTCTGAATGCCTTGAGGTTGCTTGGGTTAGCTCCAGAGTCGAGAGCCTTTTGTATCGCTGTTGCAAGCACGTAAGTACCTACATAATTCAGAGCAGTGCTTCCGACCATAGACCTCCCATAGAGCTTCTTAAAGTCATTATCTATCCAAGCCCACTTAGCTAAGGCCTTTGAGTTGAGGAAATCGGGCTGCCACTCGGTCTGAGTATATACGTAGTTAGAGTCCTTACCTAACTGCTGGATGAACTCCACCCTAGTCTGTCCACCTGCCCCTGCTCCGACATATGCCTTCGGATACCACCCTAACTTCTTCATTGTCTGTACAAAGAGAACTGCGTCCTTGAGATAAGCGACGTGGAACACGATATCTGGATTCTCAGCCTTCAGCTTGGAGACCATGTCGTCCATGCTAGTGATCTCCTCAGCAGGATAGCCCTCATCGTGGACTACCTTAGCATGTGGGAAGAACTTGTTCAGATACTTCTTGATGCCATTGGCAGTAGAAACCCCGAACTCGGAGTTCTCGTATATTAAGGCCACGGATTTTATATCAACCCCATTGGCTTTCGCTATGTCGGACATAGCCCAGAGGGTATCGTAGGCATATTTGCTTGCATTAGCGCAAGTTCTGAATACGTATTTCCATCCATGGGCTGTTATCTCATCACTTACTGCCTCCGGATCGACGAATGGAAGGTGGAGTTTTTCAGCCTCACTAGCTACTGGCAATGTTACAGCGGAGTTGTATGATCCCAATACCGCAACTACGCCTGCCTGGTCAAGCCTTCTGAGTTCAGTAACTCCGACATCAGGCTTTGTTTGAGTATCTGCTATAACCAACTTTATCTTGAACTTTATGTTGGGATATTTGCTCTGGTTTATGTGCATGGCAGCAAGTTTTATACCCTTAAGGTCTTCCTGACCTGAGAACGCTGATCCTCCAGACAATGGGAGCAGGACACCGACCTTAATCACTTGAGGAGGAGCAGTAGTTGTCGTAGTAGCTGGTGCTGTCGCTGCAGCCGTTTTTGTTACCGTGACTGTCCTCTGAACCGTGCTAGTTACAGTAGTTGTACGTACCTGTCCTGGAGCTGCTGCAAAATATCCAATTACCAGTCCTATGATTAATAATATTATTCCAATAGTCCATGTCTTTGCATCCATACAAATAACACCTCCAAAAGGGTGCTTCGCTGATTATACCAGACTATAATATAAAGTTAGACAATTCGGGAGGAGGAACCTCGTTCAATTAAGCTAAAAATCATGCAAATTACCTCCTAATAAATAATAACTCTCAGCTACTCGAATCCGGGTTGGATGGAAAAATTCCTTTTAATAACGAAGCGAACCCCCAGTTTTAGCTTTATATAGAGTTTTTACATATAGCTTCAAATATTGAATCAAAAAAGAAGGTTAGTTGGAGTCTACCTACCCTCTACCGCTTTAAGCGCATCGTCCATGGCATCTATGGCGCGGTCGATTTGCTCCCTAGTTATAACTAGGGGAGGATTTATCCTCACTCTCGATCCTGTCCAGCCAGGTGGGCCTATTATGACACCTCTCTTCCTAAGTTCTATCCTGAACTTAGTTGTCTCTTCTACTCCAGGCTCTTTAGTTTTCCTATCCTTTACAATCTCCATTCCTATGAGGAGTCCCTTACCATCAACTTCTCCTATAAGCTCGTGATGATCCATGAGTTCCCTTAGCCTTTTAATCATGTATTCGCCATTCTTTGCAGCTTTATCAACTAGGTTCTCCTCCTCTATCACCTCAATAGCAGCAAGGGCAGCGGTCATTGCAAGCGGATTGCCTCCATAGGTGGAGTAGTGATCTAAGGGCTTGAAGGCCGTGCCCACTTCTTCACTCGCTATAGCTGCGGATACTGGGAATCCCCCGCCAAGGGCCTTGGCCATAGTCATGATATCTGGTTGAACTCCAAAGTGCTCTATTGCAAACATCTTTCCAGTTCTTCCGAATCCAGCGATAACCTCATCATCTATGAAGAGAATCCCATACTGGTCAAGTATATTCTTGACCACTCTAAAGTAGTCCTTAGGAGGCACTATATTCCCAGCAGTCCCTTGAATGGGTTCCGCTATGAAGGCAGCTATTTCCTCGGGTGCCCCGTACTTCAAAGCATCATCAAGCATCCTAGCGCACTGGAGGTTGCAGCTTGGATACTCTAGTCCAAGGGGGCATCTGTAGCAGTAGTAATTAGGCACATGGAAAACTGCATAGGGGAATGGACCCATTCCTTTCTTATATTTAGAGAACCCAGTTAGGGTTCTCGGCATATGGGTCCTACCATGGAAAGCATGCCAGAGCGCTATGAAACCGGGTTTTCCTGTCGCTCTCTTGGCAAGCAGAGTGGCTGTCTCTACTGCTTCAGCCCCAGAGTTCACAAAGAAGCTTCTTTTTAGGTTAGGGGGCGTTATTTCAGCTAATTTTTTAGCAAGGAGGGCTTGGGGAATGTTATAGAAATCAGTAGCGACAATGAATATCTTCTCCATCTGCTCCTTCAGGGCCTTTATTATCTTAGGATGGGAGTATCCTTGTGATGCCACTGCGTGCATGGCATGAAGGTCTATGTACTCTCTCCCATTCATGTCTCTGAGTATAGCTCCTTTACCTGATTCTATAACTATAGGATCATCTTTCCACCATCTCGCCACGTTAGTCATCATATATTCGTCCGAAAAACGGATGACGTCCTCCCTAGAGATCTTATCCATAGAGATCACTTGCCCAACTAGTGAGGCGATAAAATAAAGCCTTATCTCTGGTGAGATTCGACTCTAATGCGCTACCATGTCTAACCTTTCCATCTATAATAGGGAGATTTTTGGCTTTTCCTTATGGCTGTGGTGAAAATCTTCTTTTTAAGCTTCGCCCTAATAGCTGCTAGATAATCAGTAAATGGGTGAATAGTAATAAGAGAAGGGAAATAAGGAAGGAAAGGGTAGGGAAAGAAAAAGTAAAGTAAAGAAGTGATTATTAGCTCCTACCATAAAGCCCAATTAGCTGAGTTTGAGCTATTATATGTCCCTTCATAGCATTTTCTATCTCTCTCTTACTAGCTCCAGGGGGAAGGCTTAATTTAGTATCTAGAGCGTAAAGTTTAAAGAAATATCTGTGAGGCTTTCCCCTTGGAGGGCAGGGCCCACCATATCCGATCCTCCCGAAGTCATTCCTACCTTGAAGACCGTAGGAAGTTTCCTTCTGTTTAGGTATATTCTCAGGTAGTGAGTTGACGCTTGCAGGTATGTTGTAGAGAACCCAGTGGGTGAATACCCTACCAGGAGCATCTGGATCATCCACTATCAAAACGTAGCTGACGACTCCACTAGGCTGACCTTCCCAGCTGAGCGGAGGTGATATATCATTGCCATCGCAGGTGTATTTGACTGGTATTTCCCCCATATTCCCGAAAACCGATTTCAAGTTGAAGTTTCCACTAACCATGTTCCCACCACTAATAGTAGTAGGTGCTGGGCTAGAAATGTTAGGGTTAGGGTTAGAGCTAGGGTTCTCCCCAACATGCCCATAATATGCTATGATAAGTGCAGCAATCAGCACCACTATTATCAGTAGCATCAATAGGCTTCTCATCGAGTCTAAAGGGAGAGGTAAGAGAAAAAGTTAATCTTCGAAGAACTTAACGAGCATGGAGGACCATTCCCTGATCTGGGAGTAATCTCCAACCCACCTCGGGATCTTACCTTCTCTCTTCATCTCTCCCAGCTTTCTCCCCAGCTCGTCAGGATCAAGCTTGAGGCTTTCAGCAGCATCCAAGAAACTTTCAGATCTAGCTATGGCCCTGATTACGCTTCTATCTTCTTCATCGAGAATAGGAGGCTTTAATATGCTTGGAAGGATCTCCATCAAGGTAGATCTCATCTCCTCTCTAATTAATATTCTCAGCTCTCTTGGATCAGAGATGAAGAGATCTTCCAGCTCCATCACCTCTATACTCAGCTCTCTAGCAAGTACCTCAGCTGATTGGTCAGAAAACCCTCTACATATAACTAAGGGCTTGGCATTGAGGAGGAGGGCATTTACATAGGCTTGCCTTAGGCCTCCGACATCTATTCTTCCACTCTTGACCTCTACTGCATATAGCACTCCGTCCTTCTTCGCCAATAGATCCACATCGCTCACTTTGAATCCAGAGATATTAATTGGACTATTTTCAGCAATTATCTCATATCCCTTACTTCTTAAGACCCCTTTCGCTACCTTTAGCGAGCTTTTCATTCCCTTTCTTCACCTCCACAGTGACTAGCCCCTTTCCCCTTTCCACCTCGAAGGTAATCCATCCCGGATAGTGATAGGAACCGCTCATCCTCCTAACCCTCATCTGCTTAACCAAATACATCTTTATCAGATCCGGATCAAATCTCAAATCTATAACTCCATCGGAGGCCACTTCTAATGCGTACCTGAATTCATCGAAGAAACCGAAGTGAAAGGTGTACATGAATGGGATGAAGTAGTATTTGCTGACAACAGCCTTAGATGCCTTTATAAGGTCTAGAAGAGAGCCGGGATCCGTCGATATTGTGAGGCACTCGGTCAGGGAATCCATGAGGATCATGCCCTTCCCTCTCATCATCCTCGCCTCCCTCTCGAGGTGAGACCATATCTCATCTACGTTCCTAGGATCCTCAGCCTCTATCACGGATCCCTTTATCCTCTCCCTTAGATCCAGAAATCGTTCTGGGAACTCGAACCCTCTCTCAGTCAACCTATAGGAGAAGCAGTCAAGGAACCTAAGCTTCCCTTTCTCAAGATAAGGGACTATATCGAAGCCCAAGTGTTCCATATTGATTATCCTAGAGAGAGGGGTATCCTCAAGTAATATGAAGGAGACGGTATCACCTCTCTGAAGCGCCCTATAGGCGATTTCGTTGAGAAGAACGCTTTTACCAGTTCCTGTCTCTCCGAAGATCCCTACCATACTATTCCTAGGTATGCCCTCAGGTAACAGTTTATCTAGAGGATCTACCTGAAAATGGAATCTCTCAATATTCATATACATCATGATAGCTAATGGAGGTAAGGTATAATCCTACGGTAATGGAATTATCGACATTATTACAGTACACTGCCTCTAATTAATAGAGTAAAAGATACGTTGATTTGATCATGTAAAGTAGGTTACTTAATCGCTACAACGACATGATTCTCAGCGAACCATTTGGACTTAAAACTCCTCTTATAGTATGTTATTTCAGGAAAACCTGCTTCCCTTATGAGATCGATTAACTCCTTCTTAGTGAAGAGATGATAGTAGCGATGATAGAGCTTCTCCCTAGTTCTCCAGGGAACGTAAAGATCACCAAACTCCCTCCTCCTGACAGGATTCAGCAAGATGAGAGGTAGCTTTTTGAAGAACCTAGGTTGAAACAGTGCCCAAGCTGATACTATCAGCTTACCACCCTCCTTTAGGACTCTCCTAGTTTCCTTAAGCGATCTTAATCTAAGCTCCTTGGATGGGAGATGATGCAATGTAGCTACATAGAGTACTGTAGAGAAGGATTCATCTCTGAAGGGAAGATTTACAGCATTACATTGTACCCTCTCTCCTCTAAACCTCCTCGCTGCTACCTTCAGCATGCCTAGGGATATATCGGCGCAGATAACCTCGAACCCCTTCTTCTCCAAGTAGGCAGAATGCCTTCCGTTACCACAACCTAGGTCGAGAATAGGCGCTTCTTCCACTAGTTCGACCTCAGGCCATGGCTTACCTCTGGTATGATTGAACTTCTCAGCTATCTCGTCATAGATCCTCTGAATCTCATCCATCATATAATAACAAGTCCGATATCAGATGATTTAAGGTATTCCTTAAGCAATAACGATAACTTTATATTATAGGTAATAAATCTCTTATCCGGGTAAGAGTTATGAGACCCATATATTATGCAATACTGCTTATAGTTCTGTTACTAGCGATCCAAGCAGTCTCTGCTGCTCCTCCATCTCCGCCAAACCAGCTAGCTCAGCCAGTAAATAATCCCCCTGGAGTTAATGTAGATCCACCTCAACCTTTAGCTGCCCAAGAAATGAAGCAAGAGGACCCCTTACCTCCGCTCATTCCGCCATTAGGTCCAGATTTGGGACCTTTACTTGACATCCTCGTTTTCCTAATAATATTAGTCGCTATTCTCATAATTGCATTCTATTTCGTCAAAAACTTTCTAATACCAGGAAGGCCACTGCTACCTCAGGGTACTACAGCCCCTAGTGGCGATGAGCTCACCATGGTAATGCGCGATCTGCTAGAAGAGATAAAAAAGCTTAGAGAAGAAATTAGAGAACTTAAGGAGGAAATGAGGGAGTGAAATTAGAAGTTGGGTAGCACCAAGGAAAAGAGAAAAGAATCAAAGAATCGCTTATCGCTAGGAGAACTCTCATCATTAATGAAGGCTTTCTCTAATCCAATAAGGCTTAAAATTTTAGCTTTATGTGCCATAAAGAGGAGAAGTAATAGAGAATTAAGGGAGTTACTAGGAATATCAAAGCCTCTTTTGATTTTACATGTAAAAGAATTAACTAAGAAGGGTTTACTTAGTGTAGAGACAGAAGTGGACAAGAACCGATTTATAATAAGAAAATTCTATAAGACATCTGACTTTGAGGTCTGTCTCAATAAGGATTTTTTTAAAAAGTTAGGATCCCAGCTCTAATGGATATTTTTATGCCAGACCTACTATCATTCTCGAACTGGGTGATCCTATGCCTATGGTTGAGATAACTGTAGTACCTTTGGGAGTTGGAGCGAGTGTGAGCGATTATGTTGCTGAGGCCCTGAGGATCGTGAAGAGAAGTGGGTTGAAGTATAGGCTGACCCCAACCTCTACCATAATAGAAGGGGATTTGGATGATTTATTTAGAGTTGTAAGGGAAATGCATGAGTCTCCTTTCCTGAAGGGAGCTCCTAGGGTTGTTACCGTAATAAAAATAGATGATAGAAGAGATAAGCCCATCACAATGGAGTACAAAGTGAGAGTTGTAGAGGAGAAGATCAAGAGGGGATCGAGGGGATCCTCCTCGACTCCGTGATCCTCTCCACTATCTTTATTCCTCTCCAAGACAGCCATTCGGCAATGGATGAGAACAGGCTTTCATCCATCCCTATAATTTCAGGTGGTATGACTCCAGGGCCTGGGATAGCTCCTTCCGTTATGAGCTTCAATATACCTGAAGCCACGAAGGCAGTGGTCCTAGCCACCGCGCTGAAACCCGTGGATTCATCGTATCTATCTACCATTACATACTCTATCTCCACATTGTCTAGGCTGGACCTTCCTTTAGCAATTACTTTGAGGACCACCATGTCCTTGCTATCTCCTTTCAATCTCTCTCTAAACAGTTTGGCTGTCACATCAGCGGGAGATACGCTCGATCCGTTCAGGCTGAGGGTATTTTTATCCAAGTATCCTAGGGTTTTGAGGAGCTCTATCTTCTCAGCATGACCAGGCCATCTAAGTGTTTTTTCCTCCATTAAATCCACACCTTTAAGCGTCTTTAGCATAGTTCTGAGCCCATCCGTTAAGAAAGCCTCTAGCTCGCCAACCTCCGGTATTAACATCTTCTCAACTTCACTAACAGCGGGCTTCTCCACTATTTTCCCATCATTGATGACCCTTGCTGGCCTAACGTATTCCTCAATCAGATCTTCCGGACTCCAAGTCACTAAGTAACCGAGGGGAGGTACTGGTGTCTCTGGGATACCTCCTACATATATCTTGAGCTCTTTCACTTCCTCCAGTTGAGCATATGCCCTGCCAGCCATCATGTTGCTCAGCCCAGGTGCGACCCCAGCATCGGGTACTATGGTGACTCCCGCGTCATTTGCCTGCACATGGTACTGGGTAGGATCGTCCGGTGAGTAGGAGATATCCACCAGATCTACGCCTGCTCTTATTGCAGAAAGCCACGAATATCTCCCGAACTTGCCTGGGAGAGCATTTACAGCCACATCCACGTCTTTAATCACTCTATATATATCCTCATCATCTCTCAGATCCACGCGCTTCACTTCAGCCTTGCTGACTAACCCTGTTACCTCTTTGAGGCATTCATGACATCTATCTAGGATAACTAGATCTGATCCTGTAACCCTCTCATAGAGATCGAATGCCACTGCTTTACCAACAGGTCCGGCACCCAAAACTGCTGCTCTAATGGGAGGACACCCCCTCCTTAGTTGGAAGGTATTACTTAAAAATCAGATTGCATGAAATCATCTAATTCTTGAATGAAATTACATGCATTTGATAATAAAGAATGAAATACTCACGTCCGATACCGGAAGGCCCTTCCATTAGCTTGAATGTTACAGCTCATCGATCTCTTAAGTCAACTAAAAATAATGAGCAGTATGAGTTTCAGGATCTATTTTATCCTTTTTAATTGTTTTTATCTCACTTAATTCTTCGATGACTCCCCTTCCTCTATCCCATAGTACCTCTTAACCAACTCGTAGTAGTTCTCGACACTACCATATCTCTTGAGAAAGCTCTCAACCAGATCATAGCCGAATAGTTTCTTAAACTGCTCTCTCCCTTGCTCAGTCATTTCAAAGGGAGTCCAAGGTGGAAATTCTTCAAGTTCCACTTTAACTTCCTCTAGCTCTGGTATCGCAGCTTTAATGCTCTCCTCCACTTGCTGCACTATCATGGCCGAATAAGGACAACCAGGGGCAGTCATTACGACTTTCATGTAAACCTTAGAGTCCTTAACCTCTAGCTTCCTTATAAGGCCCAGATCTACTACATTTATTGGAATCTCAGGATCTGTAACGAACCTGAGGGCATACAGGACTTTGGATTTTATCTCATCTGGATCCATCGCATACACCGACCACTAAATTCAAGTTGTGACGAATAAAAATAACTATTGTATTGTAGTAGATGTTATCATTTAGAACCACCTTTTTCACCTCGAGGAACTGCCGGGAAGAACTCAACGCTCTGGGTTCTGGTCTTCAGTGGTTGTGGGAATAAGTCCATGAGCTGGTATACTTCGGGTGGTACATCGGTGGAGACAGGTAGACCGAGCTCCTTAGCTGCCTCAACCGTTATTGGATAATCGTGCGTCCATCTTCCCTCTGTAAGCATCTCAGCGACTTTTTCTGCCTTTTCCCTCCCTAACTTGTCCTCCAAGAGCCAAGCTACTAGTTCCCTGACTTGTTTTATTGCTTTCTCAGCTACGTCAGCGAGTATAAGTGTTTGATCATCTACCTTATCGAGCCCTTTTTTATCGACAACCCTCACTAGGGAAGGAGCTGGATACTGACCTAATTGAGGATCTACCGGGCCTAGTACAGCGTTTTCATCCATTATTATCTCGTCCGCTGCTAAAGCTATCAGGGTTCCACCGCTCATTGCATAGTGGGGAACTATCACGGTTGTCTTAGCAGGATGCTTCTTAATAGCCCTAGCTATTTGAGTCGCTGCCAATACTAGTCCACCTGGGGTGTGTACTATCAGGTCTATAGGAGTATCGGAGGGAGTAGCCCTTATTGCCCTCAGCACGCTCTCTGAATCATCTATGTTTATGTACCTATAGAAGGGAATCCCAAAGAGTCCTATGGACTCTTCCCTATGGATTAAAGTAATGACACTGCTTTTCCTTTTCCTAGCAATTAAGGCCATTACCTTCCTCCTAGCCGATTGGATGGACCAATGCTGGAACTGAGGCGCCATAAGCAAGTAAAAGATGAATAGCCACCATAGCAGGGATATGGGATCGAACCACATAAAGGAAAAGGGAAGGAGGTAGCCCTTAAACTAACCGGTTTTACTATCTACATGAAAGGCGAATAAGAAGATGAGGAGGAACTCTAGAAACGATATTATAGAAGCTTCAGGACCAAAGTACCCGCCAGAGAGAAGGGAAGGTGCGTGTGGTATTGATATAAATATACTCTCTTCCTTTATGCCGCTTAGAGTGAATCCCCATATATGACCGATAGCTATATTCCATGTCAAGTGGAAGGAGATCGTCGATAGAAGTCCCCAGAAGTATCTTATAATGCCGAGAGCTAAGCCGGCTATGAATATACCTAGGAAGGCCATCGCGTTGTATCCAGGATTGAACGCGTGTATTAGAGAGAATAGAAGGGAGGAAGACGATAGGGATACTAGAGTTAGCTCGTGCAAAGGTCCCCTGTAGACCACTTCCTCCCATGTAGAGACGGAGATTTGGAATAATGTTATGTCAAATAGGTCACCTAAGGGTATGCCTCCGGATAATCTCACATCCGATATTAGGAGGAAGGGAAGCGTCATTACAAAAGCAAGAAGAGAAGCCTTTGTTATATCAAGCAAGCTTCCCAGCTTGACATGTATCCTCTCTAGCCTTATTATTATGAAGAGAGCCGCTATCGAAACTAGGGCCCTTAGATAAAATACGGGGATTATTGCAACTATGAATGTCATAACTAGCATGTAGCTTATGACTTTGGTATCATATTCAGGATCAAGCCCTCTCATTTGCCTTTCTTATGCTTCTTTTTCTTCGCTTTTTTAGCTTCGTGTTCCTTCAATGTTTTGAAGTACCATAAGCCGAATACCAGAAGGACGACTATGGCTAGGACTATTAGTATTACGACTCCTAGGCTTACCCTCACCTTATTGCTCTGCTCCTTAGAGGTAGAAGTTTCAGGTGCAGATGCTGATGCAGATGAAGCAGTATAAGTGCTAGTCAGCTTTGTTTGGGTATTATTAACCTTAGGAGGTGAGATACCTGCGAGAAGAGCTACTGTTCTCAGAACGCTACTTGGAGGTACTTCTCCTACCTGTACATCGGCCACAGTCCCATTTTTATCGATAATTATTGTAGTAGGAACCCCGCTGACCCCGTACTTTTCAGCCACGTAATTAGCATCTGTCACAAGCTTCCAGTTCGATGGAGGATTGGCCACCTTAAAGAAATTAACTGCTTTATCCTCATGGCTCGATACCATCATAACAATCCCAATAACGTCATCTGTCTCTAACCCCATATCCTTCCAAGCAGATGAAAGCGCTGGAATCTCCCTCCTGCAGTGAGGACACCATTCAGCTGCGAACATCAGTACAACAACCTTGCCCTTCAGTCTAGAGAGGGAAGCAGAGCCTCCTCCATAGGTCGGTACTAGGAAATTTGGAGCCTCCGTTCCTTTCTTGGGGAGAGCTAAGGCTGCATTCAGTGGTAAGAGGATGAATAGGAGTAAGAAAGCTGCATATTTCTCGCTCATAGCCTCATGACCTCCATCCTGCTACCATCGAATACCGCCACTGTGGGAGGTATTCCATAATACCTGCAGGTGAATATAGATAAGAGTATATGATCCATGCCTTCTATGCCAGTCCTGCCCTTAAAGAGCCAAGCGAATCCCTCGGGATACGCCTCATGGGCCCTCACCAACCCCCCTAATTTATTCCTACGAAGAAATCTCTCTAAGGCCTTCCTACCATAATATCTAGTATCCCCTCCTCTGCTGACGTTATCATCGAACTCCTCAACCCTATCTGATGGATCGTTCCATAGGATCTGAAACGCTATCTTATTGCTGGGAATCATATCTTTCTTCGGAAGGTCCTCTATCTGCTTTAAATCCTCAAGTCCCTCAGCAATGCCTCCATGCACCGCAAGCAATCTCCCTACTTTAGCAGCATATGGAAGGTTAGCGAATACCTCATTGTACCTTATGAATAGGAAGGGCCACTCTGAGCTAAATGTATGATAAAGTAGGTCCATGAAACCATAGTTGATGTTCACAACGGGAGACTCGTGGTTCCCTCTGAGGAGGATGACTTTGCCCTTGGATTGGAGGTACTTGGCCAGTAGGAAGTTCACATTTTCAAGTTGTTGCTTCCCTCTATCGACGTAGTCTCCTAGGAATATGATCGTGTACTCCTCTGTTGGAAATTTCTCAAATACTTGCTTAGATGACTCAAAATCTCCATGGGTATCGCCAACAAATACTACCTTGCCATCTACCTTAACCAGTTGAGGTTCTTTAGATAATCTTCCCTCTAAGGGGTTAAGGAAGGCCATTGTCTCCTCAAAACTGAGGCTTTTTCCCTTTAGAGATTTCTCCATAACCTTTTCGAGGTCGACTTCAGGAGCCCTTCTTCCCCTCACGAGGGATAATATTTTATCCAACAGTTTCATGGGAGGGGCTCAACCTTCCCCAGCGATAAGTGTTTTGATGCTTTTGTCGTTATCATGGTTCGAGAGTGAAGTGAATTCTCCTGTTATTTCTTCCTTTATTCTCCAGCTTTAGGAATATTATTTTCCCGACTTCCTTCGTGTTAGCAACATGCGGCCCTCCATCTGCCTGTATATCGACTCCTTCTATTTCAACTATCCTCAACCTATCTACGCTTGGGGGCAGGGCATTAGCTAGCTTCACTATGCCCGGAATCTTCATGGCCTCTTCCCTTGGGAGGTGGTATATCTTTACGGGAAGTCCCTTGGACAATATTCGATTCGTCTCCTCTATGGCCTCCCTGACTAGTTCCTTATTGGGCTTCTCCAAGTTAACGTCTACCCTACTTCTCTCCGGAGAGATCTTATTTCCGGTAACGAGAACGCCATATTTCTCATTCATTATGGCTATAAGGGCATGAAGTGCCGTGTGCATCCTCATGACCCTGTACCTCCTATCCCATTCTATTATTCCCCTGATCTCATCTCCCTCCGTGAGAGAGTGCCCTGGAACCTTGTGCCAGACCGTGCCACCCTCTTTCCTAACATCAACTACCTTGTACTCCTCATTACCTTTCCTAATGATTCCAGTATCGCTGGGAAGTCCGCCTCCTTGCGGATAAAAGGCTGTCCTATTGAGAGAAATCTCATCCTGTTTTACACCTGAGACTATGGCATCGAATTCCCTGAGGTAGCTGTCATCCATATAGAGGAGTTCGGTACCCATCTGACCACCAGTTTACAGTGATGCTGAGATAAACATAACCATGTTGGTTGCAGTTAAGTGCATAGGCTAAGAGCGAGAAAAGATATTTAAGGAGTCTTGAGAGTAAGAGGAGATGAAAGTGCGGAGAAAGGGATTAATCATTCTCTTAGTAGCTTTGTCCCTCAATATGCTTCCTGTAATGTCCCAAAGTCAATGGGACCTAGGAATAGATACAGTCAAGGTATTCCCCATAAACGGGGAGGTCCAGCAAGGCGAGCCCCTATACCTATCTATATACGTTAGAAACCACGAACGTAGGCTATTCTCCGGAGTAGTTGAGGTTAGGGTCTATGTAGATGAAAAATTGAAGGTAATTGAGCTGTGGGATATAGGTAACCTCTCCAAAGGTTCGATACCCATACCGGCAGGAGGTTATACGACCATTACGACTAAGGTGAAGACATCAAACCTTACTGTGGGCATCCACGACCTCAAGGTCTCCATTAAGGCGAGAAATTACGAAGATCCTAGGCCTGAGGACAACTCCTACGCTCTGAAGTTCTCTATAATACCCTTCGTTAATGCGTTCATGGAGGTCGAAAGGGAAATGATTCAGGGAAAGGAGTATTATGTGAAGGTGCATGTGCCTAATCCTTCAGATGAGCCTTTGAACCTCAAGGTGAGACTCTTCATCAATGATACGGAAGTCGGCTCTAAAGGCGTGTATGTGCTTCCTAAGTCCATTTCCTTAGCGGAGTTCCCATATACTCCAAAAATCGTTGGTTTAGAGGAGATAAAGGCTATTATAACGAAGGAAGGACAATCTTACAGCCAAGCATCGATATCCGTTGAGGTAAAGCCGTCATGCGATATGGAGATAGAGGAGCTTTCCATTCCAAGCAGAGCTTTCAGGGGAGAAACGGTGAGGGGAAAAATTAGGATATATAATAGGGGGCTCTCCCCATCAAGAGTGAATATTACCACGCAGGTTGACGATGAAGTGGTCAATTCGCAGATTCTGGAGTCCATACCTCCAAAGACGGACAGAACTGTAGAACTTACAGTACCAACGGTCGACATGAGCGTTGGGAATCATACTCTAACCGCACTGGTCTACCCAATCGATGCCATTGATTTGGATAAATCGAATAACGTCTACTCCATTTCCTTCGCTGTGAAACCTATTCCAGTCTCCCTATCTGTTAGGGGAGAGAACGGGATAATAGAGGCGAATATAACGAATGTGGGAGAGGTGATCGGTAACTTCGAGGCTGTCCTACTGAGGAAGGGGGGAGAGGAGGTGGATCGCAGCTCCCTAACGTTAGAACCGAAGGCAAGTCAGGTGATCGTGTTTAAGGGAGTTGATCCGGGGAATTACTCTGTAATCGTCCTGAGCTATGGTTTCCAAGTAGCTTCTGCCGGTATATCTATAGAGCACCCCCTTCAGAGGAATACGACGTCGCCATATTGGGCGCTTGTGTTGGGTGTTTTAGTAGCAGTTCTACTGTATCTAGCGTTCACCAAGTGGCACAGGAGGAAGTGGCCATCTTCATGAAATTTTCATTCTTCATGCGGATTTGATCCCTTCC
>JAOZGJ010000113.1 GCA_027491785.1 Thermoproteota archaeon | reverse complement strand
TCGAGAGGGCTAAATTAAAGAGGAGGATAGAGGAGCTCTCTGGCCTGCCAGTGTATCATCCCTTTGAGTTCCACCTAGCTAACGAGGAGGAGGCTGAGTGGTACTTTGCTAGGATCAAGGAGATGATCGAATACAAGTGATTTCTTGGGCCTTCCCAAACCCAAAGGAAGGAGCAATTCAAGGGATAAGTTGATGAGGGAGCGAGTCGGTGAGGGAGAGATATTCTGTAGAGGTTGTCTAAATAGCCGTAACATGGTAAGTCGCCGTTGGCTTTGGGATACCCTTGGGATACGTGAATGCTTACATCCGATATTTCATTAGGGCAATGCCCTAATGATAGAGTGTGATTAAATTTGAGTTAGCGCCGATATCAGGGGAGAAAGATGAATGCTACAATAACAGAGGACCAGTTTAAGCTCTTACTCGAGAAGCTAGACTCGATTAGGTTGGAGTTACTGAGATTGAGGGCCATGCTCCTTGAGGGCTGAAATAACACCCAAACTACCCGTTCTCCTCCGCCAATACTGTTCAAGCTGTTATGAACGACTAAGGCCTTCATTCCTCTTACAGCCTCGGCTGTACTTTTATCAAATAAAAATATAACATACGCGTGAAACTACTGTCAGAGATTCCCATTTCACTAGTTCACAAGGAGAAGGTCGTTACATGAAATGATCCGCTTGATACACTGAATAAAGATAAAAAATAGATATCTAGTATGGGGAGCACACTATCAATAGCACCAATGAAATCGCTCCCAGCGGTGAGGTCATCATATCTAGCAAGCACTATCCATCTCAGGATGGTTTCTTCAATAACTCTGCTAAGAGAACCCTTACAATACCCAAACCTCTGCATAGCGAGCTCTCTAAACTTCAACTCCAGCTTCCCGTCGATTTTGGCCCTTGTTAATATCCTCATAGAATAAAATAGAGCCATATAAGCTTATGGATAAAAGGTACAAAGACCTGTGGTAATATAACCTCAATAAAACTTGCGTGCAATTAGGTGGAACTTGGTGAGTAAAGGAGGGAGTGTTCGACTTTCTCTAAACCGACCTGCGATGGGTCTACATATGGTAAACCCTAAATATTCCTGAATGAGTAAACATGAATGCGTCAGCAGTTACCATTTAAGGTAAGGAAAGATCTGAAGAGGATGTTGAGAGCCCAAGGGTTCTTGTAAATTAGGAATGAACAAGAATAATAACGGTAACTTTTATCATACAGCCAGATAGGATTTTCCTGCCTCCGCATCCAATTTTAGTTATTTTCCTTCATTTTTACCCACCAGGCCATCCCTATGACACGATTGCGGTAGTGATGATGAAGGTGAGAGAAGCGCATTTTTAACTCCGTCCAAGTAAATATCGGGATGAGGATAGATGATATTGCATCTGACCTCCCAAGAACTAATAGACTATATCTTAAAGATTCATACTTGAGGGAAGCGGATTCCAAGATATTGAGGGTAGTTAGGGAGAAGGGAACTCGCTACTACATAGTCCTAGATTCGTCGATATTTCATCCACTTGGGGGAGGTCAGCCCAGTGATACGGGAATGCTCTCAGCTTCGGGATTCGAGTTCGAGGTAAAGAAAGCTTTAGAGAGCGAAGGAGTCATTGTGCTCTATGGGAAGTCCTTGGAAGGAGAGCCTAGAGAGGGATTAGTTGTAAGGCAGAAGCTGAATTGGGAGAGGAGGTACTTGATAATGAGGCTTCACACGGCAGGCCATGTGATAGACAGAGCGGTATCGGACATAATTGGAGAACGAATTGATACCATGGGAGCGTCACATGGACCTCCTCGAGCTTATGTTGAGTATAAAGCTGAAATAGGCGAAGATAAACTTGAGCTAATAGAGAAATTAGCCAATGAGATCCTAGATGATAGGGAGGTTTTAATAAGGAAAGTAAGTCCTGAGGACCTTCTTAGTAGTATATATGGGGCTCCTAACCTAGGGAGGCTTCCTAAGGCATTTGTTTACAGGATAGTCGAGATCAAGGGCATTAATGCGATTCCATGCTCTGGAACACATGTATCTAGGACATCAGAGGTAGGAAAGATAAGGTTGGTTGGAGTTGAGGCATTAGAGGGAGGATCTCGTCTCTATTATGATGTAGAAGGTAAATAATAGATAGAATTTGGCTTTAAGGAATTGCTGGTCACATTCTAGGTTTATTTAGCTTTCCCGCTAGTAAATGACCCTGGCATCTTCTTGGATCTCTAATTTATATCATTTTCTTAAGGTTATTTATGCTTAGATCCCTTAGGATCGAGCTTAAGATGCTTGGCGGGTAGTCACCAAGACCGACTACTGAAGCTTTTTTCCTTGGCCACACCACATCGGATTCAAGGGATATTTCATAGTAAAGGGTGAAGGACCTAGGGGCTCCATTTACCGTTACTCTTTCCCCTGGAAATAGGACCTTACCTACCGTTATTTCCTGATCTCCCGATACGAGCTTCTCTATCTTTATAGGTTTACTCCAAGAGTTTTTCAGAATTACACCTTCACTCCACTCGATTGATACGTGTCTCCCTAACTGGAGGGTTCTACCGAAGACTTGAACTATCGGTTCCTCTTTAATTAGATTTCCATTGGAGATATGGGCCACCATCTGTAACCTGTAGTCAACATCCATGACGTAGAGGTATTTATCGGAGTACTCAGCCAGTACCCCCTGATACAGCTTCCTCTCACCCTCCACATCATCTACCCTAACTGCAACCAGCCTGCCTATACTGTTCTCTAGAAGGGGATCGTATGTTTGGGCTATAACGCTCTCTAAAGTCTTCTTCTCTGCTTCCTCCAGCGACTTCTTGAGATCTGAAGGAACTATAGCTGTAATGGTTCCGGCTGATGAGGCTAAAGCTGAGGCTATCTTGTCCTTCACGTAGCTTAGTGCGTTATACGTTCTCCTCTTAGCTACCTTAATGAAAGGTTTGCTGTACAACTCGCTCAGCTCCTTCCATCTCCTCTTCTTCTCCTCCTCGCTCATGAAGTCTACGAAGCTTACTATCATCCAGAGGTCATTTAGCTCGTTGGGATAGACCTTCCTAGAGATTAGACTGGGAGGGGACCAAGGATCTATCCTGATATCCCCCTCAGTCAGCTTCGTATCCACAACTCCCATTTCCTTGAGGTAATTCAGTATTACCCTAGCTTTCTCCAAGAACTTCTCGTTTCCCGTCTCATGGTAATTCTCCATGAGGAAGGCTATAAGTGAAAGAGGATTCTCCATACCTTCTTTCATGTAGAACACTTCGAAGCCACCGCCTCCTCTTGGTAGGACGTGAAGCTTTCCGTAATGAGCCTCCTTCCCTATGAAGACAAAGGTCTTCCTACCTTTGACGAGCTTCAGCA
>JAOZGJ010000096.1 GCA_027491785.1 Thermoproteota archaeon | reverse complement strand
ACGGCATGGTCAGCCATTCTCTCCAAATACCTTAGGATAAGGGTGATAGAGACGGCACACGCAGGCACGCTTTCCTCTCCCGTAAGCACCTTATCCCTGAGGTAAGATTCGTAGGCCCCATCTACTTTATCATCCATCCTTATGACTTCCCTAGCAAGTTCTACATCCTTAGTCTCAACGGATTTCATCGCTTTCTTGACCATCTCCTCCGTAACCTTAGCTGGTTCTACTACCAAATTTATATCACAGTTGCTTACGTTTCTGAAAAGAGCTAAAGTTTGAGCTATATTTCTCGCATATCTTCCTAACCTCACTAAGCCATAGCTTATCTCCATCAAGGAAATCAGGGTCCTTAGGTCAGATGCCATTGGCTGAAACCTAGCTAATACCTCGCTTATCTTAATCCTAAGGTTCCCATGGGTAAAAGATAAAATCTGAGCTCCTTTATCAACCTCCTTTAATACAGTTCTTGGATCCTCTTTCCCTAAGAAAGCAGATACGCACTTCCTAGTGAGAGAGAGGGACAATTCGCTGGATTTAACTATTTCGGAGAATAACGTCTTTATCTCCATATCCAGCAAAGAAGGCATTCTTTTGGTCCTCCCTGAACTAACTTCTCAATCTACTTATTAATTTTCCGTGAGAGAAAATTTATTTCCATCATTTGAGCTTATTATCAGGTGGTTAAATGGGGAAGAGGGATGAGTCCTCCGGCTTGCTTTTCGTGGCGTTCATGTTCCTAGGCATGGGTGTAGGCTATCTGCTAGGGGATACAGCAGCCGGGTTATTCATCGGAATGGGAATAGGCTTCATGGCAATGGCATATGTGAGAGCGAAAGGTCAGGAATATGGTGAAGAAGCCCAGATAGAGAGGGATATCTCCACTAGCAGCGGAAGAATATGGGGTGCAGCTATCATGATCCTCGTAGGGATAGGGTTTATCCTAGGGGGACTCTCTCTTCTTCTCGGCTGGAGGATACCTTGGAATAAACTGGGAGGCATATTTCTGATACTCCTGGGAATGGCCTTCTTAGGAATGGCCCTAGAGAGGGTGAAGAAGGAGAGTAGGGGTAAAGCAAGTAATTAGATTAGAATTAGAAAATCGCCCGACCGAAGCTTTCTCTTTCCCTTAATAAACGATATCTACCTTCATCTACAGATACTACTGCCGGTAATGGTCTCAGGTTGTATCTGCTAGCCATGGAGAAACCGTAAGCTCCTACATCCCCTATGGCTATGAGGTCACCTTCTTTGAGCCTAGGGAGGTAGTACTCCCCAAATACATCGGCTGATTCGCAGACGGGTCCTGCCACCAAATATCTCTCCTTAGGTCCATTTCCTTCAGCTATGATCCTATGTTTCGCATTATAAAGGGCTGGCCTGAGGAAATCGTTCATACCAGCATCTATTAGCAACCATTTTTCCTCGCCAACCTCTTTCACGTAATTTACTCTAGTAAGGAGGTAGCCAGCATCTCCCACGATGTACCTCCCGGATTCAACGAATAAGGTGGCCCCAACTTGACTAGCTGCGTCACATACTATATCCGAGTATTCCTCTAGAGGAAAGGCCTCCTCATTTAAATAAGGTATACCAAGCCCGCCCCCCATGTCAATCACTTTCACCTCGCCAAAATCCCTAACTAGCTTCATAATGAGTTCAACAGCTCTCTTAAATGGCTCTATCGATAATATCTGACTTCCAATGTGAGTATGGATACCCTCAACATCCATCGTTGATCTGAGAGACTTAAGCAGCATCAGAGCTCTACGAGGGGGAAGACCGAATTTGCTTTTCTTTCCTCCAGTAACTAAGCTAGGATGAGCTCCAGCCTCTATGCCGGTGTTAACCCTTACCATGACCCTAGCTCTGCCCATTTTCTCAAGCACACTTGCTTCCGATTCGCTTTCCAAAGAGATCAGAGCTCCATATCTTAATGCCTCTTCTAGATCGTACCTTGACGGACTGGGGCCTACCAAAACAACCTTATCTGGTGAAACACCTGCCCACCTTGCGAGCATTACTCCATAGGCTGATGGAACCGTGGCTCCAGATCCCATTAGAGCCAGCATCCTAACAAGTTCGGGCTCGTGATTCGCTTTGTAGGCGTAAGCTATAACGTGAGGACACTCTAATGCCTCATTTAGCCTAGTGTAATTCTCCCTTACCCTCTCGAAATCTATGACATAGGTAGGAGTGCCAAACTCCTCAGCTATAGACTCGAGATCTACTCCTGATACCTTCACCCTAACACCCTCGAACTGGGCTAAATTAAATTAAATACTTGAGAGAAGTCTTCCACACGGTGGTTACTTGAAGCTTAACATAAAGGTTATTGCGTCGATAATATTGGCTGTAATAATGATACTTGGAGTCTTGGCTGTTAGTTCCCCTCCTTCTCCAATAGGAAGCGATGAATGGCCCCTTCCTCCTGTCGAGTATTCGGCTAAGAATGTAACATCTAAGCTCAATATATCTGATTTCACCTTCTTTGGAGGGCAGCCTATTGCTAGATTAGGGCAGGGACTGGACTTCCCTTGGGGAAGTGAAGCATATTACTACCTAGGAAGCTACAAAAATGATACGTTCTTTGCCTTCGTAGTGGCTAAACTTCCGGATCAACAGTCGGCGATACAATTCGGCGCTAGAGCGCTATCTTCATTGAAGGAGAACATGCCAGAAGAGGAGGTCCAGTACCTAGTGACCAACGAAGGAGGTTACCTAATTTATCGAGGAGACAATCAGACCTTGGCCCTATGGTATGGAAACTCTTGGTACTTCGAGATTTTAGCTAATGCAGGAGGGAAAAAAGGAATGGAAGCAATATCAGCATTTAAGAAAGCTATATTGGATTCATATAAGGGTCACAAGGCCTGAGATAAGCTGCCCTCCTCGAATACCGCCCTTAACTTCAGCTTATCCTCCTTTACCCTGAGGTTACCGAGACCCGGTCCCTCTGGCAGGGTCCTGTATCCATTACTGTAACCAGCTCCTCCCTCAACGAAATCTTCCTTGAGGGAGAGGTCAGAATCCAGATCTGTGGTTATAACATTCCTCGTTGCAGCTGCGAAGTGAACTGCAGCCGTTATGCTTACTCCTCCCTCCATCATGCAGCCTATCATGTTCGGTATGCCTGCGGTTTCGCTTATAGCAGCTATCTTCCTCGCCTTCAAGAGACCTCCAGCCTTCGTGAGCTTTATATTTATGTAGTCAGCTGCTCCCATCTCCACGACCCTCAAAGCATCTTCCGGCGTGTGGACAGTCTCATCGGCCATTATCGGAATAGGGCTCATGCTCGTTAGAACGGCCATTCCATCGAGGTCGTTCCACTTCACCGGTTGCTCAGCTAGTTCGAGATCGTACCGGTCCATTTCTACAAGAGCTTTCATCGCTTGCTTGACCGTCCATCCCTGATTAGCATCGATCCTTATCTTCACGTCCTTTCCAACGGCATCCCTTACAGCTTTAACCCTAGCTATATCCTCCTCCACATCAACTCCCACCTTGAGCTTTATTATCCTGAAACCTCTCTCCACTATGGAAACTGCTTCTTTCGCCATATCCTCTGGACTCTTTATTCCTATTGTGAAATCAGTCTCTACCCTGTCACTATAACCTCCTAATAGATCTCTGACTTTAACTCCAAGTATTTTCCCCTTTAGATCGAGAGCAGCCATCTCTAAACCTAGCTTAGCTGAGGTGTTTCCAAGTATAGCCCTATCCATCTTCTCCTCTATTCTTTCTATATTTAGCGGATCTTCCCCTATTATTGAAGGGGCTAGGGTATGCATAGCAGCTATTATGGTCTCCTCGCTCTCGCCAATTATCCTTCTTGCTGGGGAGGCTTCTCCCCAGCCCACCCTACCTTCCTCATCCACCATCTTGACGACTACATCAATGCTCTTCGTGGATGTTCCCAGAGATATGGTGAAGGGCTGGAGATACGGAAGCTCGACGGTATATATCTCTATCTTCTTGATGGGCATATAATATACCCCCTCGCATA
>JAOZGJ010000095.1 GCA_027491785.1 Thermoproteota archaeon | reverse complement strand
CATACCTTGGATCTAGTAATAGTTGCGGCAGAACGTGGTTATGGGAGGAGGCATAGGTGGTACAGCGATTACTATCTAGCCGCTAGAGATCCTGAAACCGGTGAGTTCTTAGTTGTTGGCAAGACTTTCAAGGGACTTAGTGATGAAGAATTTGAATGGATGACTCGTAAGCTCCAAGAACTTATAATTGAGAAGGAAGGCAAGTTGATCAGGGTTAGGCCAGAGATAGTAGTGGAAGTGGCCTTTAATGAGATCCAGAGAAGCCCTAAGTACAGGAGCGGGCTGGCTCTAAGATTTGCTAGGATATTAAGGATCAGGGATGACAAGACCGCTGAAGAATCTGATACAATAGATAGGGTTAGAAAGCTCTATGAGAAGCAGATTAAGAAATTCTGATATTATTTCGCTCCTATCTTTCATCTTCATCTCATTTCAAGCTGTGGAAAAGGTCAACAAGCAGCTAGGACACCATATCCCTGAAGGCGCATATTAACGGAGTAGAAGGGATTCCCTAAGTTCCTTATATTATTGTGACTGGATTAAGTGCTGAATGAGGGTATTGAGAAAGGAGCTAGTAGGAGGAGAAGGCCTTATATACTTAGCCACAAGGGTCTCAAGGAAGGTAGGAGGACCTGAGGATATAGCAGAGGAGCTGAAGGATGTAGATAGGGTTAAGAGGCTCCTAGCAAACATATTAAAGGCTGGTCACTTCTCGGTCCTAGAGCATTCTCTAATAAGGATCTGGGTGGACGCTGACTGGGATGAAGTGGCTGGGGCATTCTTCCACCATAAATATGTGGAAGCATCTGAGACGGATCCTGTATTGATATCGCTGAATCCTAGGGCAGCAATAGAGATATTACATGATGAGAGAGCTAGATTCATCGCAAAGGAAGCTATAAAGGAGTTACCAATAATTTCAAGTGCCTTGGGGATAGAAAGTAGTGAGAAACCCGCTTTGGATGTTAAGATGAAGAAGGTAAGTGAGGATCCCCTCGTCTACTTCTTCATCGGGTCGCCATACGAGGACCCGAGACATGGATTCTATGCCTTCTGGACTGAGATGTCTCGAGTAGCCTCGCACCAGTTCGTCAGACATCGTAGGCTGAGCTTCACCCAGCGCTCCGGCAGATACACCAAACCTAACGGGTTCATCTTTCCATCTGTAAAGGAAGAGGCCCTTAAAATAATGAAAGAGCATGCCAATCTGAGCTATTTAACTTATAATAGATTATTAGCCATGGGTATAAGGAAGGAAGACGCTAGATACATATTACCAGCAGCTCTGAAGACAGCTATATTTGTAAGCGGAAGACAATCGGATTGGTATCACTTCCTAGAATTAAGAACCGATGTACATGCTCAGGAAGAGATAAGGAAGTTCGCATGGGTTGTAGCTAAGGTAATGAACTGGGATAAGTGAGTAAGGGGACTGATAGAAGATATATTGCACGAGAAACTCTCACTAATACTTAAATCAGATCGCTGGCTCAGGTATTAGCTACGCACATCTATTAATGAGCCGAGCTTAGATCCAATCAGCAAGGGTCTACGAAGACCATCGATATGATTATGGGCGAAGGCAACTAGAGAATTATTATGGAGGATCTGAAGCTCTTCTATAGGGGTAGGGTGGTTACGCTCGAAGTAAGGCAGGTAGATGGCAGAACTAGGGAAATAGTACGTCATCCAGGTTCAGTCTCGATACTCCCCTACGAGGATGGTCATGTCTACCTAATAAAGCAGTATAGATATCCTCTCAATGGATATATCTGGGAGATACCAGCTGGTACGTTAGAGGAAGGAGAAAGTCCAGAAGAATGCGCTAGGAGAGAACTTGAGGAAGAGACCGGACTTATAGCAGGTAGGCTTGAGGAGATGTTCGAAGCATACCTGATCCCAGGTTACGGTACTGAGAAGATGCACTTCTTCCTCGCTACGGAGCTATCTGAGGGTGAAATGCATCCAGAGCCGTCTGAGAAGATAGAGGTTTATAGAATACCCTTCGATAAGGTCCTTAGGATGATAGGTGAGAAAGATATAGTGGATGCGAAGACCATAGCGGCCTTGTTATGGTATGAGTTGCAGTTGAGGGATTCTCATAAGCAAAGGTAGAGAAAAGGAAGGAAAGGAACCATGATCGCTTGGGAGATCTACTAATGGCATAACTCGGTTGAATAACTTTACTTTATGTTTTTACTTATGCGACCCTTTAACGACGGACTGGTAGATTATTTGGGGAGTAGTAGCTCTGCCCTAGTCACTATCTCAGTTAACTTGTTAAGCTAGCTCTCTACATGCAGGTAGGGAGCTTGCAGGATAATGTTCTCCAATTCATGAGATATAGTATCCCAAGCGATCTGAGATCCCTTATAAATGAGGGAAAATTCTCCAAAGCTGAGGACTTAATCAATAACCTCTTGAAGGGCGCTGGTAATAATTATAGACGGAGATTAGAGTTTGAATTAGATAGAATCCGTAGATGGCCTATACAGTATCCTTTCGATAGAGGCGAGGCTCTAAGGAAACTAAAGGAGAAAATACCTGATATCACCTTACAGGAGCTAGATGATCTGATAGCCAGAGGATGTATAGATCACAGGCCTATAGAGGGCTCACTAAGAATTTTTGAGAGGTTCGTCCCTAACTCCTTCTGGTTGTGTCCCGAACTTAAGGAAAGGGCTAGAGAGGAGAGAGATGAGGTTGCCGAGAGATCCAAGGAACTTCTAAGGGAGAGAGCTAAGGAGGTAATGGGTTTGGAAGCAGCCCCTCTCCTTTATAGATTTAGGGCGAAGTTGACCGTAAAGAAAGGATCCGTGCCTAAAGGGGAAACTATTCGCATATGGATCCCTGTACCTAGAATAAGCGAGCTTAACCCAGAAGTGAGGATATTAGGTTATAATCGAGAGCCTTACCTATCTGATGAGGTATATAAGCAAAGAACTGCGTATTTTGAAGTAGTTTCATCGGGGCTTGATGAGGATGTATGGATAGAATACGAGGTAGCTGCGAAACCGCTCAAAGTGGATCTAAAATCAGAGGAGATTGAAAGGGGTAATATCACTGAATATTTAGAGGAGAGAATACCTCATATAAGGTTCTCTAATGATTTAAGGAAGTTCACAGAATCTATAATTGGGAACGAAGACAACCCACTACTCAAAGCTCGAAGGATATGGGACTGGATAGTGGACAATGTAATATATACATACGTCCACGACTATGCCCTCTTTGATAATATAAGTCGGTATGCAGCCTTTAGAAGGAGAGGAGACTGTGGAGTTCAGGCAATATTGTTTATCACAATGCTCAGACTTGCAGGTATACCAGCAAGGTGGCAGTCTGGATGGTATGCCAATCCAGTGAGGTGGAGTATGCATGACTGGGCTCAGTTTTACGTGGAGCCTTATGGATGGGTTTACGCCGATCCTAGCTTCGGTCATCCAAGGGAAGGGGAGAAATGGAGGAGAAACTTTTACTTCGGTAGCATCGAAGGATTCAGATTAGCCTTTAACTCGGAGATAAGCTACCCTTTCGACCCTCCTAAGGAGCATTTCAGGTCAGATCCTGTTGATAGCCAGAGAGGAGAGGTTGAGTGGGGTGGAGGCAACCTGTATTATGATAAATGGGACTTCAAGCTGGATCTCTTGGAAGTGAAGTCTATCCCATAAAGTCACCAATGACGTCCTACCAGCATAGTGACCTTGGTGCAGGCATTAACTAAGAAAGGAAGGGATAGCTACATCTGTAGGTAATCAGTTAGCTTAGTTCTCCTCTTTTCATCAATTATGTTTTGTAAAGTGGCCCATCTCCATCTTATCTGATCCTTAGGGAAGGGATATCCCTCTAACACCTTGGACAGAAAATCCCTTGTCTTCTGATCTCCCGGATAGCCCGAACCAAAATCGTATCCGGCCAGTTCCCTGAGTCTCTCTATTCTCTTATCCCTCTCAACCTTAGCTAGAATGGAAGCAGCTGCTACATGAATGAACCTCCTATCTGCTTTGTTTTCAGCTCTTATCTTTACTTTTAAACCAGCTAGCATGGATCTAAGGGCTTCCTTGAACTTCTTGGTGTTTCTCCCCGGGGCATCCACTATAACAAATGAAGGAGCTAGCTCCCTAACTAGATCGGCCATCACCTCTGCTTCTAGCATGTTGAGGCCTCTCTCGGCCACGGCACGATCTATCCTTCTAGGTTCTACTATCCTTAATGCGTAGGCATCGGACATTTCCATGATAACAGGAGCTAACTCCTCCCTCCTCTTGGGGGTGAGCATCTTGGAGTCCTTAACTCCCATCGATTTGAGCTCTCTAGCTGCCTTCTTAGATAGAAGCACGATAGCTATAACCATAGGACCTATTACAGGCCCCCTGCCTGCTTCATCCATTCCAGCGGTTCCCATGCATTCTCCCTCAGATGCTTAGAGAGCCTTTCTGACTCAGCTAGCTCTTTCTTACTCTACCTCGCGAATTTTATAATAAGCTAGACTAAGCGAGCATTTAGGGCTTCATGATGGCAATAAGATAGGGATAAAGGTTAATACTTAAAGCCAAAGGACCTCAATAGTAGCCCCTTACCTCACGAAAGCATCTTTCCTTCCTTTCTAACAGACCTTCCTATGAATCGAATGGTTGTTGATTACCCGTCACAAGCTTCATGAGGATGAAACATCCCGTATTCCTCAGGGCCTTACTCACGTTTCCCTTACTTATTCCATATTTAGAAGCTATCTCCGTCACTCTTTCCCCTAGCCACACTCTTCTAAAGCAGTAGAGGATTCTCTTCTCCGGCATCTCTGCCAGCAGAGATATTGTGAGAGACGCCGTTCGTAGCTCCAGTAGATCCTCGATCTCAGATCCTTCCGCTAACGCGAAATTTACAACGGAACCCCTAGCTTCCCTAGAACGCAGGAACTCTAATGACGATCTGGCACTCCAAAAAGCGGGCCCATCACATTCATCCGCGAATTCCCTAACCACATCAACCCTTCCAGCACCTAGTCCTACCCTGAATCCTAATCCCAAAGTCCTAGAGAGATGGAAGAAGAATGTAACTGGCTTCCATCCCTTCGCGAGGATCTCTACACTATCGCCTGCCGTCAAGGCTGGCTTAGCTGGCAAGCGATTAGCCCATACGTCCTCCAGAGAGGACAGTGCCTTGAATATCTTTTCTCTTAGCTTACCTGCATGTTCTACTTCTCTTCTCGATCCTATAAGGTCGAAGATCGCAGCTAGCAACCCAGCCTCCCCCATATGAGATATAACGAGAACCAAGAAAGGGCCAGCCCAGATGTCAAGCTGAGGAAGGTACCAGTTATATACCACTCAGCCTCTTGGCTCTTTCCTTGAAACCTGAAAATTGCCTTCGCTGCTATTATAATTGCTAGGGATCCAATGGCGTCTTTGACTGGGATGATGCAGCTCGAGCTTATGAGAAGAAGTAGGAATATGAGGGTCCTCTCGAGAAAGCCTATCAGGGCTCCCCCATGAATTTCCTTGCTAGCACGCTTACCTGACCCATTTACGTTATCATCTGGATATAATAAACTAAAAATCCACGAGATAAAGGCCATGGGAATCAGAGTAACGCTTAAGTAGGCGAGAAAATTAGGGACTATGAGAGGTACCAATGGAGAGAGCACACCGATTCTCCCTCCAGATATGGTAGTAAGTAGAATCAGTGAAGCTAGGCCAGGGATTATCATTGCTTCCCTTGAGTTCACAGGAGCTTAGATCTAGATTCCGTTATAAAGTTTACCTTTTAAGTAAACTCAGCATAAAGTTTACCTTTTAAGTAAACTCAGCAGCTATCGAACCAGCTATAATTGTAGAGCTAATATCATGAAGGGAGAATAGGATCCTTGATCTAAATTATAGCAATCAATACCTATTAAAGTTAAAGGTAAGGGATCTTCCATACGACTAATGGCTGAGGGTTAGGTAAGGGCTCCTTCAGTTTCATTGCTGCTGGGCCTCTATCTCGAATCAGGCTATTGCTCAAGTTATTTTTATTACCCACTGGTGATAGGTTAGGTGGTTCTATGGGGAGGAGATGGGATCGCTTACTGGCAATCATCTCCTCCCTCCTCATACCCCTCATCTGGGCCATAATAATACTGCCCCTCCTAGGAGCAGGAGTCCCTCATTTGAAGGATGCCCTTACAGATCCCTCTATACGGTCTGCAATCACGTTTTCCTTGGAAGAAGCGATCCTAGCATCCTTGATCGCTGTGACACTGGCGATACCCTTGGGATATATCAACGCCACCTACGAATACCCCGGGAGGAAGATCGTCGAGGTAGTCACCTTGGCTCCATTCACGATGCCTACCATATCTGTAGCCTTAGCTTTCCTCCTCATGGTGAGGACGGGCTTACTCGCCCCGGGTCTGCTGGCCATATCACTGGCAAATGCCTATTTCAACTTCGGCTTCTGCGCGCAAATGATTTCATCATCCCTGTTAACTGTGGGGAAGAGGATAGAAGAAGCCGCTGATGTCTTGGGGGCATCTAAGTGGATGAAATGGAAGAAGATAATATTACCCCTCAGCTTAAGGGGGGTCAGCTATGGCTTCATCCTCACTTTCACCTTGAGCTTCGCTAGTTTTGCAGTGCCCCTTCTCCTGGGAGGGCCTGGCTCGAGAACGCTTGAGGTAGAAATATACTCCCTTTACAAGGTGTTTCTCGATGAGGGCAAGGCCTCGGCTGCGGCAATTCTCCAGCTGCTTGTAACGTTCTCCCTATCCCTCCTCATGGGCAGGGAATCAAAGGCAGCTAGAGCTATGGAGCTCAGGAGGAGAAAGAACATCCCAAGATCTCTCCTTCCAGCACTAATATTACCATATGCTCTCTCCTTAATGGCCCTCTATCCGATAGGGTACCTCTTCCTCAGGTCGTTAGTGAGCCCGTATACGGGTAAGCTAGATCCCCTCATCTACCTGGCATTCCTCGTCCCTAGGTATGATCCCATCCTCGGGGCTTCTACCATCAGACCCCTGCTGAACAGCCTGTTCTTCGCGTTCATGACGGCGCTGACCGTCTTGACGATATCATCGCTAATCCTCCTATCTGATAAGGCTAGGATATTGGCTAGGGATCTCTCCATACTTCCCCTAGGTACCTCCTCCATCACGCTGGCCTTGGGGTTATTCCTATTCAGCTCTAAGCTGGGAATTCCAGGTTGGATCGCCATGGTGATGAGCCACATCCTCATAGCTTTTCCCTTTGCAATAAGATCCCTTGAATCTGGTGTCTCTGGAATCTCCCCTCACCTCATGGATGCTGCCGAGACCTTAGGAGCCAGTAAGCTGGATGCCATATTCAAGGTGCTGCTTCCAGCTGCCTTACCAGCAGTTCTATCAGCGGCTTTCTACTCCCTAGCTATCTCTCTATCGGAAACTTCTGCATCAACTCTGCTTGCAACCCCCGAAACGTTAACATTAACAGTAGCTGCCTTGAGATACTCTGGGGCGAGGAGGTTCCAGCTAGCAGCAGCTGCATCCTCCATGGTCATGGTCCTCACTTGGATTTTCCTCCTGATGAAGTCTAGGATAGAGGTCGGTTTACCATGGCTGAGATCAGAGTAATCGGCATTAGGAAGAGATTCGGTGACACGGTAGCTCTAGATGGAGTGGATTTGTTCATACCGGATGGTGTCATAATGGCCGTGGTGGGTCCGAGTGGTAGTGGGAAGACCACCCTCCTCAGGGTGATAGCGGGCTTGGAAACCCCAGATTCCGGGAAGGTGCTCTTCGATGATCGGGACGTAACACGACTCCCGAGCTCTGTTAGGAATGTAGGGATGGTGTTCCAAGATCTAGCACTTTTCCCCCACATGACAGTCTTGGAGAACGTTATGTTCGGCTTAGAAGCTAGGGGGTTTGGCAGGGGAGAATCGATTAGGATAGCCAAGGAATTTCTAGAGTTATTGAGGCTCGATGGATTGGAGAGGAGATATCCCCACCAGCTCTCAGGAGGGCAGCAGCAAAGGGTAGCCATAGCTCGTGCCCTAGCACCAGATCCTGATGTAATACTGCTAGATGAGCCCTTCGGTTCCCTGGATGCCAAGTTAAAGGAAGAGCTCCTCTGGGAGATAAAGAAGCTATGGATGAAGAGGAAGTTCACGGCACTCCATGTCACTCACGATCAAGCGGAGGCGATGTCTTTAGCTGAAAGGCTTGCTGTGATGAGGAACGGTAGAATAGTGAGGGAAGGTAGCGTAGACGATGTTGTTATGGATCCTAGGGACGAGTTCGTGGCTCGTTTCCTAGGAGCTAATGTGATAGAGATGAAGGAAGTGAAGGAAGGCCTCTATTCCTTGGATAATTTTTCTATCGATTATAAACCTGGGTTACAAGCTATTAAAGTAGGATTCTATCCGGAGGACGTCGAACTCGGCCCCGGTATAAAGGTTAGGATTGTGGCATCCTCGAGGCACCGATCCGGATACAGGGTTATAGTTGAAGATGAGGGAAGATCCCAGTTCGAGCTTTGGCTCCCGTCAATTCCTGGAAATACCTTTGAAATGAGGCCAAGAAGGTGGTTCGTGCTTAAGGGTTAATTATATCCCTTCTTCTTTCCTTTTCCCTTCCTCTTCTTATGTGACCCTCTCTCCTCTTGGCGGTTCACTTCATGTACCTCCTGAGCCATTCACCCATCGGATAGATGAGCATGAGGATGTATGCAACCTGAAGTATTGGTTTGAACGATATGGCAAGCGTAGTTAGGGCAGAGAAGAAGGTAGCAGCTACAGCTAACGATATGGCCTGAGATCTTGCAACAGCTGCTAGAAGAAACACGAAGCCTGTTTCATATTTGAATCTGAGTAGCTTCAGTCCAGCTAGGGCTAAAACTGTTTGGATTACGTAGAACGATAGAAGGGAGACCACTATCATTATTATCACTATAGGGTACTGTATAACAGTTCTGGCTGCCTTGAGGGAGGCTATGAATACTATTAGCAATATACCTAGTGAGGAGAAGCCCGGTAGCACCTTCTTCAACGTGTTAAAGTATCTCATGCCCTTTCTCTTTATTACGAGTTTCCTAGTGTAATAGCCTAGAGCAAGGGGAACCAGTATATATAACAAGAGGGCTAGAAATAGCTTAAGGAGATCTATCCGAAGAGCGGAGCCCAAGAGGAATTTTGTCAGCACCGGGGAGAGAAAGGGTATCGATAGGAGGCCTATTACAGCAACTACCAGAGCATCCTCAACACTCGCTCCAGCAATCCCAGACCATCCTATGAGCATATTACTGCAAGGGATCGTACCTACGAGTATTAGAGCAGCATAAAGCTCTGGAAATGGTCTCAGCATGGATTTCGCCACAGCAAAGGCAATAAGAGGCCCTATCCCATAGGCATAGAGGAGAGATGCTCCTATCAACTTATAGTTCTTGGCGGAAGATCTCAGCTTCTCAACAGCAAGCCTGATCATCATGGGATATAACATGAGAAAGACTGCAATGATGCTGATCGGCCTCATTATGCCTTTCTGAACAGTAATCAGACTTCCAAGCATGATCGCTACTATTATGTCCAATGCGACGTAGAGGTAGAGATGTCTCCTCATATCAATGAGGATGCGGCCAAGCGCTCCAAATGGAACTCTTTCTCTCATAGAAGGATCTCTCTCCCTTAAAATTAAATACCTTCTCCCTCGATCTTTGATTTCACGATTGAACTGAGCTTCATGCCATATATCAGCATGCTAAGGTAACGGGAGGGATGCTTCCTTGGAGGTAGCTCGATCTTAGGTGTTGATGCGATAACATGTAAGGAAGCATCTTTTTAGGCTTTCCATTACTTGCTCCCTGTATGAGCAAGAAACTAGAGAGGTTTGAAACGCTAAGGGATGAGATGGAGAGGGTAATAAAACCTTTCGTGAAGCTCAAGATATACAAGCCCGAAGGAGTGAACCCCCAAGATCATGCAAGATTACCGGGCGATCCTGACTTTAGGAAGAGATTGGAGAGACTCGTTTCCCTCTACATAAGAGGTAAGAAAGAGGGGTTCTTCGCAGCTATCCTCCCAATAAAGCTACCTTCAGAAGTAGCGAGTAGATTGGAGGAAGATGAGAGCTTCATCAAAGAAGTTAATAGATTAGCTAAGGAAGTGGCTGGTAGGGATGAGCTGGATTCACCTGACTGATCCCCAGCTAGCAGTTCTCGGGGTGTTTCTCCTATCGATACTGCTCCTCGTGACGGAGAAATATCACAGGGCAACCTCGGCCATGATATCAGCGGCCCTAATGGTCTATTTTGGTGCTTACGTCTACCATATTTTTGATCCCAACTCCGTGTTCAAGTTCATAGACTGGCACACCCTCCTCTTCATAGTGGGTGTCCTAATCCTAGTGGAAGGGCTTTCAGAGTCGGGCCTTTTCCAAGCCATTGGTATAGCAGTGGTGAAGGCCTTAGCTAAGAGGAGAGACCTTCTTTTCATCTCCTTCATGTTCCTCACGCTGGCAGTCACCCTTTTCCTAGCGAATTTCCCAGCAATGCTCATAATGGGAGCAATAACAACATCGCTCAAGGATAAACTGGGACTCAACGTCAAGAAGTGGATCGTATACGAGGCAGTGATATGCAACAGCGGAGCTATGGGCTTAATGATAAGCAGCATACCCAACCTCATAGTTGCGCTCAACTTCGGAATAAACTTCAATGAGTTCATGTTCTACTCCTTGCCACTCTCACTCATCCTAACAGGTCTAACTGCGCTCATAGGTGTAGCCAGTGGGGGTTTGTATGAAAGGGAGGCATCTTTCTCAATAGAACCCACAAAGCCGTTTAAGAAAGGTAAGCTCCTGAGAGCTTCCTTCATTTTCCTAGCTTTTCTGGTCTTAATAGTTCTGAACCTTCCTGAGCTTCCCATGGATCTGGTGGCATTCCTTATGGCGGCATTCATGCTCTGGTTGGGAGGAGCGGATCCAGACAGCATATTCTCTAACGTTGATTGGTCGACGGTTTTCTTCCTCGCATCATTCTACGTGGTAGTGGGTGGGGTAGAGTCCGCAGGGTTACTGGACTATGCATCTGTCATGCTTAAAGGGCTGTACGCACCTCTTACATTTCTCACCGTCGTCATATGGACTTCAGGGTTAATGAGCGGGTTTGTAGACAACATCCCCGTGGCCCTGACCTTTACATCTCTCCTGAAGACCCTCCCTTCTAACCTAGGAGGTAGGGCCTATGCCTTTGCAGTTGCATTGGGATCGAATATAGGGGGAAACCTGACCTACTTCGCGTCTCCCCCATCTCTAGTGGCTTCCAGCATACTGCAAAAGGAGGAAGGGATATCACCAATGGAGTTCACCAAGTACAGCGCTCCCTTAACCCTCCTCCATTTAGTGGTAAGCGAATTATATCTAGTGCTTGTCTTTGGACTTATCTGACTCTGTAAGCCTCCCTATTATCTCAGATAGGGCATCTATCAAGGATTCATAGCTCAACCTTAGGATGGAGTATACCGTCTTAACTAGATCATAGAGGAACACTATGGCTAATAGGAGGAATACGAGGGCTAGAGCTCTGACAACTATATCTGGGACCAGCTTTAGGAATGGAGAGAGACCAAACCATCCCAAACCTAGTGAGATAAGATAGAGGAAATCTAATCCTATCCTCCTCAGGTTCCCAGAACTACCGAGATTGAACTTCCTGGCTAAAACGTCTGTAAGTATATCTAGGAAGAAGAGAGAATCCCTGAGTATCCAATAGCCGTAATACACTATGGTTATTAACCTAATTGTCCCTAGAACCTCCGAAGTATCTGTTTGGAAGCCGAAGAACGTGAATGAAAGACCACCAAATACAGCATCTAATATAGTCAGGATAAACAGCACCAGGACGAGCTTTATCGAGGATCCGAGGAGCCTCCTTATCCTATTCCTCAGTTCTTCCCTCTCCATTCTCATCACTCCTTTAGACTTCCAAGATTTATAAGCTCGCATGATGCTGCCCTGAGAACGGATGAATGGAGGAAAAGCCGTGTGGAAGCAGGAGCGGTTCCCCACCCTCCCTAGAAATGAGAACAAGTTTTTAACGGTATAATTCAGATATCGTCGGTATAGATGGAAGTAACGTCCCCCCTGTTCTGGATATCATTCCATGTGGTGATCGCTGCGTTCCTGCTCGTAGATCTCAGGCACTACAAGAAAACAGAGATGTCCTTCAGGGACAGCGTAAAATGGGTGATCATATGGATATCCATAGGCCTGGCGTTTTCCTTCTTCGTCTATGATAGTTATGGAATTGGAGAGTTTATTAAGTACATAACTGCATACGTTACTGAATATTCCCTTTCAATGGACAATATATTTGTCTTCCTTGCCATATTCACATACTTCTCAGTTCCATATAAGGCCAGACCCTTCGTGCTGTTCCTCGGCATAATATTCGCTGCCATATTCAGGGCATCGTTCATCTTGGTGGGAGTAGCTCTCTTAGAGCGCTATCAGTGGATGACCTATGTATTCGGAGTCATCTTGCTCTATTCAGGCTATAAAATGGCTAAGGGGGGAGCAGAAAGCGTGGACCCTAGCAAGAACAAGGTAGTCCAGTGGGCTAGGAGGATACTTCCCATAACCCATGAATATGAGGGAGACAGGTTCCTGCTTAGGAACGGGGGTAAGCTAATTTTCACTCCCTTGATGCTGGTTCTCCTGGCAATAGAGACGACAGATATAATGTTCGCCTTCGATTCCGTTCCAGCTGTTCTAGCAATAACAAGGGAGTTCTTTACAGCATACACCTCGAATATAATGGCAGTTCTCGGGCTCAGATCCCTTTACTTCGTGCTAGAACATGGAGTTAGAAGATTGAAGAACCTGGGAAAGGGACTAGCCATATACCTCATATATCTAGGTATTGCTTTCCTGCTGACGGCCTTTGGTATAGATGTACCCTCATGGATCTCCCTCCTTCTAATATCAGCCATACTATTTTGGTCCTTCCTCACAGCTGAGGGAAGAAGTTAATTTAAACAGATCTTCCTCACCAAATTTCCCTAGGATTCCTAACTAACTGATTGAGGAATTACATGGCGAAAAATTCGTACATTCTAGATGGGCTATCGATGGGGACACTGTTATATCATTCTCCCTCTAATTTAGCACATGCGATCCATGGATCTGGATGACTTCTCCAAGGTAATGCTGATAGGCCCGCCCAAGCTCAGGTTTGACGGGAAGTTCATTGCTTTCCGAGCAGGTAAAGCGGATCTCGATAAAGACATGTATAATTACAGGATATGGGGCTTGAATGCTGATGGTAAACCAATTCCCTTAACAGAAGGACCTAAAGATGGAGATCCTTCCTGGGAGCCCAAAGGAAATAGATTCATCTTCATTAGGAAGGGAGATAACGGAGATGAGCTCGTCATGTTCACTCCAGGTGGAGAAAAAATCACCGTCTTCAGATGGAAAAATGGAATTAGTAGGGCTGAATGGGCCTCAGAAAAAGCATCAGTAGCTGCACTAAATGAGGGAGATAAGGAGGAAGATGTTAAGATCGTAAGGACGATCCCCTTTTGGAGGAATGGGAGGGGATGGACCTACTGGTACCTCAGCAGGCTTTACGGCATAGATCTAAGTACTGGAGAGACATGGCCGATCTCTCCAGATGGGATCCACGTGAAGGACTTCATGCCATCTCCTGATGGTAAGAGGGTAGCCTTCTTAGCTCTGAAGGATAGGTCAAAACCCCTAGATGTCAGCCTCTTCGTGGGATCCTTGGATGGAAGCGATGTATATGAAATAGGCCCAGGTAACTGGTTTCTCCTATTTGTCAGCTGGGGAAGAGACGGGAAATCTCTGGGTATAGTCGGACATGATAAGAGGAGAGGGCTTGCCACAAACGAGCATCTCTATGAGACACCGATAGATGAATGGGAGCCTGACGATAGGTCTCCAATAGATAGGAGTCTGGGAAACAGCTTGAATAGCGATGTTAGAGGGGGGAGCGATCACAGGCCTAAATGGATGGATGGTAAATGGTACTTCACGATACATGATGGGACGGCAGTCCACCTTTACGCGAGCGGCGATTCCCTAACGCCTGTTATCAAGGAGAACGTTTCTATAGAAGGTTTCGATGCCAGGGCAGGTAGGATTGTCCTCAGCATTATGAAGGTAAACGAGCCAGCCGAGATCTATGAGCTAGCAGATGGTCTAGTCAAATTGACTACCTTTAATGATGGATTTGAGGAGAGGGTAAAGGTCCCTAGGCCGGAGAAATTCTCATTCTTGGCCAGCGACGGTGTGGAGATAGAAGGGTTCTACTTAAAGCCTGAAAATGGAAATCCTCCCTTTCCAGCCATCCTTTACGTGCATGGAGGACCCGCTACTGCTTTCGGTCATGCTTTCATGCATGAGCTTTATCTCCTCAGGGATAAGGGTTATGCCGTCATATTCACTAATCCCAGGGGAAGCGAGGGCTATGGCGAGGAATTTAGGGATATAAGGAGGCATTATGGTGAGAGGGACTATATGGACTTGATGGAAGCTGTAGACGAAGCAATCAGGAGAGGGATAGCGGACCCTAACAGGTTAGCTGTGATGGGAGGGAGCTACGGCGGCTTCATGACCAATTGGATAATAGGTCATACTGACAGGTTCAAGGCAGCCGTGACCATGAGGAGCATAAGTGACTGGATAAGTGATTACGGAACAACCGATATAGGGTTCTTCTTCAACCCTGAGCATATAGGAGGGACTCCTTGGGAAAACTTCCAAGCTTACTGGGAGAAGAGCCCGATAGCCTACGTTGATAGGGTCAAGACCCCTACCCTCATAATTCACAGCCTGGATGACTATAGGTGCTGGCTTAGCCAAGCTCTAGAACTCTTCACGGCTTTGAAAGTTAGGGGAGTTGATACAGAACTTGTCCTGTTTCCTGATGAGAATCATGATCTGAGCAGGAAGGGTAAGCCGAAGCACAGGGTCTTTAGGTTGAAGAAAATATTGGAATGGCTGGATAGTCATCTAAAGCAATAGGGTGCTAACATGCAGGGGCAGATATCTTCTTTTTCCTCCGTTCTCCAGCCAATAATGCCCCTGATTTACCTTATAGCCCTAGGAGTAGTAATATCCCTACTGTTCTCCTTGGTAAACATGTTCTCCGTGGACAGGGTGCTGAAGCTCGTCAAAGGTAGGAAGACCTTTGTCTTCATAGGGAAGGAGGCTCATTACGGAAAGCTTCACGTCCTACCAAGAGGAGGCGGTGGCTTCGAAGTGTTCTACATGAAAGAAGGTATGGA